>JAYSEC010000211.1:0-6030 GCA_041914085.1 Nocardioides sp.
GTGGCAGATGTCGCACATCATCTTGAGCTCCTCGTCGACGACCATGAAGAGCTCGAAGACCTCCTTCTCGTCGGCCAGGAACTCCAGCAGCCGGTCCTTGAGGTCGTCACCGTGGCCGGCCACGCGGAAGGTGCCAGAGATCGGGTTCATCCGGACGTCGCCCTGCCGCACCGACACGTGCCGCTCGGGGCTGGCGCCGATGAGGAAGCGCTCGCCCGTGAAGAAGCAGAACGTCCAGTAGGCGCCGCGCTCGCGCTCGAGCAGCCGGCGCAGCACCGTCAGCGCCTTCGCGGCGTCCCAGTCGGCGACGACGGCGCGGTAGTGCCGGCCGATGACGAGGTTGGCGCCCTCGCCCTGGCCGATCTCGTCACGGATGATCGCCTCGACGACCTTGGCGTAGTCGTCGTCGTCGGTGGAGAAGCCGCCGCGGTCGGCGAACTCGACGGGTACGTCGGGGAGCGCGGCGAGGAGGTCCTCGACCGTCACCTCGTGCTCGGCCTCGATGTCGACGACCGTCAGCGGGGTGCCGTCGTCGATCGCCGCGAAGCCTCGCTCGCGGACCTGGCGGAACGGCACGGCGACCAGTCGGTCGGCACTGCGGCCGGGCTCCGGCGTACCGGTCTCGAGGGGGATGTCGAGCAGGCTGGCCACCTCGTGGGGCGTGCCGCCGACGAGGCCGACGGTCGGCGCGGCCTTGCGCCGGATGACCGCCCAGGCGCCGTGCTCCTGGATCTGCTCCAGGAGGTCGGCGACGGTGGGGGTCTCGGTCATGGCAGAGACCCTACGACCGCGCGGCGGGCTCCTTGACGGGCGTCCCAGCGGCTGGCGCCGGCTGCGGGCGGGGTCGGGCGAAGCGGCGCACGATCCGGTCCTTCAGCTTGAGCGAGGGATGCTCGACGAGGTGCCAGGACGCGAGTGCCAGCAGCGCGGTGATCGCCGTGACGACGACGAGGTTGACCGACATCCGCTGGACGCCCCACAGGTCGATCACGACCTGCTGCACCGGGAACGCCCAGAGGTAGAGGCCGTAGGACAGGTCGCCGTAGCGCGAGGCGCGCCGGACGTACGGCGTCGACGCGAGGCCGACCGTCAGCACGATGTAGGGGAGGAAGATCCAGGCGATCTTCGTCGTGTGCTGCGGCAGCGTGCCGGCGATGACGAGGTAGACCGCCAGCAGGCCGACCGCGACGTCGGTGCGGAACTTCATGCCCCGCTCGGCGAGCAGCCGCAGGATCGCGCCCGCAGCGAAGAAGACCCACATGAGCGCGTTGTCGGAGATGCGGGAGTGCCAGATGACGGCCGAGTCCATCGGCGGGGTCATCGAGTACCAGACCGACGCGGCCAGCAGCAGCGCGATCACCGGGATCCGCGCGACCTTCGGGAAGAGGAACACCAGCGGCACGAGCAGGTAGCAGAAGAACTCGGCCGGCAGGGTCCAGAGCGAGCCGTTGACCGCGTTCGGGTAGGGGTGGTCGCCCCAGACGCCGGGCAGCTCGTACTGCGGACGCAGGATGATGTTTCCGAGGTACGTCCAGACGTTCGATGCGTCGGGCAGGTCCCTGATCTGGTCCAGCGTGGTCGGGAAGCCGCCGAAGTACTGCCCCATGGGCAGCACGGTGACCAGCGGTCCGACGACGAACATGCACACCAGCACGACCAGGATGAGCGCCGGGAAGATGCGCAGGCTGCGAGCCGCGAAGTAGCTCACCGGGCTCTTCGTGCGGCTCCAGCTGGCGGTGATGAGGTAGCCGGAGATGCTGAAGAAGATGATCACGCCCAGCGTCTGGACGGGGTAGCCGGCGACGACCGGGTTCTCGAAGGGCCGTCCGACGATGTGGTAGGCGTGCCCGAAGATCACCGCGAGCGCGCCGATGAGGCGCAGCGCGTCGAGGTTGTTGGACCGGTGCGCGGTGGCGATGACCGGCGCGGTCGCCGGCACGCCGGCGGCGGGTACGCCGTCGGGCGCGGGCAGTGGGGTCGAGGCGGCCATCAGTCGAGCTGGGTCGCGATCCACTCCTGGAGACCGGCGACGCCGTCGCGGAGGCTCCAGCGGGGCTCCCAGTCCAGGCGGCGCACGGTGTCCTCGACGGTGCACGACGCGTGGCGGACGTCGCCGTCGCGGTACTGGCCGGTCACGTGCGGCTCGGGGGCGGAGTGGTAGCGGGCGATCTCGCGGGCCAGGTCGCCGATGGTCGTGCGCACGCCGCTGCCGATGTCGACGGTGCGCATGTGGTCGGCGGGCATGTGCGCGATCGCGGCGACGAGCGCGCTGACCACGTCGTCGATGTAGACGAAGTCGCGGGTGATGTCGCCGTCCTCGTAGAGCGGGATCGACTTGCCCTCGCGGGCCAGCCGCGAGAAGAGGGAGACGATGCCGGTGTAGGGGTTGGACAGCGACTGGCGCGGACCGTAGACGTTCTGCAGGCGCAGCACCGAGAGGCGGGTGTCGTGCGAGCCGGTCCACGCGGCGAGGATCTGCTCCTGCGCGAGCTTGGTGGCGCCGTAGACGTTGATCGGGTTGGGGTGGGTGCCGGCCACGGAGTTGGGCACGTGGGCGGCGCCGTCGCCGTGGTCCCACTTCCCGGCCTCGAGCTGCGCGTGGGTGCGCAGGCCGGGCTGGAACGTCGAGCCGTCGGGGTTGCGCCACACGCCCTCGCCGTAGACCGCACGCGAGCTGGTCAGCACGAAGTGGGCCGGGACGTGGCCCGCGCGGGTGAGGGAGTCGAGGAGCTGGGTGGTGCCGACGACGTTGACCATGCCGTGCCGGGTGCTCTCCGACAGCGACTGCGCGGTGCCGGTCTCGGCGGCGAGGTGCACGACCGTGTCGGGTCGCAGGTCGGCGACGACGGCGTCGAGGTCGTCGGCGCTGGTGACGTCGCCGACGCGGAGGTCGACCGAGTCCGGGAGGTCGGCCGGCGGCTTGGAGTCGGGGTGGACCTGCGGGTGCAGGTTGTCCAGCACGACCCACGCCTCTGCCTGGTCGGCCAGCTGGGTGGCGAGCGTGGTGCCGATGAAGCCGGCACCGCCGGTGACGAGCACGCGGCCCGGTCGGACGTCAGCTGCGGAAGTCATGCGGTCGAAGGTTCCCCTCGTCGGTGTCTGGCACGGCTCGTCCGCCTCCGACGGACACCCGATGCTAGGCCACGCGCGCCCACCCACCGAAAAACGTGCAGTCGGGGTGCGGCCCGTCTGCCATGATCGCCGCCATGAGCCCGACGCCGCGCCTGCTCCCGCCTCCGCCCGCCTGAGGCGGGGCGGCCACCGCTCCGCACCCGAGTCCCTGTCCCGACTCGCGCCCGGAGCGTTCCTGCATGTCCAGCCACTCGTCCCACCTGCGCGGCCTCGCCGAGGTCGCCGCCGCCAGCGTCCTCTGGGGCACCGGCGGCCTCGCCGTCCAGCTCGTCCGCGAGCAGGCCCCGCTGTCCCCCGTCACGATCAGCGCGTGGCGGATGGCCCTCGCGGCCCTGGCGCTGCTCGTCGTCCTCGTCGCCCTCCGCCGGGTCGGCGACTTGCTCGCGCTCGCCCGGTCCCGGCCGCGCCAGCTGCTCGCCGTCGGCGTCGGCACCGCCGCCTACCAGGGCTTCTACTTCGTCGCCGTGACGCAGGTCGGCGTCGCGGTCGCGACCGTGGTCAGCCTCGGCCTGGCACCCGTGCTGCTCACCGTCGCCGAGGCCGTACGCCGGCGTCGCGCGCCCGTGCCGTCGCGGCTGGCCGTCCTGGCGACGGCGCTCGCCGGGCTGGTGCTCGTCAGCCTCGCCGGGAGCGAGGCGTCGACCGGCCCCGCCCCGGCCGCCGGCGTGGTGCTCGCGATCGCGTCGGGGACGACGTACGCCCTCACGACCGTGGCCGGTGGCTCGGTCAGCCGCGAGGCGCACCCGGTCGTGCTGACGTCGGGCATGACCCTGGTCGGGGCGGCGGTGCTGCTGCCGGCCGCCGCCCTCGTCGACGGCCCGCACCTCACCGCCGACCCCGTCGCCCTCGCGTGGCTGGTCTACCTCGGCGTCCTGACCATGGCGCTGGCCTACGTCCTGCTCTACTCCGGGCTCCGCGTCACCGAGCCCAGCACCGCGGTGACCGCCAGCCTGGTCGAGCCGGTGACCGCGGCGGTCGTGGCCGCGCTCGTGCTCGAGGAGCCGCTCGGTCCCCTCGCCGTGCTGGGGATCGTGCTGGTGCTCGGAGCGGTGGCCGGGCTCGGTCGGCCCGCCACGGGCGCGGGGCCGGTGCTGCCTGATCCCGAGCTGGGGTGAGGGTCGGCCGGCTCACCTCCGGAACGCCGGCGCCAGGTCGAGGGGGACGGTTCCCCACCTGTCACGCAGGACGGACAGCAGGTCTGCGGCCATGGCCGCGAGGGCTGGATGGTCGTCGTGGCCGGCAACCGCGGCCAGGCGGTGCAACACGAACGCCCGCCGGCTCGGTCGTCGCGCGTCCTCGGTCGGGTCGGCGCCGGCCAAGGCACCCGAGATGAACCAGGCCGGGGTCATCGCCTGCCACCCCAGCGTGGCGAGCGCGAGGTCGGCGCCGAAGGTGGCGTCGTCCACGGCCGAGCCGGCTGCCTGGAGGTACGCGGAGACGGCGGCCTCGGCAGCGTCGTGGGGAAGCAGCCAGGCGCACCAACAGCTGGGCCACGGTGCGTACAGGTAGGCGACGTCCCACGCGCGGTGGCGCAGCTCGGCGTACTCGAAGTCGAGCAGGTGCGCGCGTCCGGCGGTGAGCACGTTGTTGTCCGGGCAGGTGTCGGCCGGGCTCAGGACCTCGTGGCGGGGATCGGCCAACCTCGACGGCAGCCTGCGCAGGTCGGTTAGGGCTTCCGGGTGCGGCGGCAGCCCGAGCTCGTCGAGCACGTCGGCATACCTGTCCGCGGCGACCCTGAAGTCGTCCGCCAGTGTCCGGGGCTCGAGCTGGGGCGCTCGTGCGGCGAGCGCATCGGCGAACGCGGCACGGGTGTCGGAGGTGCCCGCGGCGTGCAGCCCGGCTAACGCCTCCGCCCACAGCGTCAACGCCCGGCGAGCCGACCGGCCATCCGCCGCCAGGAGCGCGTCCGCCAGGCTGCCCGTCCCGTCGAGGTGGGTCATCACCACCATCGGCGGATCGTCACCCTCGGCCAGCAACGACGGCGTACCTGCGGCGCCGTCGAGCGCGCTCAGGGCCGCCCGCTCCCGCGCCCCGCGCACGTCGTCGTCCGCCGGGTAGGTCTTGACCACATGCGCGGCCCCGTCCCGCCACGCCAGGTGGGCGCCGCCCCTGCCGCCCGCGAGGGGAGCGAACGTGTCCCATCCGTCGAAGCCCATCAACGTGGCCGAGGCGGACTCGACTGTGGCGTCCATGCCGTCAGCCTCTCGCCCCGCCGGTCGCGCCGGGACACCGGGCTCGGCTGGGACCCTGCGGACGCACACCGTCGGCCTAGGAGCGGGAGTCCTCATCTTCGCCAGCCGCCATAGGATCCTCGTGTGAGGGACGTCGAGGGCACCGTCGGCAGCAGAGCGCATGCCGAGTCCACGTTCCCGGGCGCACCCGCAGCCGCGCTTGCGCGCGCCGAACGCGCCGCCATGCGCATCCCCCGTGCCCGCCTGCGGTCCAGCACGTCTGAAGAGCTGGAAGTGGCGGTGGGCATGTCGTTCAAGTCATGGGGCGAGGTTGTTCGCGTCACAGCCACAGCGCAAGGAGAGGGAACGGTTCTGCGCATCGAGTCTCGATCCAGGTTCCCCATGACCCTTGTGGACTGGGGGAAGAACAGGCGCAACGTGGAGATGGTGCTGGCAGGCCTGTAGGCGCGCCCACGGGTCGGGACGGAGCGTCGGGCTGGACCATTCGCCAGGGGACGAGCGGTTCGACGACCTTGGTCAGGTGCTGGCTCTCCATGCGCCTGGCCGACGTGGCCCGTACGCCGACGTGCCTGTGGCCCCGCCGTCGTGGGGACTGGCGGGGTGTGGGGCGGGGTCATGGTGGCCCGGGTGGCGGGGCCGCGTCGATCGGGCTGGTGCCGGTGTGGTCGCGTCGGTAGTGGTGGCCGTGGGGGCTGGTCCACTCGAA
>JAYSEC010000212.1:0-6019 GCA_041914085.1 Nocardioides sp.
GCCAGCGCCCAGCGCGAGACCGGCACGGACACGGCGGCCACGGCGAGCATGAGCGCGGCCAGGACCAGCCAGCCGGCCTCGCCCATCTCGACGCAGAGGAGCGTCACGACCGGCGGCCCGACGACCGCGATGACGCTGAAGCCGAGGCCGGCGAAGCCTTGGTACTGGCCCTGCCGCTCGTGCGGGGCCAGGCCCATCTGCAGGCCCCACTGGCCGCCCGACCCGATCATCTCGCCGACCACGTGGGCGAGGGACCCGAGGACCAGCACGACGACGGCGAAGGTGGCGTCCCCGCGGTCGGCGAGCGACACCACGGCGAACCCGACGGCGATCCACACCGCCCCGCGCAGGAGGGCGCGGGACCCGGCCTCGACGGAGTCGGCGCGGCGGGAGAGCCGCACCTGGAACAGCGCGACGCAGGCGGTGTTCAGCACGAGCAGGATCGCCACCATGACCGGCGGGGCGGCCGTGCGCTCCGAGATGTAGAGCGCCAGGCCGAGCTCCATGACGAAGAAGTGCAGGGAGTAGAAGCCGGTGAGGGCGACGACCACGACGTAGGGCCAGTCGCGCAGCACCGCGAGCCGTGGCTCGCCCTCGATCCGCACGTAGCCCGGGAGGTCGGGCAACCGCGTGGAGTTCCACGCCGCGAAGCCGGTGAAGACGGCGTTGATGACGAAGACCGAGACGTAGGCCCACGGCTCGTCGATGACGAGCGCCGCACCGCCGAACACGGACCCGAGGCCGATCGCGGTGTTGGTGACCGCGCGCAGGTAGGCCTTGAAGAGCACGCCGCGACCGCCCGTGGCGAGCTGCGCGATCACGCCCTGCTGGACCGAGCCCGCCGAGCGCTCGAAGAACGCGAGCAGCGACAGCAGCAGCGCGAGCTGCCACGGCGTACGGGCCAGCACGGGAAGCGCGCTGGTCAGCGCGGCGCCGGTCATGCACAGCGTGAGCACGCGCCGCGGTCCGCGGGTGTCGCCGAGGTGGCCCGCCGGGACCTGGACGAGGATGCCGACGATCGCCGAGACCGAGATGGCGAGCGCGACCTCCGCGGCGGAGAAGCCGACCTGCCGGGTGAAGTAGAGGGCGCTGGTCGTCATGACCGCACCGCCGCCGAACCGGTTCGCGAACGATCCCAGCGCGAGGACGCGCAGGTCCCGCTCGACCGGGATGCCCCGGCGGGTCAGCGGCGCCTGCGCCTGCGTGACCGACATCTGTCCCCCTCGAAAGTCTCTCGACGTCAAGACTATGTGGTGAGACGCGCGGCCGCGGCACCGGTGGCCTGCCTAGGCTGGCGGCGTGCTGACGATCGACCAGGAGACCTACGACGCCATCGTGGCGCACGCCAGGCGCGACCACCCCGACGAGGCGTGCGGGGTGGTGGCCGGCCCGGAGGGCAGCGACCGTCCGGAGCGGTTCATCCCGATGGTGAACGCCGCCGGCAGCCCGACGTTCTACGAGTTCGACTCCACCGAGCTGCTGGCGCTCTACAAGGACATGGACGCCCGCGACGAGGAGCCGGTCGTCATCTACCACTCCCACACCGCCACCGAGGCCTACCCGAGCCGCACCGACATCGGGCTGGCCAGCGAGCCCAACGCCCACTACGTGCTCGTCAGCACACGCGACTGCTTCGACGAGGACGGCGGGAATACTGAGGGTCCGGTGGAGTTCAGGTCCTACAGAATCATCGACGGTGTCGTGACCGAAGAGGACGTCACGATCATCCCGACCCCCGAGCACCAGAGAGCGAGCACCCCCTGATGGCCATCGAGGTCCGCATCCCCACGATCCTCCGCACCTACACCGACGGCGCCAAGGCCGTCGAGGCCTCGGGCTCCACCTTGACGGCGCTGATCGACGACCTCGAGGGCAACCACCCCGGCATCAAGGAGCGGCTCGTCGAGACCAAGGACGGCTCGGAGGACCTGCGCCGCTTCGTCAACGTCTACATCAACGACGAGGACGTGCGCTTCATCGGCGGCCTCGGCGCCGAGGTGTCCGACGGCGACCAGGTCGTCGTGCTGCCGGCCGTCGCCGGCGGCTGCTGAGCCCGACCCGGCAGCGGCGTCAGCCCAGGATCCCGCGCTCGTACGCCGTCGCCACCGCGGCGGCGCGGTCGCTGACGCCGAGCTTCTCGTAGACGTGCACGAGGTGCGTCTTCACCGTCGCCTCGCTGACGAACAGCTGCTCGGCGATCGCCCGGTTGGAGCGGCCGCGCGCCACCAGCGCGAGCACCTCCCGCTCGCGCGCGCTGAGCACCCCGGAGGTGGACGGCCGGCGCACGTGCGAGGCCAGGCGCGACGCCACGGCGGGTGACAGCACGGTCTCGCCCGCCGCGGTCGCGCGGACCGCGTCGAAGAGCGTCTCGGCGGGGGTGTCCTTCAGGAGGTAGCCGGTCGCGCCCGCCTCGATCGCGGCGACGGTGTCGGAGTCGGTGTCGTACGTCGTCAGGACGAGCACCGCGGCGCGGGCGCCCCGGGCGCGCAGCTCGCGGAGCGCGTCGACCCCGCCGCCACCGGGCATCCGCAGGTCCATCACGACGACGTCGGGGTCGGTCGCGAGCACCCGTTCCACCGCCTCGGGACCGCTGGCGGCCTCGCCGACGACCTCGAAGCCCGCCACCCCGGCGAGCATGCTGCGCACCCCGTCGCGCACGACCGGGTGGTCGTCGACGACGACGATCGTGATCGGGGCCGGGATCGAGGTGGGGCTCGGGGTGCCGGGCCTCATGCAGCCTCCCGGGAGAGTGCAGGCAGGCGCGCCGAGACCGCGGTCCCGCGCCCGGCGCCGGACTCCAGCGTGAGGTCCCCGGCCAGGCGGGCGACCCGCTGGCGCATGCCGCGCAACCCGAAGGAGCTCGACGCGGGCGGCGCGCCGACGTCGAAGCCGACCCCGTCGTCGCGCACGTCGAGGACGACCTCGTCGCCGTCGTAGGACAGCGTGACCCCGACCCGGGTCGCCGCTGCGTGCTTGGCGACGTTGGTCAGTGACTCCTGCGCGACCCGCAGCACGGTCGCCTCCACCTCCGGGTGCAGCGGCACCGGGTCGCCGACCACGACGGCGTCGGCTCGCACCGCGTGCGCCGACGACCAGGCCGCCACCACCCCGGACAGCGCGTCGGCGAGCGTCGCCCCGTCGAGATCGCCGGGGGACAGGTCGAGCATCGAGCGGCGGGCCTCGGCCAGCGCCTGGCGGGCGAGGTCCAGCGCGCGCTGCTGGCGCTCCCCGCCGACCGACGCCTCGAGCTGGGTGACGATGCCGGCGAGGCTCTGGGCGGTGGTGTCGTGGATCTCGCGCGCCAGGCGGGCCCGCTCCTCCTGGACGCCCGCGAGGCGTGCCTGGTCGACCAGCCGGGCATGGAGCGCCTCGTTCTCCGCCATCGCCTGCTCGAGCTCGGCGTTGAGGCGGGCGAGCTCCTCGGCGCGCTGCTCGGTGCGCAGGCCCATGTTCATGAACGCGACCGCGAGCCCGCCGTTGACGAGGACCAGCGCGGCGAACAGCGCGGCCTGGCCGGCGCTCTCGGGAGGCAGTCCGCCCGACTGCGCCCCGGCCTGCGTGACCGCGACGACGAGCACCGCGACGTGCACCCAGCGGCGGTCGAGGGCCTCCCACGCGTCGATGAAGCCGAAGAAGCCGAAGATGGCGTAGAGCGGGTTGAGCCAGCACAGCACGAAGGCCAGCGCGGTGCGACCGACGTAGTGGAGCGCGCCGGGGCTCGGGGTCACGAGCATCCACGCCGCGGTGGCGCCGGCGACCGCGAGGGTCGGCGGGACCGGGGCGGCCGCGTCGCCCATCGAGGGGGAGGCGACCACCGCCACCAGGCTGGACAGGCCGAGCAGACCGAACGGCAGCCAGCGCAACCAGTGCTCCTCCACCGGCTCTCCCGTCACGGCGCCATCTTGGCAGGTCGCGGCGCTCACTCCCACCGGAACAGCCTCACGGCCACGAGCGACAGCACCACGGTCCAGCCGCCCATCACGGCGAGGTCCAGGAGGTCGGGGCGCAACCCCTGGAGGGCGTCGTTGAGTGCCTCGGCGCCGGCCCCCAGCGGGGTGAGGACGACCACGTCGCGCAGCCAGCCACCCATGGACTGGACGGGGAACCACAGCCCCGAGCTGAACATGAGGGGGAAGAACACGATGGTCCCGACGGTCTGCACGACGCGGGTGTTCGACGACACGGCGGTCACCGCCGCACCGATGGAGAACGCCGCGGCGGTGGCCAGCACGCCGCTGACGGCGTACCAGCCCACCGAGCCCGGCAGGGGTACGTCGAACAGCACGCGGGCGGTGCCGAGTGCGAGGACGGCGGACACCAGGACCGCGCCGGCGTGCAGCACCACCTGGGAGCCCAGCAGCATCGCCGGGTGCACCGGGGTGGTGCGGAGCCGGCGCAGCACCCCGCTCTCGCGGTAGCCCGCCACGACGGGAGGCATCGCCATCAACGCCGCCATGATCATCGCCAGCAGCACCACGACGGAGGCGTAGAGGTCGATGACGCGCTGGCCCCCGAGCGCCGCGTCGGGCTCGCCGAAGTCCGGCACCAGCCCCAGCACCGCCAGCAGCAGGGTCGGGAAGAGCAGGATCCAGAACAGCGAGCCGAGCTCGCGGGCGAAGAGGGTGGCCTCCGTGCGGAGCACGGCGAGCGCCGCCCGGCGCGGGCCGCCCGTCTCCCGGGTGGGTGGTGCGTCGGTGGTGGTCATGCGGGCTGCTCCTCGGTCTCGGCGTCCAGTGGCGTGTCGGTGAGCTGGAGGTAGGCGGTGTCGAGGGTGCCGTCCACGACCCGGAGCGCCGACGGGGTCACCCGCTGCCGGCGCAGCCCGTCGAGCACGTCCAGGGCGGCCCCGTCACGGCCCTCGACCACGATCCGCCCGGCGTCGGTGCGGACCGCCGAGACGGACGGGAGCTCGCGCAGGGACTCCAGGTCCACGGCCTCGTCGGCGGCGAACGACGTCACGGTGGCCGCGGTCGCTCCCGCGATGAGCCCGCCGGGGGTGTCGAGGGCGCGGATCCGGCCCCGGTCCACGATGGCGATCCGGTCGCAGAGCTGCTCGGCCTCCTCCATGGAGTGGGTCACCAGCAGGACCGTCACACCGTCGGCGCGCAGGTCGCGCACGACCTCCCACACGCCACGGCGCGCGCGGGGGTCGAGGCCGGTGCTCAGCTCGTCGAGGATCACGACGCGGGGACGGCCGACCAGCGCCAGGGCGATCGAGAGCCGCTGCTGCTGGCCGCCGCTGAGGTCGCGGAACCTCGTCGTGGTCCTCTCCTCGAGACCGAGCCGCCCGACGAGCCCGCGCCACGGCACGGGGTCGTCGTACAACGCGGACCACAGGTGCATCGCCTCGGCGACGGTGATCTTCGGCTGCAGCCGGCTCTCCTGCAGCTGCACGCCGAGCACCCGCGTGAGCCGGGCGCGGTCGGCGACGGGGTCCAGTCCGGCCACGCGCACGGTCCCCGCGTCGGGGACACGGAGTCCGGCGACGCACTCGACCGTCGTGGTCTTGCCGGCGCCGTTCGGGCCGAGGATGCCCAGCACCTCGCCCTCGGCGACCTCGAGGGAGATGTCGTCCACGGCGACCTTGTCGCCGTAGGCCTTGCGCAGGCCGGAGATCGTGATCATGTGTCGAGCCTGCTCGACCGCGCCGTCTCGCACATCGGGCAATCAGCGCTGACGGCCATCCACCGATCGGTGGATGTCATGCTTGCCGCATGCGCTTCGACAGCCTGCTGGAGTCCGTCGGCGGCACGCCCCTCGTCGGCCTGCCGCGGCTCTCGCCGAGCCCCGACGTCCGCATCTGGGCCAAGCTCGAGGACCGCAACCCCACGGGCTCGATCAAGGACCGCCCGGCGCTGAAGATGATCGAGCAGGCCGAGAAGGACGGCACCCTGCGCCCCGGCTGCACGATCCTCGAGCCGACGAGCGGCAACACCGGCATCTCGCTGGCGATGGCCGCGAAGCTCAAGGGCTACCGCATCGTGTGCGTGATGCCCGAGAACACCTCCGAGGAGCGGCG
>JAYSEC010000213.1:0-5988 GCA_041914085.1 Nocardioides sp.
CCCCGGTCGCGGCGCGCTCGGCGCTCCTGGCCGCCCTGGTCGTCCTCTCCGTGGCCTTCGCCGCCGCCGTACGCTCCTGGCGCGCCGGGGACTGAGCCTCAGCCCCCTTTCGTGATCCCCGGCTGACCGGGGATCGCTGAACATGTCGGCCCGTGCACGGCCTGACAAGTTCAGCGAGAGCCTGACAAGTACGCCGCCCTCGGCCCGGTCAGAGCGTCAGAGGATCGCGCCCGGGACGTACGACGCCGCCTCGGGGTGGCGGGCCGCCAGCTCCTCGACCCGGGCGACGACCGCACGGGTCTGGGCGACGGCAGCCCCGGTGAACTCGATCGGGTCGGCGACCAGCGCGTCGATCTGCTCGCGGGTCAGACCGAGCCGCTCGTCGGCGGCGAGCTTGGCGAAGACGTCGTTGTCGGCCTGGCCCGCGCGCATCGCGAGGGCGGTGCCGACGGCGGCCTCCTTGATCGCCTCGTGCGCCGCCTCGCGGCCGACGCCGTTGCGGACCGCCGCCATCAGCACCTTGGTCGTGGTGAGGAAGGGGAGGTAGCGGTCGAGCTCGCGCTGGATGACCGCCGGGAACGCACCGAACTCGTCGAGCACGGTGAGGAAGGTCTGGAAGAGACCGTCGGTGGCGAAGAACGCGTCCGGCAGCGCGACGCGACGCACGACGGAGCAGGACACGTCGCCCTCGTTCCACTGGTCGCCGGCGAGCTCGCTGACCATCGACAGGTGGCCGCGGACGATCACCGCGAGGCCGTTGACGCGCTCGCAGGAGCGCGTGTTCATCTTGTGGGGCATCGCCGACGAGCCGACCTGGCCCTCCTTGAAGCCCTCGGTCACCAGCTCGTGGCCCGCCATCAGCCGCACCGTGGTCGCCAGGTTGGACGGGCCGCTGACGAGCTGGACGAGGGCGGCCACGACGTCGAAGTCGAGCGAGCGCGGGTAGACCTGGCCGACGCTGGTCAGCACCTGCTCGAAGCCGAGGTGCGCGGCGACGCGCTGCTCGAGGTCGTCGAGCTTGGCGGCGTCGCCGTCGAGCAGGTCGAGCATGTCCTGCGAGGTGCCCATCGGGCCCTTGACGCCGCGGAGGGGGTAGCGGGCGAGCAGCTCCTCGATCCGCTGGACGCCGATGAGCATCTCGTCGGCGATCGTGGCGAAGCGCTTGCCGAGGGTGGTCGCCTGGGCGGCGACGTTGTGCGAGCGGCCGGCCATCACGGTCGCCTCGTGCTCGGCGGCGAGGCGGCCGAGGCGGACCAGCGCCGCGACCGCGCGGTCGCGGACCACCTCGAGCGAGCGGCGTACCTGCAGCTGCTCGACGTTCTCGGTGAGGTCGCGGGAGGTCATGCCCTTGTGGATGTGCTCGTGTCCCGCCAGGGCGGAGAACTCCTCGATGCGCGCCTTCACGTCGTGGCGGGTGACGCGCTCGCGAGCCGCGATCGAGTCGAGGTCGACCGTGTCGATGACCGACTCGTAGGCCTCGACGACGCCGTCGGGCACCTCGATGCCGAGGTCGCGCTGGGCCTTGAGGACCGCGACCCACAGCTGTCGCTCGAGGACGATCTTGTGCTCGGGCGACCAGATCTCGGCGAGGTCGGCGCCGGCGTAGCGGGTGGCCAGGACGTTGGGGACGCTCACGGCCCTCATCCTCCCATCACGGGGCGACGAGCCGGCGCGCTGCCTCCACCACGGACGCCCGGCGCTTGGGCCGGGTGTTGTTGCGGGCCGAGGGGGTGTACTCCGGCGGCAGCGAGGCCCACGTGGTGGCGATGCTGATCAGCAGGCCGAGCAGCACGTCGGCGGGGAAGGCGTCGGTGATGCGTCCGGCACGCTGGCCCCTGCGGATCGCGGCGAGCTTGGCGGCGTTGGCCTCCACGATCGCAGGATGGGGGGCGTCGTCCGCCGAGCGCTCCAGCCGGTACCAGGTCGCGAGCCGCGCGAGCGACGGGTCGTCCTCGAACTGGTCGAAGATGCGCCCCATCGACTCCGGCAGGTCGTCGGCGTCGAACGGGTCGGACTCCAGCACGTCCTGCAGCAGCCCGGCGAGGACCGCCTCGAAGAGCCCGTCCTTGCTGCCGAAGTAGTGGTAGATCTGCGCCTTGTTGGTCCGCGCCGCGACGGCGATGCGGTCGACGCGGGCGCCGGCGATGCCGAGCTCGGCGAACTCGGCGGCCGCCGCCTCGAGGAGGCGCTGCCTGGTCGCCTCGGCGTCGCGTGCCATGGCCGGAACTTATCAACCAACCGTCCAGTTGTTCAGTCCAGCAGGGTGGCGCCCTCGACGACGCCGAGCGGCTCGGCGGCGATGTCGCGACGCCACTGGGCGCCCGGGAAGCTGATGCTCGCAATGCCCTCGTACGCCTTCGCGCGGGCGTCGGCGACGTCGGTGCCCGTCGCGCGGACGGCCAGCACCCGGCCGCCGGCCGTCACCAGTCCGGCCTCGGTGCGCGCCGTGCCGGCGTGGACGACGTCGACGTCGTCCTCCCGCTCCAGCGTCTCGGTGCCGACGATGACGTCACCCGTGCTGGAGCCCTCGGGGTAGCCGGCGCTGGCCATCACGACCGTGACGGCGGCGCCGTCGGCGAAGGTGGGGGCGGGCACGGCGGCGAGGTCGCCCGCCGCCGCGGCGGACAGCAACGCACCCAGCGGCGAGGTGAGCAGCGCGAGCACCGGCTGGATGTCGGGGTCGCCGAAGCGGCAGTTGAACTCGATCACCTTCGGGCCCGCGGCGGTGAGGGCGAGGCCGACGTAGAGGCACCCGACGAACGGCGCGCCCCGGCGCCGCATCTCGGCCAGCGTCGGCTCGACCACCCTCGTCATCACGTCCTCGACGGTGCCCTCGGGCAGCCAGGCCAGCGGGGCGTAGGAGCCCATGCCGCCGGTGTTGGGGCCGCGGCCGCCGTCGTGGATCCGCTTGAAGTCCTGAGCCGGGACGAGCGGCACGCCGCTCGCGCCGTCGCAGACGACGAAGATCGAGAACTCCGGGCCGTCGAGGAACTCCTCGACCACGACCCGCTCACAGCCGGCGGCGTGGGCGAGGGCGCCGGCGCGGTCGCTCGTGACGACCACGCCCTTGCCGGCGGCCAGCGAGTCGTCCTTCACGACGTACGGCGCCCCGAACGCGTCGAGCGCGGCAGACACCTCCTCGGCCGTGGAGCACGTGCGCGAGCCCGCCGTCGGCACCCCGGCGGCAGCCATGACCTCCTTGGAGAAGGCCTTCGACCCCTCCAGCCGGGCCGCCTCGCGCGAGGGCCCGAAGCACGCGATGCCCGCGGCCAGCACGGCGTCGGCGACCCCGGCGACCAGCGGCGCCTCCGGGCCGACGACGACCAGGTCCGCGCCGACCGAGGTGGCGAGCGCGGCGACGGCCGCGCCGTCCATCGGGTCGACGTCGTGGAGCGTGGCGACCGCCGCGATGCCCGGGTTGCCGGGCGCGGCGTGCACCTCGGTCACGGCGGGGTCGCGCGCCAGGGCGATGGCGAGCGCGTGCTCGCGCCCACCGCTCCCGATGACGAGGGTCCTCACCCGTGCACCACCACGGTCTGCTCACGGCCCGGCCCGACGCCGACGCCCCAGATCCTCGCGCCCGACATCTCCTCGAGCGCCTGGACGTAGACCTGGGCGTTCTTGGGCAGCTCGTCGAAGCTGCGGCAGCCGGAGATGTCGCTGTTCCAGCCGTCGAAGAACTCGTAGACCGGCTTCGCGTGGTGGAACTCGGTCTGGGTCATCGGCATCTCCTCGACCCGCTCGCCGTCGATCTCGTAGGCGACGCAGACCGGGATCCGGTCCCACGCGCCGAGGATGTCGAGCTTGGTGAGGAAGAGCTCGGTGAGGCCGTTGACCCGGCTGGCGTAGCGCGCGACCACGGCGTCGTACCAGCCGCAGCGTCGGGTGCGGCCGGTGGAGACGCCGATCTCGCCGCCGAGCTGCTGCAGCTGCGCGCCGTCCTCGTCGAACAGCTCGGTCGGGAACGGGCCCGAGCCGACGCGGGTCGTGTAGGCCTTGATCACCCCGATGACGCGGTCGATGCGGGTGGGGCCGATGCCGGCACCCACGCACACACCACCGGCCACCGGGTTGGAGGAGGTGACGAACGGGTACGTGCCGTGGTCGACGTCGAGCATGGTCGCCTGCGCGCCCTCGAAGAGCACCGTCTGCCCGGCGTCGAGCGCGCGGTTGAGCAGCAGCGAGGTGTCGCAGACCATCGGCCGCAGTCGGTCGGCGTACGACGTGAGCTCCTCGACGACCGCGTCGACCTCGATGGCGCGGCGGTTGTAGACCTTGGTGAGCAGGTGGTTGCGCACGTCGAGCGCGGCCTCGACCTTCTGGGCGAGGATCTTCTCGTCGAACAGGTCGGCGATGCGCACCCCGACCCGGTTGATCTTGTCGGCGTAGGCCGGGCCGATGCCGCGGCCGGTGGTGCCGATCTGGTTCTTGCCGAGGAAGCGCTCGGTGACCTTGTCGATCGTCGCGTGGTAGCTGGCGATGACGTGGGCGTTGGCGCTCACCTTGAGGTCGGCGACCTCGACGCCGCGCTCGACGAGCCCGTCGAGCTCGCGGAACAGCGCCTCCGGGGAGACGACGACGCCGCCGGCGATCACCGAGGTCGCACCTGGCGTGAGGATGCCGCTGGGCAGCAGGTGGGTGGCGTACTTCTCGCCGTTCACGACGATGGTGTGGCCGGCGTTGTGGCCGCCGCTGGTGCGGACCACGTAGTCGATCGGGTCGGTGGTGGCGAGCAGGTCGGTGGCCTTGCCCTTGCCCTCGTCGCCCCACTGGGCGCCGAGCACGACGATCGCGGGCATCTCAGCCCTCCTAGTCACGTCAGCAGAATTGACGACAGAAATGACGACAGCCCCGGCACAAGGCACCGGGGCTCTTGCGGCGCCACGCTACCGCACCCCCGCGGAGGCGCCGAGCCGGCGGAACCCCCGCGGACGGGCGGCAGCACCTGTGGGTGGGATGCGGAGGTGTCCCGGTGGGCTAGTGTCCGGCCGTGCGCTCCCTGCTCGTGATCACCAACGCCGACGCCGGCACCTCCGACGAGGAGCGCCTGGCCTCGGCCCTCGAGGTGCTGCGCGCGAAGGCGTCGGTCGAGGTCGCCAAGACGTCCAACCCCGGCGAGCTCGACGGGGTGCTGCACCGCGCCGGTGGGCGCACCGTCGTGGTCGCGGGCGGCGACGGCAGCCTGCACGCGGTCGTCACCGCGCTCTACAAGCGCCACGAGCTGTCGGGCACGACCCTGGGCCTGCTGCCGATGGGCACCGGCAACGACTTCGCCCGCGGAAACGACATCCCCCTCGAGATCGAGGACGCCGCTCGGCTGGTCCTGAGCGGCCGGCCGCGACCGGTGGACCTGATCGTCGACGAGACCGGCAGCATCGTGGTCAACAACGTCCACGTCGGCGTGGGCGCCCAGGCCAGCCGCAAGGGCGCGAGCTGGAAGACCCGCCTCGGCGCCATCGGCGTCGGGAAGGTCAACCTCGGCAAGCTGGGCTACCCGATCGGCGCGGCGCTGTCGGCCTTCCACCCGCCGAACTGGCGGCTGCGCGTGGAGCTCGACGGCGAGGTCGTCAACGACGTCAACCGGCCGGTCCTGATGGTCGCGATCGGCAACGGCGGCAACGTCGGCGGCGGCACCGAGCTCAACCCCGACGCCGACACCGAGGACGGGCTGCTCGACGTGATGATCAGCCGCGCGGTGAAGCCGATGGCCAAGCTGGGCTACGTCGCCCGGCTCCGCAAGGGCGAGCACGACGAGCGCGACGACGTGGTGACGCTGCGCGGCCGCACCGTCAAGGTGAGCGGCGACGAGTTCTGGCTCTCGGCCGACGGGGAGATCTCCGGGCCCGAGCGCAGCCGCAGCTGGCGCCTGGAGCCGGCGGCGTACTCGATGATCCTGCCCTGAGGGGCCCGGCCGACCTCAGAGCCAGCCGCGGCGGACCGCCTCGACGCCGGCCTGGAAGCGGGTGTCGACGCCGAGCTCGGTCATCA
>JAYSEC010000214.1:0-4334 GCA_041914085.1 Nocardioides sp.
GCGCCGTCGAGGTCCTCGAGGGTGATGGTGGCCCACGGGTCGCCGCGCTTGGTGATCTTGCGCTGGACCGAGGTGATGAGGCCGCTGACGGTGAGCGTCGAGCCGTGGGGGCGGTCCTCGTCGAGCAGGAGCTGGCCGATCGTGCAGTCGGTGCCCTGGGACAGGACGTGCTCGAGGCCGAGCAGGGGGTGGTCGGAGACGTAGAGGCCGAGCATCTCCCGCTCGTGGCCGAGCAGCGTCATCTTGTCCCAGTCGTCGATGTCGGGGATGGTCACGCTCACACCGAAGCCGGCGTCGTCCTCGCTCAGGCCGCCGAACAGCGAGTCCTGGCCGATCGCCTCGTTCTTCTTGAGGTCGACGAACTGGTCGACCGCCGTCTCGTGGACCGCGGCCAGCGCGCGCCGGCGGTGCTTCATGTCGTCGAAGGCACCTGCCTTGATCAGCGACTCCACGACGCGCTTGTTGCACACGAGCGCCGGGACCTTCTCCATGAAGTCGTTGAAGTCGAGGTAGCGGCCCTTCTCCTCGCGCGCCGCCACGATGCCGGCGACGACGTTGTGGCCGACGTTGCGCACCGCGGTGAGGCCGAAGCGGATGTCGTTGCCGACCGGCGTGAAGTCGGCGTGGGACTCGTTGACGTCGGGCGGGAGGACCTGGATCTTCATCCGGCGGCACTCGTTGAGGTAGATCGCCATCTTGTCCTTGTCGTCCTTGACGGACGTCAGGAGGGCGGCCATGTACTCGGTGCGGTAGTTGGCCTTGAGGTAGGCGGTCCAGTAGGTGATGACGCCGTAGGCGGCGGAGTGCGACTTGTTGAAGGCGTAGTCGGAGAACGGGAGCAGGATCTCCCAGAGCTTGTCGATCGCGGCCTGCGGGAAGTTGCGCTCGAGCATCCCGGCCTGGAAGCCGGCGTACTGCTTGTCGAGCTCCTCCTTCTTCTTCTTGCCCATCGCGCGGCGCAGGTTGTCGGCGGCACCGAGGGTGAAGCCGGCCAGCACCTGGGCGATGGCCATCACCTGCTCCTGGTAGACGATCAGGCCGTAGGTCTCCCCCAGCACCGGCTCGAGGGCCTCGGCGAGGGCCGGGTGGATCGGCTCGATCGCCTCGCGGCCGTTCTTGCGGCGGGCGTACTTGTTGTGGGAGTCGGCGCCCATCGGTCCGGGGCGGTAGAGGGCGCTGACGGCGGTGATGTCGGCGAACTGGTCGGGCTGCATCGACCGCAGCAGGGCCCGCATGCCCGAACCGTCGAGCTGGAACACGCCGAGCGTGTCGCCGCGGCCCATCAGCTCGTAGGTCGCCCGGTCGTCGAAGGGCAGCTCCTCGAGGACGACGTCCTCGCCGCGGTTGACCTTGATGTTGGCGAGCGCGTCCTCGAGGATGCGCAGGTTGGACAGGCCGAGGAAGTCCATCTTGACCAGCCCGAGCGACTCGCACATCGGGTAGTCGAACTGGGTGATGACCGCGCCGTCCTGGGGGCGCGCCATGATCGGCACGATGTCGATGAGCGGCTCGCTCGACATGATCACGCCGGCGGCGTGCACGCCCCAGTTGCGGATCTGGCCCTCGAGCCCGACGGCGGTCTCGTAGATGGTGCGGACGTCGGGGTCCTGCTCGTAGAGGGCGCGGAACTCGCCGCCCTCGCCGTAGCGCTTGTGGTCGGCGTTGAAGATGTCCTTCAGCGCGACGCCCTTGCCCATGACGTCGGCGGGCAGCGCCTTGGTGATGCGGTCGGAGATCGCGAAGCCGTGGTCGAGCACCCGGGCGGCGTCCTTGATCGCCGCCTTGGCCTTGAGCCGGCCGAAGGTCGCGATCTGCGCGACGCGCTCGGCGCCGTACTTCTGGGAGACGTAGGTGATCACCTCACCGCGACGCGCGTCGTCGAAGTCGATGTCGAAGTCGGGCATCGAGGGGCGCTCGGGGTTGAGGAAGCGCTCGAAGAACAGGCCGTGCTCGAGGGGGCACAGGTCGGTGATGCGCAGGGCGTACGCCGCGATGGAGCCGGCACCCGAGCCGCGGCCGGGCCCGACCCGGATGCCGTTGTCCTTGGCCCAGTTGATGAAGTCGGCGACCACGAGGTAGTAGCCGCAGTAGCCCTTCTGGGAGATGATCGCGAGCTCCATCTCGACCCGGTCGCGGACTTCCTGGTCGAGCCGCTCACCCGGGTAGCGGGCCTCGATGCCGCGCCACACCTCCTTGCGGAACCACGACTCCTCCGTCTCGCCCGCAGGCACGTCGGCACGTGCCATGTAGCCGCCGGTGGACTCGGTGAACTCGACCTCGCAGCGCTCCGCGATGGCCAGGGTGTTGTCGCAGGCCTCGGGCATGCCGAAGCGGTCGGCCCACAGCGCCCGCATCTCGGCGGCGGACTTGATGTAGTAGCCGCCGCCGTCGAACTTGAGGCGGTTGGTGTCGGAGAGCCGCTTGCCGGAGGCGACGCAGATGAGGGCGTCGTGGGCGGCCGCGTCCTCGGGGTTGTTGTAGTGGGAGTCGTTGGTGGCGATGGGCGCGATGCCCATCTCCTTGCCGAGGCGCAGCAGGTCGTCGCGGACCCGCTTCTCGATGTCGATGCCGTGGTCCATCAGCTCGAGGAACACGTTGTCGCGCCCGAAGATCTCCTGGAGCTCGCCGGCCTCGCGCACCGCCTCGTCGTACTGGCCGAGCCGCAGGCGGGTCTGGATCGCACCGCTCGGGCAGCCGGTGCTGACGATGAGCCCCTTGCTGTGCTCGGCGAGGATCTCCTTGTCCATGCGGGGCTTGTAGAAGTACCCCTCGAGGCTGGACCGGGAGGAGAGCCGGAAGAGGTTGTGCATGCCCTCGGTGCTCTCGGCCCACATCGTCATGTGGGTGTACGCCCCGCCGCCGGCGACGTCGTTGCCGCCCTCCTCGGCGAGGTCGCCCTGGCCCCACCGCACCCGGCGCCGCTCGCCGCGCATGGTGCCGGGGGTGAGGTAGGCCTCGATCCCGATGATCGGCTTGACGCCGTGCTTGCGGGCCTTGCTGTAGAAGTCGTAGGCCCCGTGGAGGTTGCCGTGGTCGGTCATCGCGATCGCCGGCATGCCGAGCTCGCTGGTGCGGGCGAACAGCCCGTCGAGGAGCGACGCCCCGTCGAGCATGGAGTACTCGGTGTGCACGTGCAGGTGCACGAAGTTGTCGTGTGAGCCGGCGGCCGACATGGAGGAGACTTCCGCACCTTTCGGGGGGTCGCAGACGGTGTCTGTTTCTGGGGTGGTGCTGACTGCGCAGCGGAGAGGGGGAAGAGCAGTCAGCCTACGTCAGTGTGCACGGCCCCACCGACAGGACACGGTGGCTGCTCACAGCCAGTCGATCGCGTGCCCGTGGCCGTGGCTCCACGCCACCGGCGCGCCGTCGAGCGCGGTCACGAAGCGACCGGCCGGGACCGCCCGCCCACCCGTCACGCCGGGCAGCACGCGCGGCCCCTCGTTGCTGATCCAGCGGCACCGCCCCGCCGCCACCAGGCCGGCCATGAGGTCGTGGAACCGCACCCGGTCGGGCTCCTCGAGGTAGGCGATCACCGCGGAGTGGAACACCACGGGGGTGCCGTGCCGCGACGCCTCGTCCACCAGCGCCTCGACGTGGTCGAGGAGGTCGCCGGCCACCAGGCGGGGCGGCTCGCGCCGGGCCACCTCCACCGCGCGGCGCAGGCGCTCGCGCCGCTCGTCCTGCTCGGGCCACACCAGGTTCTCCAGCCACGCCACGGCGTCCGGGTCGGCCACGTCGAGCGGGTTGAGGTCGACGCCGCCGCGCCAGGCGACGCTCGGGTGGACCGGCGGCACGGGCAGCGGGCCGGTGGTTCGAGCGGTGAGCACGGGTCCGCCGCTCCCCCGCAGCTCGCCGACCGGGGGCCAGGCGTAGTCGTAGCGGTCCGGGAAGAGGCACAGGCCGGCGCTGGCGCCGACCTCGACCAGCGCGAGCGGCCCGTCGACCAGGGCGAGCACCGGCGCGAGCGTGGCGAGGCGGCCGACCTCGTTGGTCTGGGTCGAGCGCGCCATGACCGTCTCCCGGACCGCTGGCCCCTGCCCGAGGAGGACGTCGCGGAGACCGGCGTACGGTCCGGGCGCGGGCGCGCCGTGCCAGCGGGCGGCGGCGAAGACCAGGTTGGGCTGCCGCTTGACCGGCGGCAGGGTGCCCAGCCACGCCAGGACCTCCGCGTCCCCGGCCACGGCGAGCGCCCACTCCTCGAAGCAGGGCGAGTCACCGGCGGCGTACGCCGCGAAGTCGCGGTACTCCTCGGTCACCTCGTCGTGGAGCAGCACGCCCCCATCCTGCCCCGCTCGCTCCTCTTCAGCGATCCCCGGCTGACCGGGGATCGCTGA
>JAYSEC010000214.1:4434-5987 GCA_041914085.1 Nocardioides sp.
CCGGTCGGACCGATGCCCGCGTTGCTCATCCGGATGGCCGAGAACTCCAGGCCGCGCTCGCGGACCCCGGAGAAGTACGGCTCCAGCTCGGGCAGCACGAGCAGCTCGATGCCGTGCCGCTCGTGCAGGCTCACCAGGTCACCCACCTCGACGGGGGAACCGAGCGGTTCGACCCGGCGGGTGGCCACGTGCGCGTGTGGTCGCTCGCCGAACGGCTCGAAGTCGGCGGCCGCGAACCGGTAGGCCCACAGCGTCGTGGCGCGGATCGTGGACAGCCAGCGCTCCTCCACGGCGTGCACCCTCGTCCCGTCCACGTCGGTCGCGCCCCACGAGCACACGCGGGGGCACTGCCGTGGGAACCAGTAGCACGGGCTGTTGAGCGCGTCGACGGCCCAGACGTAGGCCTCCGGTTGCTGCGCGGTCGCGGCGACGTGCGGGACGAAGCGCTCGATCGAGGGGTCCTCGCTGAAGTGGAGCAGCTCTCCGGGGCGTGGCAGCACCCGGACATCATGCCCGCGAAGCGCGGTCAGCCGGCGGCGTCGAGCGACTCGGCGATGATCACGTCGACGATCCTCGCGACCCGCTCCTCGCCCAGCTCGGGCACGACGGCGGCCACGCGGCGCACGATCTCGGCCTCCCGCGCGGGGTCGCGCTCCCCCGACGGCTTGATGCCCTGCACCACCCGGGTGAGCGCCGTACGCCGCGCGAGGACGTCGCCGAGGACCAGGTCGACCTCGTCGATCATCGCCCGGAAGCAGGCCAGCGGGTCACGGCCCGGCCAGACCAGCCGGATGTCGGGCGCACGCTCCTCGTTGGCGGAACCGTCTGTGCGCTCGAGGGCGACGAAGCCGTGGCGTGCGTAGAAGTCGCGCGCCGGCTGGTTGCACTCGAAGACCCAGAGGCCGACGCCGTCCGGGTGCTCGTCGAGCACCCGTCGGAGCAGGGCCGTGCCCACGCCGTGGCCCTGCGCCTCGGGGAGGACGTAGAGGTCGTCGAGCCAGGTGGGGGTGCATCGGGAGTAGCCGACGACCTGGCCGTCGAGGACCGCCACCCGGACGTCCTGGGCCGTCAGGTCCCAGCCCGCGACCCAGGCCCGAGCCTCGTCGTCGGTGTGAACGCTCGGGGGGAACGCCTCGCCCGCGCCTGCGCGCGACGCGAGGTGCACCTCGGCCAGGACCGGGAGGTCGTCGACCGTGGCGGCCCGCAGCACGAGGTCGGTCCGCATCGCCTCAGTGCTCGTCGCGGATGACCTCGAGCGCGTGGGCGAGGTCGTCGGGGTAGGTGGACTCGTAGGTGACGTAGTCGCCCGTCTCGGGGTGCTCGAAGCCGAGACGCATGGCGTGCAGCCACTGCCGCTGGAGCCCGAGCCGACGGGCGAGGGTGGGGTCGGCGCCGTAGGTCAGGTCGCCCACGCACGGGTGCTTGAGCGCACTCATGTGCACACGGATCTGGTGCGTGCGCCCGGTCTCGAGGTGGATCTCGAGCAGGCTGGCGAAGCGGTGCGCCTCGAGCGTCTCGTAGTGGGTGACGCTGTGCCGGCCGTCGGCCATCAC
>JAYSEC010000215.1:0-5986 GCA_041914085.1 Nocardioides sp.
GGAACCGCCTTGAAAGCGGTCGTAGGGAGACCTACCGCGGGTTCGAATCCCGCCCCCTCTGCCAAGGCGAAGCGAGCGCTGCGACCCGACTAGGCTCGCCGCGTGACGACCTGGTTCGAGTCCGCCGCCGACGCGACCGCGCGCCTGCGCGCCGCGGGATACCTCACCGACGACGCGACCGCGCTGACGGCGTACCTCGCGGGCGCGCTGGAGAAGCCGCTGCTGATCGAGGGCCCGGCGGGGGTCGGCAAGACCGAGCTGGCCAAGGCGGTGGCCCGGGCGACGGGCGCGGAGCTGGTGCGGCTGCAGTGCTACGAGGGCCTCGACGAGGCGCGGGCGCTCTACGAGTGGAACTACAAGAAGCAGCTGCTGCGGATCCAGGCGTCCCAGGCCACCTCACGACAGGGCGATGCGAGCTGGAGCGAGACCCACGACGACATCTTCACCGAGGAGTTCCTGCTGACCCGGCCGCTCCTCAGCGCGATCCGCCGTGACGCACCGACGGTGCTGCTCGTCGACGAGGTCGACAAGACCGACGTCGAGGTCGAGGGACTGCTGCTGGAGGTGCTGAGCGACTTCCAGGTGACGATCCCCGAGCTCGGCACGGTGACGGCGACGCGACGCCCGTTCGTCGTGCTGACGTCCAACGCCAGCCGGGAGCTGTCCGAGGCGGTCAAGCGCCGCTGCCTGTTCCTGCACCTCGACTACCCCGACGCCGAGCGCGAGCGGGCGATCGTCACCAGCCAGGTGCCGGGGCTCGACGACAAGGTCGCCGCCCAGCTCGTCGACGTCGTCGTCCGCCTGCGCGAGCTCGAGCTGAAGAAGGCCCCGTCGATCGCGGAGTCGGTGGACTGGGCCCGCACGCTCATCGCCCTCGAGATCGGCGACCTCGACGAGGGCACCGTCGCGCGCACCCTCGGCGTCGTGCTCAAGCACGCGTCCGACCAGCGGCGTGCGATCAAGGAGCTGAAGCTGGCCGTGGGATGAGGGCCCGATGACCCTGCTCGACACGCACATCGGCTTCGTGGAGGCGCTGCGCTCGGCGGGCCTCTCGGTGTCGCTGGCCGAGGGGCTCGACGCGATCAGCGCGCTGGAGAAGGTGCACTGGCACGACCGCGAGACGGTGCGCGCGGCCTACGCCGCGACGCTGGTCAAGCGGCAGCCGCAGCGGGTCACCTTCGACGCGGTCTTCGACATCTACTACCCGCGTCTCGTCGGCAGCGGCGTCGGCAGCGGGGACGGCAGCGGGGACGCGGTGCCGGAGGAGGGCGTCCGCGACTCGGGTCCCGAGCTCGCGCGCTTCCGCGAGGCGCTGGCAGAGGCGCTCGCCGCCGGTGACGAGCAGGCGCTGCAGGACCTCGCCGTGGAGGCGGTCGCTCGCTTCGGGGCGATGCCCGGTCGCGGTCCCGGGCTGTCGAGCTGGTCGGCGTACACCTCCCTCCAGCGCGTCTCGCCGGCCGAGCTCGTGGACCGGGTCGTGCAGGGGCTGCTCGCGGACGGAGTCGACGAGCAGCATGCGCAGCGGACGGCGGGGCGGCGCATCGGCGACTTCACCCGGATGGTCGAGGGCGACGCCCGGCGACGGATCGCCGAGGAGAAGGGGCCCGCGCACGTCGCCGGCGTGACGGTCCGGCCCACGATCGACCGGCTGGACTTCACCGCCGCGCGGCGCAGCGACCTCGACGAGATGCGTCGCGAGATCTACCCGCTGGCCCGGCGGCTGGCGGCCAGGCTCACCAAGGAGCAGCACGCGCGGCGGCGCGGCCCCCTCGACGTACGCCGCACGGTGCGCGCCTCGATCGCCACGGGCGGCGTGCCGCTGACCACGGTCCACAAGCCCAAGCGGCCGCACCGCACGGACCTGGTGGTCCTCTGCGACGTGAGCGGCTCGGTGGCGAACTTCGCCCAGTTCACGCTGCTCCTCGTGTACGCCCTGCGTGAGGCGTTCAGCGGGGTGCGGGCCTTCACCTTCGTCGACGACGTGGTCGAGGTCAGCGACCGCTTCCGGCCCGGTGCCGACGTGGTCGAGGTGATGGAGGGCCTGGCGGCGAGCATCTCGCACGCCGCGCTCTTCGGGCGGACCAACTACGGTCGCGCCATCACCCGCTTCGCCGAGGACCACGCCGACGCCGTCGGGCCCCGGAGCTCGCTGCTGGTCCTCGGTGACGCCCGCTCCAACTACAGCGACCTCGCCCTGCCCGTGCTCGCCGACCTCGCCGGCCGCGCCCGCCACGCCTGGTGGCTCAACCCCGAGCACCCCCGCCACTGGGGGACGGGCGACAGCGCGGCCGACAGGTACGGCGAGGTGGTGCCGATGACGGAGTGCCGCAACCTCGCCCAGCTCGCCGAGTTCGTGCACGGCATCGTCTGATGGCGCTCGCCCATCCCGTGGGTCGAGGTGCGAGCGCAGCGAGCCTCGAAACCCCTCAGCCCGCGAGGAAGCCGAGGTCCTGGAGGCGGGTGATCTCGGCCCGGACCTCCGGGTGCTCGGCAGTGTCGGCGGCGCGGGCGCCCGCGACGTAGACGTGCGTGCCCTCGCCCTCGCGGCCGTCGAAGACGACGGTCAGGCGGTTGGGGATCGAGGCGTTGATGAGCGAGCCGAGGAGGGCGACCGGGTCGGACCGGTCCTCCAGCGACAGCACGCGGGTGTCCTCGGGGATCCGCGGCACCTGCGCCGACGGGGCGCCCGCGGTGACGACCTGGTCGACCACGAAGCGCGTGGAGCGGGTGCTGGCCGCGATCTCGGCTGCGATCGCACCGCCGGCTGCGGAGCCGACGAGCATCACGCGGGCGTCGTCGTCGGTGACGGCCTTCTCGATCGCCCGCACGACCTGCCCCGCGGAGGTGGTGGGGTCGGCGCCGACGAGGCGCAGCCGCCCGTTCTCGGGGCCGGGGTTGCCGGGGAGGTAGGCGATGTAGCGGCCCGCGCCGACGCGCTGGACGCTGATCCTGCGGTCCTCGGCGAGCAGGTTGGCCATCAGCTCCTCGAGCGAGCGCGGCGCCTGGCCCTCGCTGCTGTCAGCATCGGCGGCGGGGTGCTCGGCCTCGACGAACGAGCCCGCGGAGTCGCGGAAGGCGGAGACGGCGTCGGTCGGGAACGGCTCCACCCCGATGGCGCGCAGGCCGCCGCGCGCGGCGTGGGCGCCCTGGTCGGTGGCGAGCACGCCGGCGGTGAGCAGCGAGCGCATGTGCAGCCCGTCGAGCAGCCCGCCGCCGCCGGAGAGGTGGTCCATGAGCTCGGGGTTGTTCTCGGCGAGCTCGTTGAGGTAGGCCGTCACCCCGTCGCGGTCCATCGCGTCGGTCTCGATGAGCCCGGCGCTGACGATCGCACCGCCGAGCGCCACCTCGGGGGCGAGGTAGCCGATGGCGCGGCCCGCGATCGAGCCGAGGGTCTTGTAGGCGGCCTGCTGCAGCTCGTCGATCCAGCGGTAGGTCAGCACCGTCGCGCGTACGACGAGCGCGTCGGCGTCGAGCTCCACCGAGCGCGTCAGCAGCCCGTGCTTGCCGGTGGTCGCGGCGCGGATGTCCTCCTCCGCCTGCGCCCACGTGGCCCGGGACAGCTCGCCGGAGTCGGCGACGTCGTCGTCGGACAGGATCTCGGACCCGAGGCGGGCGCGGGTGCGCATCTCGTTGCCGGAGGAGTCGAACAGGTCGGCCAGCGCCAGCATCTGGTCGTACTTGTCGGCCGCGACGGACGCGGACGACGCCTCGGGCGTGTCGTCGCCGTGGCTGCGGGGGATGTCGAGGTTGCTCATGTCGTCACCTGGGCGAGCACGGGGGCGAGCTCGGCGGGGAGGTCGTCGGGGTCGACGCGGCGGACCGCGACGCGCGCGCCGTCGTCGTGGCGCGGGGTCAGCGAGTGCCAGCCGTCCCTGAGCAGGACCCACGACACCACCCCCACCGCGGTGGTGGCCCGCTCGGCGACCTCGGCCGCGAGGATCCGGAGCCGGCCACGGCTCTCGGCGTGCACGGCCGAGAGCGCGGCAGCGGCCTCGGCGTCCCCGAGCGGCTCGCCGTCGGCGAGCACCTGGCCCTCGGCCTGGCCGATCAGCACCGGCACCAGGTCGGAGCGCCCGGAGCGCAGCGCCTCGCCGATCGCGTCGGCGAGGGCGTAGGGCACGTCGAGGAGGTCGGGCACGTGGGAGGTGCCGAGCGGCACCTCCTCCGGGACGGCCGTCACCCGGGCGAGCTCCACGGTCCACTGGTCGGCGGGGAACCACGCGAGCTCGAAGACGATGCCGTCGCAGGTCGACAGGCTGGCCACCGCCCCGCCGCTGTGGCGGTGCCAGGCCTTGACCTGGGTGGCGCCGGCGGCGACGTCGATGTCGAGGGCGAGGCGTGGCGTCGCCAGCAGGCCCACGGCGCCCACGATCCCGGCGTCGGCGCCGTCGTCGGTGAGCAGGCCGCGGCGGCGCAGGGTGTCGCGCGGGTCGTGGAGCGTGCCGATCGCGTCGGTGTAGGCGGAGTCCTCGACCGAGCCCCGGCTCTGGCCGAGGCGGCCCGACAGCGAGCCGGCACCTGCGCCTGCGGCGTCGCCGGCGGCGAGGTCGAACGGCAGCGGGGCACCGCCAGCCAGCTCGGCGACCAGGCGCAGCTCCGGCAGGGTGAGCGCGAGCCGGCGCGCCATGCCGTCGAGGAAGCTCGCCGGCGGCGTCGGCGGCGTGGTCAGGTCGATGGTCACCATCTCAGAGCCCCGGGAGGTCGACGGTCAGCCAGTCCCTGTGACCGGCCGGCGGAGGGTCGAACGCCAGCAGCGCGGCGTCGGCGGCGTCGGGCTGGGCGCCCGCGGAGGCGTCGGCCTCGCTGGCGCGGGTGCGGGCGTCCTCGACGAGCGAGGTGGCCTTGTGGGAGCGCACCTCGATGGCCTCCTTGAGCGCGTCCACCTCCGAGAGGTGGCGCGAGAGCGACTCGGCGGCGGTCTCGTGCTGCGCGGCGGCCACGCGGAGGTGGTCGGCGCGCTCCTTGATGCGCTCGCGCATCGCGTCGGCGGCCTTGCCGTGCCACGGCACCGCCTCGGCCTGGGAGACCAGACGTGCGGCGAGGGCGCGGATGTCGCCGCCCTGCTCACGCAGCTGGGCCACGCGCTTGCGACCCGCGGCGGTGTCGCCGTACATCGATCACTCCCTCTCGTCGGCGCACGCCTACCCGTGCCGTGCCCCGCCCAAACGTGCTCCGCCGAACGATTCTGGCCCACCGGGCGCCCGTGGTCGACCCGTCCTGTCGTCCCGGGCGGCCGATAGGATCACCGCACCGACCCCCGCCCCCGCCGATGGCACGAGGTGTGCATGACATTCGACGTCCACCAGCTCGACGTGTTCGTGCTGGTCGGCGCGGTCGTGACGTTGGCGGCGATCCTCGCGGTGCGGGTGTCCGCAGGTGCCGGCCTTCCCTCGCTCCTGATCTACCTGCTCATCGGTGTGCTGCTGGGTGAGGGCGGTCCCTTCGCGATCCCCTTCGAGGACGCCCAGCTGGCGCACGCGCTCGGCTTCGGCGCCCTCGCGATCATCCTGGCGGAGGGCGGCCTGACGACCGACTGGCGACAGATGAGGTCGAGCATCCGGCTCGGCGTCTCGCTGGCCACCCTCGGCGTCGCGGTGTCGGTGGCGGTCGTCGCGGTCGGCACCCACTACCTCCTGGGCCTGCCGTGGGAGCTGGCGGTCCTGCTCGGTGCGGTGTGCTCGCCGACCGACGCAGCCGCCGTGTTCTCCGTGCTGCGCGTCGTGCCGCTGCCCAAGCGCCTCACCGGCGCGCTGGAGGCGGAGTCCGGGCTCAACGACGCCCCGACCGTCGTCCTCGTCGGCATCATCTCGACCGGGGCCGTCGGCGGTGCCGGCCTGTTCGAGGTCGCCGGCATCATCGTCTTCGAGCTGGTCGCGGGCGGTGCCATCGGCGCGGTGTGCGGCGTCGCCGGCGCCTGGCTGATGCGTCGCGTCGCCCTGCCGTCCTCCGGCCTCTACCCGCTCGCGGTGATGTGCCTCGCCTTCCT
>JAYSEC010000216.1:0-5986 GCA_041914085.1 Nocardioides sp.
CCCGCACGTCGGTCACCCACCGCCGGACGAACCGGCCGGCGCGCGCCTCGAGCGCGCGGCGTCCGACGTCCTCTTGCTTGCCCATGGCCCCAGCCTCGGGGTCACGTGCGGGACGACCCGCACGTGACCACGCGTGTGGACCGGGCCTCTGCTCAGCGGCAGATGTTGACGTCCTGGGAGCCGAGCACGCCGTCCCAGACCTCGCGCATGGGCGGCAGCCAGCTCGAGGTGGTCGGCACGAAGGCGATGCTGCCGTCGACCTCCTCGTGGACCCCGGCCACGCGCACCTTCTCCACCACGAGCGGGACGGTGACCCGGCGGCTGCGCACGCCCTCCCAGCAGGCCGACGCCTTCTTCCTGGTGACGGCCTCCTCGAGGGTGATCGCGTCGCCGACGTGCATGCCGTTGTAGCGCCAGGCGACGGTCGTGAGGTAGCCGGTGTGCCCCTCCCACGGCGCGACCACCGTGGCGGACATGCCCCAGGTGCGCCGGGTGGGGATGGTGAAGGTGACGCGACCGTCCTCGACCTCCTTGGTGCGGGACTCCCAGACGTGCACCACGTCGGCGTCGAGGGTGCTGCGGGCGTTGACGAGCTGGACCTCGCAGCCCTCGCAGTCCTCGACGGTGAAGGTCAGCGTGGTGCGAGCGGCAGCGCGCTCGCCGGCGGTCGGCGAGGCGGCCCCGGACGGGGCCAGCGGGACGACGAGCAGGGCCGCGAGCAGGGCGGCGCCGGCGCCGGCGATGCTGGGACGGGTGGTGGTGCGGACGGTCATGGATCTCTCTCCCCGTGTAGGTGCGGACCCAGACAGGACGCGCCTCGTCGCGGAAAGGTTGCATCCGCCCCCGCCGGAGGATCAGTCGTCGCCCAGCGTGTTGCGCTCGAGCTCGGCGAGGGTCGGGCGGCCGCGGTTGCAGAAGACCTCGAGGTCGACGGAGTTGCGACCGTCGCTGAAGACCGCGTCCACGTCGTCGTCCGGCCCCTTCTCCCAGCTCACCACCCGCCACCCGGCGGCGCGGTCCGGGCGCGCGGCGACGCCGTGGGCCCAGGTGTCGCGGCACTCGACGACGAAGGCGCCCCACTCGCCGGCCACCTCGTCGCGCACCGCGGGCCCCTCCGGCGACGGCACGTCGGTCGGCTGCACCGAGGTGTCCCGCGCCACCTCGTCGCCGACCGGCCCGCGGTCGCGGATCGTCGCGCCGACCGTCGAGATCGCGAAGACCCCGGCCAGCACCGCGACGGCCGTGACGGCCGCCCACAGGCCGACCAGCAGCAGTCGTCGTCTCGTCGGCCCGGTCACGGCCCCATCGTGCCCCGTAGCGCCTCAGCAGGAGGTGAGGCGGTGGTTAAGGGACGGCTAAGGGCGGCCTCGCGCGAGGCCGCGGGCGGTACGGTCCCTGCGTGGCCGAGGTGCTGATCATCGAGGACGACGACCGGATCCGGCCGTTGCTGGTCAAGGCCCTGCGCGAGCTCGGGCACACCGTCACCTCGGCGCCGTCCGGCATGGCCGGCCTGCAGCTCGCCGTCGACTCCTCCCCGGACCTGGTGGTGCTCGACCTCGGGCTGCCCGACGTCGACGGGACCCAGGTCCTGTCCATGCTGCGCGCCGTGAGCCAGGTGCCGGTGATCATCGCCAGCGCCCGCGACGACGACCCCTCCCTCGTGGGCGCGCTCGACGCCGGCGCGGACGACTACGTGGTGAAGCCCTTCACCAGCGCCCAGCTCGACGCGCGCGTGCGCGCCGTGCTCCGCCGCACCGCGTCCGGGCGCGAGCGACCGGTGACCCTCACCGTGGGCGGGCTCACCGTCGACCTCGCGGGCCGCCGGGTCCACCTCGACGGGCGCGAGGTCGAGCTGACCCCGCGCGAGTTCGACCTGCTCGCCCACCTCGCCGAGCGCCCGGGCGAGGTGGTGACCAAGCGCGACCTGCTGGTGGAGGTGTGGCAGCAGCCGTGGGGCGGCTCCGACAAGACCGTCGACGTCCACCTGTCGTGGCTGCGCCGCAAGCTCGGCGAGACCGCCGCCGCGCCGCGCTACCTCACCACCGTGCGCGGGGTCGGGGTCCGCCTCGCCGTCCCGGCCGAGGACGACTGAGGTGCGTCGCAGCCTGCTGGTGACGGCCGCGGCAGCCATCTCGATGGTGCTGCTGGCGATGCTGGTGCCGATGGCGATCCTGGTCCGCAGCTATGCGCTCGAGGACCGCCTGGCCCGCGCCGCGCTCGAGGTCCAGGCGGTCGAGACCGTGGTCTCCGGCCAGGACAAGGGCGCCGTGTCGGTCTACCTCGACCGGCTCAACGGCCGCGACGGCCACACCCGTACGACCGTGCTCTATCCCGACGGCGACGGGGTCGGGCCGGACCCGGGCGAGGACACGCGCGTGCTCGACGCGCGCAACACCGGCCGGGCGCGGGTCGACGACGTCGCGGACGGCTCGCAGATCCTGGTGCCGGTCTCCCGTGGCGGGAACTCCGCGCTGCCCTCCCAGACGCCGGTCATCCGCGTGGTCGTGGACGAGCCGGGGCTGGACTCGGTCGTCGGCGTCGCCTGGGGGCTGCTCGGCCTGCTCGCCCTGGTCCTGCTCGTCGGCTCGCTGGTCGTGGTCGACCGGCTCGGCCGCTCGTTCGTGCAGCCGATCCGCCGGCTCGCCGAGCACACGCAGTCCCTCGGGCGGCCCGGCGAACCGGCTCCGGTCGCGCGCGTGGACGGCCCGGCTGAGGTGCAGGAGCTCGGCGCCGCCATCGACCGGCTCGTCGGCCGGATCCAGCTGCTCCTGTCCCGCGAGCGCGAGTCGGTGGCCGACCTGTCCCACCGACTGCGCACCCCCGTCACCGCGCTGCGTCTGCGGGTCGAGACGGTCCCGGACGCCGAGCTGCGCGACCGCCTGGGCGGCGACCTGGACGCGCTCCAGGCGACCGTCGACGAGGTCGTGCGCGAGGCTCGGCGGTCCGAGCGCGAGGGGCTCGACCCCCGCACCGACGGCGTACCCGTCATCGCGGAGCGGGTACGCCACTGGGTGCCCCTCGCCGAGGACCTCGACCGCCCGCTCGAGCTCCACCTCGCCGAGTCGGGGCCGCTGCTGCGCACCAGCCGGGCGGACCTGGAGGCCGTGGTCGACGTGCTGCTGGACAACGTCTTCACCCACACGGCCGACGACGTCGCCGTACGCGTGACGTTGACCGCTGAGGACGACGGCGTGCTGCTGGTGGTCGAGGACGCCGGCGCCGGGCTGCCCGACGACTTAGACGCGACCGCCCGCGGCACGAGCGGCGCCGGATCCACCGGCCTGGGCCTGTCGATTGCCGCGCGCACCGCCCGGGAGTCGGGCGGCTGGCTGGCGACGGGCGCCTCGGACATGGGAGGAGCCCGGGTCGCCGTCAAGCTGCTGACGGCGTGACCCGGGCTCCGGGAGGCGTTGCTCAGACGGTGACCGAGGTGGAGCAGGCGCTGCCGCCGGACGGCTTCACGGTGAGCTTGTAGACGTCCTTGCCGCGGGTGTTGCGGGTCCAGGTGTCGAGGTCCAGCTCGCCCTCGTCGTCGGCGCGGAGCGTGCGCTGGGCCGCGACCTTGCCGTTGTGGCGGAGGGTGACCCGCCACGTGCTGAACGCCTTCGCGCCGTCCAGGTCGGCGTCGACGTCGTAGCCGCCGCGCTCGCGGTCGACCGAGAGCTCGTACGTCGCACCGGCACAGGTGCCGCGTCGCTCGACGTCCGCCTGGGCGGGGGCGGCGACCAGGGTGCTCGCGCCGACTGCGGCGGCGGCTGCTCCGATGATCAGGGCCTTCTTCATGGGTGTCTCCTCGTGTCGTGGTGGATGGGTCGGTGGGGGCAGGTCACGAGCCGAGCTCGGCCGTGCAGGGCTCACCCTCGGCGGGGGTGAAGGTCGCGGTGTAGGTCGCGTCCGCGGAGTCGTCCGCGGTGAAGGCGTCGACGTCGATCTCGCCGTCGTCGTCGGTGGTGCGGGTGCCCTCCAGCAGGGAGGTGTCGCCGCGCAGCAGCGCGACGTCCCACGTCTCCCCGGGTCCGGACGACTGGATCTCGGCGCTCACCTCGACGCCGCCGTCCTCGGCCTCCATGCTCAGCTCCCACGTGGCGCCGCCGCACGTGCCGCGCTCGGTGGTCTGGGCCTCCGCCGAGCGGTCGACGGCCCACCAGGTGCCGGCGCCCGCCACGACGACCGCCGCAGCCACCCCTCCGATGACCAGCTTCTTCTGCACTGTTCCTCCTCCTCGCTCGACGCCGCTGCGGCGTCGTGGAAGGAGACTCACCCGCGCGCGGCTAACCGCGCTCCAGCCGGCCGTTAAGGCCCGGCAAAGGCGTTGTCAGGAGGCCGGCACGTCCCGCTCGATCTCGGCCAGCCAGGCGGTGCCCTTGGCATCGCTGGGCATCCGCCAGTCGCCACGGGGGCTCATCGTGCCGCTCGGGCTCACCTTCGGCCCGTTGGGGAGGGCGGAGCGCTTGAACTGGTTGGCGAAGAACCGCTTCACGAAGACCTGCAACCACGTGCGGACCTCCTCGAGGGAGTACGCCACGCGCGCGTCGTGGGGGAAGCCCGGGGGCCACTCCCCCGCCTCGAGGTCCTTCCACGCGTGCCACGCCAGGAAGGCGATCTTGCGCGGCCGGAAGCCGTGCCGCACGACCAGCGCGAGGGTGAAGTCCTGCAGGTTGTAGGGCCCGACCGTGTCCTGGGTCGCCTGCGGCTTCTTGCCCTCCTCGACCGGGATCAGCTCCGGGGTGATCTCCTGCGCCAGGATCTCGCCGAGCAGCTCGCCCACCTCCTCGGAGAACTCGCCGTGGCTGATCACCCACCGGATGAGGTGCTGCACGAGGGTCTTGGGGACGCCCGCGTTGACCGTGTAGTGCGACATCTGGTCGCCCACGCCGTAGGTGCACCACCCCAGCGCCAGCTCGGACAGGTCGCCCGTGCCCACGACGATGCCGCCGCGCTGGTTGGCCAGCCGGAACAGGTAGTCGTAGCGCAGGCCGGCCTGGACGTTCTCGAAGGTGACGTCGTAGACCTTCTCCCCCGCGGCGTACGGGTGCCCGAGGTCCTTGAGCATCTGCTCGGCCGCCGGGCGGATGTCGAGCTCCTCGAAGGTGACGCCCAGCGCCTGCGAGAGCCGGGTGGCGTACGACTTGCTCGTCGAGCCGGTCGCGAAACCTGGCATCGTGAACGCGAGCACGTCGCTGCGCGGCCGCCCGAGCCGGTCCATCGCCTTGCAGGCGACGATCAGCGCGTGCGTCGAGTCGAGGCCGCCGCTCACGCCGATGACGGCCTTCGGCGAGCCGATGGCGTTGAGCCGCTGCTCGAGGCCGGAGACCTGGATGTTGTAGGCCTCGTAGCAGTCGAGCTCGAGACGCTCGGGGTCGTCGGGCACGAACGGGTAGCGGTCGACCTTGCGGAGCAGCCCGATGTCGCCGGCCGGCGGGTCGAGCTCCCACTCCACCGTGCGGAACCGGTTCACCCGCTCGCGGTGGGTGCGGCGGTTGTCGTCGAAGGTGACCTGCCGCATCCGCTCCTGCCGCACCAGGTCGAGGTCGACGTCGACCACCGTGCGCCGCGGGCCGTCGGGGAAGCGCTCGCTCTCGCCGAGCAGCGAGCCGCACTCGTAGACCATCGTCTGGCCGTCCCAGCTCAGGTCGGTGGTCGACTCCCCCTGGCCGGCCGCGGCATAGACGTACGCCGCCGCGCACCGCGCGCTCGCGCTGCGGACCAGCAGCCGTCGGTCCTCCGCGCGGGCCACGGTGATCGGCGAGCCGCTGAGGTTGGCGAGGACCGTCGCCCCGGCCAGCGCGGCCTCCGCGCTCGGCGGCACCGGCACCCACATGTCCTCGCAGACCTCGACGTGCAGGTCGAGCCCGGGCACGTCGAGGCAGCGGAAGATCAGGTCGGGACCGAAGCGCACGTCCTGCCCGGCGACGGTGATCCACTCGAGCTCGCGGTCGTCGCCGGGGGCGAACCACCGGCGCTCGTAGAACTCGCGGTAGTTGGG
>JAYSEC010000217.1:0-5976 GCA_041914085.1 Nocardioides sp.
CCGCCGTAGAAGAGGGGTACGCCGAAGCGCTGGGACGAGCCGACGACGACGTCGGCGCCGAAGGTGCCCGGGGCCTCGAGCAGGGCGAGGGCGAGCAGGTCGGCGGACACCACGGCGAGCGCGCCGCGCTCGTGGGCGGCGTCGATGACGGGGCGCGGGTCGGCCACGGCACCCGAGGCGCCGGGGTACTGGACCAGGACGCCGCACAGGTCGCCCTCGGGGAGTCCGGCGGCCAGGTCGGCGACCACGACCTCGATGCCCATCCCCTCCGCGCGGGTGCGGACCACGTCGATGGTCTGCGGCAGGGCGTCGGCGTCGATCACGAAGGGTCCGGCCGCGTTGCGCTGGGCACGGCGCACGAGCGTCATCGCCTCGGCGGCGGCGGTGCCCTCGTCGAGGAGCGAGGCGTTGGCGGTGGGCAGGCCGGTCAGGTCGGCGACCACCGTCTGGAAGTTCAGCAGCGCCTCGAGCCGGCCCTGGGAGATCTCCGGCTGGTAGGGCGTGTAGGCGGTGTACCAGGAGGGGTCCTCCAGCACGTTGCGGCGGATCACCGGGGGCGTGATGGTGCCGTGGTAGCCCAGGCCGATCATCGCCTCGGCCGGGCGGTTCTGCGAGGCCAGGGTGCGCAGCGCGCGGGCGGTGGCCTCCTCGTCGAGCGGGTCCGGCAGGTCGAGGGCCGCTGCGGTGCGGATGCCGCCGGGGACGGCGGCCGCCATCAGCGACTCGAGCGACTCGTGGCCGACGGCGGCGAGCATGTGCGCGATCGCGGCGTCGTCGGGACCGATGTGCCGGGGGACGAACTCCCCCAGGGCGCTGGCGTCGGTCACCGACGCGGGTCCGGTCGCGGGTCCGGTCGAGGGGCTGGAGGTGGCGTCCGTCACGGAGTCTCCCAGAGGTCACTGGCTGGACCTCCCCCTCTGTCGGCCAGGAGGCCTCCAGAGTGCCAACCCGCACGGTCCTGGTGCCTGAGAGGTTCCGGGGAGGAATTGCCCCTTCGGCGCACCGGCCCGGTCTCACGACCGAGCGCGACGACTCTCCCGTGCGGGATGTCGGCACCACGAGTTTAGCGATACGCCACAGAAATGGGCGAAGCCGCCCGGTGTCGCGGGCGGCTTCGTCGGAGGATCGTGCGGCGGGAGCGGCTGTCAGCCGGTCTGGCGGGCGGCGCGTCGCGCGGCCAGCTCGTCGCCGGCGACGGGGCCGGCGGGCTCCTCGGCGGCACGCTCGCTCGGGAGCTCGGCCAGGGTGCCCTCGATCTCGCGCCAGACCCCGCCGATCGCGATGCCGAAGACACCCTGACCACCCTGGAGGAGGTCGATGACCTCGTCGTTGCTGGTGCACTCGTAGACGGAGGCGCCGTCGCTCATCAAGGTCACGCGGGTCAGGTCGTCGGTGCCGCGCTGGCGCAGGTGGGCGGTCGCGGTGCGGATCTGCTGCAGCGAGATGCCGGCGTCGAGCAGCCGCTTGACCACCTTGAGGATCAGGATGTCGCGGAAGGAGTAGAGACGCTGCGAGCCGGAGCCGGCGGCACCGCGCACGCTGGGCTCGACCAGGCCGGTGCGCGCCCAGTAGTCGAGCTGGCGGTAGGTGATGCCGGCGGCGTTGCACGCGGTCGGCCCGCGGTAGCCGGTGTCGCTGGGCAGCGGCGAGACGTCGTCGTCGAAGAGCAGGCCCTGCTCCTCGGCCAGCTCGGCGGCCTCCGCCGCAGCGGTGATCTGGGCGGCGTCCGCGCCCTGGTCGTTCTCGTTGCTACCCACAGCGACCCTCCAGGTCAGTTCCTCCGTTGTGCGGTAACTCCTGGGGGGGAAGGATCCGCTGGGGCGTCCCGCGGACGGGCAACCACAGCGGTGGAGTTACAACAGAGACAGTTCACGGTAAGCCCGTCGCTCCGCCTTGTCCATCCACGCCCGCGGCGTGTCGCAACCCTCAACCTCAACTTGAGGGTGAGTGTTGCGGCTGGGGTCAGTGGGACTCGAAGTCGTCCGGCGAGACGTGGTCGAGGAACTCGCGGAAGCGCTCGACCTCGTCCTCCTGCTCGGCCGGCACGGCGAGCCCGGCCTCCTCGAGCACGGACTCCGCGCACACGATCCGGGTGCCGGTGCGCAGGGCGAGGGCGATGGAGTCGGACGGGCGGGCCCCCACCTCGGCGCCGCCGTCGAAGACGAGCTGGGCGTAGAAGATGCCCTCCTGCATGTCGACGATCCGGACCTCGTCGAGGCGCTGCCCGGTGGCGGCGAGCACGTCGCGCATCAGGTCGTGCGTCAGGGGCCGCGGTGGGGTGACGCCCTGCTGGGCGAAGGCGATGGCCGTGGCCTCGACCGCCCCGATCCAGATCGGGAGGTAGCGCTCCCCCGTCACCTCGCGCAGCAGCACGATGGGCTGGTTGGAAGGCATCTCGACACGGACACCCACGACGTCCATTTCCCGCATGTCCCCACCCTACTCACGTCCGGTGACCCGGCCCATCGCCCCTGCTCGCGCTGCCCGGACCCGGCCTGTCGAACAGGAGAAAGGGCCGCGCGCGCCGTCGTACGACGCTCAACCGCGCGCCGCGCAGGAACCTCGTCCTGTCCGACACACCCCGGCCTGTCGGGCAGGAGGAAGTGACCCGACCGATGGCCCGCCACGCTCAGTGGCCACCCGGTCGCCGACCTCGTCCTGTTCGACACACCCCGGCCTGTCACACAGGAGAAAGGGCCGCGTGCGCGGTCGTACGACGCTCAACCGCGCGCCGCGCAGGAACCTCGTCCTGTCCGACAGGCCGGGTCAGGCGCGGTCGAGGCCGATCTTGACGAGGGTGGCGTGGAGGCGGACCGAGAGGGCGGCGATCTCCGAGGTGGCGTCCTCGGCGCGCCCCCGCGCGGCCGCGTCGCGGCCCCGGGCGAGGGGCGCGACGACCTGCTGGACCAGGCCGACCTCGCGGTCCGCGGCCGTCTTGAACGCGCGCAGGTGGCGCGGCTCGAAGCCGAAGTCGGCCAGCTCCCGCGCGGTCTGTGCGACGACGAGCGCGTCGCTGTCGAAGTGCCCGGTGCCCGTGCGGGCGCTCACCAGGCCGTACTGCTCGAGCTGCGCGAGCAGGTCCTCGGAGATGTCGGCGACCTTGAGCAGCTCGCGACGCGAGAGCCGCAGCTCGCTGGTGCGCCGGAACGACTCGGGGCTGGGGAGGCCGTCGGCGCTGAGGGCGACCTTCGGCACGGTCGGCACGACCGACTCGATCGGCGGCGGCTCCAGTCCCCGGTCGATCGCATCGAGGTGGTCACCGATCACCTTCAGCGGGAGGTAGTGGTCGCGCTGCATCAGCAGGATGTAACGCAGCCGAGCGACGTCGTCGCCGGAGAACTTGCGGTAGCCGGCGGCGGTGCGCTCGGGCTTGACCAGCCCCTTGTCCTCCAGGAAGCGGATCTTGGGGATGGTCACCCCGGGGAAGTCGGGCCGCAGCTGGTCGAGGACCTGCCCGATGTTGAAGCGGGCGCCGCGACCCGAGCTCGCAGGCGTCGAGGCACTCACGGATCAGCTGTCCGGGTGGGAGGAGAAGAAGACGAGGCGGTACTTGCCGATCTGGACCTCGTCGCCGTCGTTGAGCTCGACGGAGTCGATGCGGTCGCGGTTGACGTAGGTGCCGTTGAGGCTGCCGACGTCGCTGACCGAGTAGCCCGTGCCGGACCGGCGGAACTCCGCGTGCCGGCGGGACACGGTGACGTCGTCGAGGAAGATCTCGCTGTCGGGGTGGCGGCCGGCCCCGACCACGTCGGTGTCGAGGAGGAACCGCGACCCGGCGCTCGGACCGCGCTGCACGACGAGCAGCGCGTGGCCGGCGGGCAGCGCGTCGACGGCGGCGGCGTCGACCGGGCTCAGCTGGCGGTCCGAGGACTCGCGCTGGTCCGGCACGCCGAAGGTGATCGTGGCGGTGCTCTCCACCGGCGAAGCGCCGGTGTCTTCCCCGCCGAGCAGCTTGGTGCCGCACTGGGCACAGAAGCGCGCATCGTCAGGGTTCTGCTTGCCACAGGCGGTGCAGAACGGCATGGAAAACTCCTCGACGGATCGACACTGAACCCTCAGCCGAGGGTTGAGGTTGACGGTTGCCCCGAACCTACCAGCCCCTGGCTGAGGAGTCGCGGCGGATCAGCCGTCGAGCCCGGCCTGGTAGGCCGCGGCGTCGAGCAGGCCGTCGACCTGGGCGGGGTCGGCGACGTTGACCTCGAAGAGCCAGCCCGCCTCGTAGGGGTCGCTGTTGACCAGCTCGGGCGTCTGGTCGAGCGCACCGTTGGTGGCCACGACCTCGCCGTTGACGGGCGCGTAGATGTCGCTGACCGACTTGGTGGACTCGAGCTCGCCGCAGGTGTCGCCCGCGGTGACCTGGTCGCCCACCTGCGGGAGGGAGACGTACACGATGTCGCCGAGCGCGTCCTGGGCGAAGTCGGTGATCCCCACGCGGACCGAGCCCTCGCTGTCGCCGGGCGTGCGGACCCACTCGTGCTCGCTGGTGTACTTCAGGTTCTCCGGATACACGATGGCTCCTCTGTGACGGAACGGCTGGCGGGACGGCTGGACTGCTGGACTGCTGGACTGCTGGAGTCGATTGTGGCGCAGGTTACTGTCCCGTGCCGAGCTCGGCGTACTCGGGTCGGCGGGCCTCGCGCACGCTCGTGATCTCCACCGACTCGAGCTCCTCGATGTCCACCGTCGCGCCGTCCTCGGCGAACGTCTCCACGGGGCCGGTGGAGAAGGTGAGCGCGGTCCTGAGGATGTGCGGGTCGCCGATCACGTCGAGGACGTACGGCGGCTCCAGCAGCTGGTCGTCGAGCTCGATCCCGCCGACGGCGTTCTCGAAGGAGCTGTCGGCGCCGAGGCGGATCTCGTCGTTGAACTCCATCGCCTCCGCCCCCGCGGTCCTGAGCTCCTGCACCATGTCGAGCATCGACCCGACCGCGACCCGGCTGGTCGACTCGGTGATGGTGACCCGCAGGCCCGGCCCGGACACCGGGACGAGCCCGGCGATGATGTTGAGCGTGCGCACCCGCTGCTCGGCCTCGTCGAGGGCCGCGGAGCGGGCCCGCGACTCGTCCTGCAGCTCGTCACGGCGGGTCTCGAGGCGGTCGACCTCCCGCCGGGCGCGCTCGGCGGTGCCGGTCAGTCCGTCGAGCACCTGGATCAGCTCGCTCTCCCGGAGGCCGGCGTAGGTGTCGTTGGCCTTGGTGTCGCGCACCTGCACGACGAAGGCGAACCCGAGCACGGCCAGCAGCACCCCGACCACCACCTGGCGACGCGACGGCTTCACCAGCGCCGTGCGCAGCCGCTCGCGCCCGCGGTCCTGCCGCTGCGGCGGGCCGGACCCCCGGGGCGCGCGCGTGGTGCTGTCAGGCATGGAACACGTGCCTCCGGATGGCGGCGACGTTGGAGAAGATCCGGATGCCGAGCACGACGATGACGCCGGTGGTCAGCTGCGCACCGACGCCGAGCTGGTCGCCGAGGTAGACGATCGCCGCGGCGATGACCACGTTGCTGACGAACGACACGACGAAGACCTTGTCGTCGAAGATGCCGTCGAGATAGGCGCGCAGGCCGCCGAAGACCGCGTCGAGGGCCGCGACCACGGCGATCGGGAGGTAGGGCTGGAGGCTCAGCGGCACGTCGGGCGCGAAGACCAGGCCGGCGATGATGCCGAGCAGCAGTCCCAGGGCGGCAATCACGGGGCGCTCCCCTCCTCGGTCTGGCGGTCCGGATCGGCGTTGAGCTCGATCACATCACGGAGGTCCGGCTCCGGCGCAGCCGGCAGGCTGATGTCGTCGACATTCTGGGCGGAGTAGACGAAGTCCAGCCCGTTGACGAGGGCGAACCACTCCTGGCCCTGGCTGGTCTGCAGCAGTCGCGCCTGCAGCGTCTTGTTGTCCCCGATCACCGAGATGACGTAGGGCGCGTTCACCGGGCGGCCGTTGACGTGGATCGCGCGGTTGGTGTTGCGGATGCCGCCCAGCG
>JAYSEC010000218.1:0-5941 GCA_041914085.1 Nocardioides sp.
GAGTTGCCCGTGACGGACCAGCCGCCGGTCGGGTCGAGCGTGTCGGGACCGGGGTCGCCCGGGAGGTACACCGTGATGGTGCCGCCGGCCGTCGCGCCCTCGACGTCCGCAGCGGGGCCCTGACGCTCAGCGTCCTTGGTGCCCCCCTCCTGACCGCCGAACTCCCTGTCCGTGCCACTCCCGTTGTCACCGTCGTCCGACGATCCGCCGCCACAGGCAGCGAGCGTCAGAAGAGCGGCTCCAGCAACGAGTGCAAGCGGCTTGTTCCGCTTCATGCTGTCCAGCCTTTCTTTGTGTTTCTCACCGAGGACGGCGTCTCCGGCGACATTCGATCGACCTCGTGCTGGGCGTGCGCTCAGCGGCGGGTCTTGGGGTCCAGGGCGTCGCGGAGCGCGTCACCGAGGAGGTTGAGGGCGAGCACGAGCGCGACGACGCCGAGCAGCGGCTGCCACAGGTACTGGGGGTACTCGCGGAAGAACGTCAGGTTCGTGCCCTTGAGGATGGTCTGGCCCCAGCTGACGCCGTCGGTGACGCCGATGCCGAGGTAGGCCAGGCCGGCCTCGGCGGCGACGAACGCCGGGAGCATCAGCGAGACGCTGATGATGATCGGGGCCGCCAGGTTGGGCAGCAGCTCCTTGAAGAGGATGCGGGAGGTCGGCATGCCCATGACACGGGCCGCCTGGACGAACTCGCGCTCGCGCAGCGCGAGCACCTCACCGCGGATCAGGCGGGCGGTGCCCATCCAGCCGAGCGTCGCCAGCACGATGATCAGGCTGGTCTTCTGGATCGTCCCGTAGTTGTCGGAGAGGGAGAACCGCTCGTTGATGATCGGGGCCAGGGTGAGCGCGGCCAGGAGGTAGGGGATCGTCAGGAACGCGTCGATGAAGAACGACAGCACCTTGTCGACCGTCCCGCCGAGGAAGCCCGCCAGCAGGCCGACGATGGTGCCCAGGATGCTGGCGAAGACGGTGGCCGTGGTCGCGATGATCAGCGACACCCGGCAGCCGTAGAGCCAGTAGGCGAGGTTGTCCTCACCGGTCCGCGGTGCCACACCCATCGGGTGGTCCCACGTGAACGGACCGTTCGGCGGGCCCATCTCGGGCTTGGGGAGGCCGTTGTTGAGGCCGTCCACGCGCTCGCTGGCGAGCGGCGTCTCGAGGCTGACCCCGAAGAGGGAGCTGATCGGGCCGGCGAACACCGCGCAGATGATGAAGAACAGGACCACCACCGCGCAGACGACGGCGATCTTGTCGCGGACCAGACGGCCGAGCGCGATCCGGATCGGGGACTTGCCGGCGATCTCCTTGGCCTGCTGGCTGTTGGGATCCTGGCGGTCCGGCTCGTTGCTCAGCGAGCCGAGCGTCTCCGGTCCTGCGGTCTCTGCCGACATGCTCTCCCCATCTGGTTCGGGAACTGTCCGGCTCGCTCCGGGGATCCCCCGGGGGCGGCGCCGAGACGGGACTCTATGTGACCCGCGACGCAGGCACGATCACTGACGCGTAACGATCCAGTTACGACCGGTTAACCAACCTGTGGCGGCAAACCTCCCGAGGATCACTCCTCGTGCGGAAGGTCCTTCGCAGGTACGGCGTCGACACCGGCTTCCTTGCGCTGCTCCGGCGTGATGGGAGCGGGCGCCGCGGTGAGGGGGTCGTAGCCCCCGCCGGACTTCGGGAAGGCGATCACGTCGCGGATCGAGTCGGTCCCTGCGAGCAGCGCGACGATCCGGTCCATGCCGACCGCGATGCCGCCGTGCGGGGGCGCGCCGTACTTGAAGGCGTCGAGCAGGAAGCCGAACTTCTCCTGCGCCTCGTCCTCGTCGAGGCCCATCACCTTGAACACCCGCGTCTGGACGTCGCCGCGGTGGATACGGATGGACCCGCCGCCGAGCTCGTTGCCGTTGCAGACGATGTCGTAGGCGTAGGCCAGCGCACTGCCGGGGTCGGTGTCGAAGGTGTCGAGGAACTCGGGCTTCGGGCTGGTGAAGGCGTGGTGGACCGCGGTCCAGGCACCGGCGCCGACCGCGACGTCGCCGCTCGCGACAGCGTCGGAGCTCGGCTCGAACAGCGGAGCGTCGACGACCCAGGTGAAGGCGAACTCGGAGTCGTCGAGGAGGCCGCCGCGACGCCCGATCTCGAGGCGGGCGGCGCCGAGCAGGGCACGGCTGCTCTTCACGGGCCCGGCGGCGAAGAAGATGCAGTCGCCCGGGCTCGCGCCGACGTGGGCGGCCAGGCCGTCGCGCTCGGCGTCGGTGAGGTTCTTCGCGACCGGTCCCCCGAGCTCGCCGTCCTCGCCGATCGTGACGTAGGCGAGGCCCTTGGCGCCGCGCTGCTTGGCCCAGTCCTGCCACGCGTCGAACTGGCGGCGCGGCTGGCTGCCGCCGCCCGGCATGACGACCGCGCCGACGTAGTCGGCCTGGAAGACCCGGAACGTGGTGTCCTTGAAGTAGTCGGTGCACTCGACGAGCTCGAGGCCCATGCGGAGGTCGGGCTTGTCGGAGCCGTACTTCGCCATCGCGTCGGCGTACGTCATCCGCGGCAGCGGGCGCTGGATGGTGTGGCCCGCCTGGGCCCACATCGCCTCCAGGACGTCCTCCATCAGCGTGATGACGTCCTCCTGGTCCACGAAGCTCATCTCGATGTCGAGCTGGGTGAACTCGGGCTGCCGGTCGGCGCGGAAGTCCTCGTCGCGGTAGCAGCGGGCGATCTGGTAGTAGCGCTCCATGCCGCCGACCATCAGCAGCTGCTTGAACAGCTGCGGGCTCTGCGGCAGGGCGTACCAGCTGCCGGGCGCGAGGCGGGCCGGGACCAGGAAGTCGCGGGCACCCTCGGGCGTCGAGCGGGTCAGGGTCGGGGTCTCGACCTCGACGAAGCCGCGCTCGTCGAGCACGTCGCGGGCGGCCTTGTTGATCTTGCTCCGCAGGCGCAGGGCGGCGTTGGGGCCCGAGCGGCGCAGGTCGAGGTAGCGGTGCTTGAGGCGCGCCTCCTCCCCCACCTCGATGTGGTCGTCGATCGGGAACGGCAGCGGCGCCGCCGCCGAGAGCACCTCGACGTCGGCGGCGACGACCTCTATCTCGCCGGTGGCGAGGTTGGGGTTCTCGTTGCCCGCCTTGCGGGCGACGACCTCGCCGGTGACCTTGAGGCAGTACTCGCTGCGGAGGCTGTGGGCGACCTCCTCGTCGCGGACGACGACCTGCACGACGCCGCTGGCCTCACGGAGGTCCAGGAACGCGACGCCGCCGTGGTCGCGTCGCCGCGCCACCCACCCGGCGAGCGTGACGGTCTGGCCGACGTGCTCGGCGCGCAGGGCGCCGGCGTCATGGGTGCGGATCACGGGGTCTCCTCGGGAGTGCTGGGGGTGCTGGTGACGGTGCTGACGATGTGGGGCCGCAGGTCGGCCTCCGGCGGGGTCCAGGTGGCCGGGTCGGCCTCGACCTGGTCGCCGGTGCGGATGTCCTTGACCTGGCTGGTGCCGTCGGCCTGGACGAACCACACGTAGGGGATGCCGCGGCGCTCGGCGAAGCGGATCTGCTTGCCGAACTTCGCCGCGCTGGGCGCGACCTCGCAGGCGATGTCGCGGGCGCGCAGCTCGGCGGCCACTGCCGCGCTCGCGGCGCGCGAGTCCTCGTCGGTCACCGCGACCAGGACGGCGCTGGGCACGGACCGCGACGCGACGAGGCCGGTGCGGGTGAGCAGGGGCACGACGACCCGGCTCACGCCGAGGGAGATGCCGACGCCGGGATAGGTCGTGCGCCCGTCGCTGGCCAGCGCGTCGTAGCGCCCGCCCGAGCAGATCGACCCCATCGACTCGTAGCCGTCGAGGCGGGTCTCGAACACGGTGCCCGTGTAGTAGTCGAGCCCGCGGGCGATCGAGAGGTCTGCGGTGACGCGCACACGGTCGGAGACCAGGTCGGCGCAGCCCCGGACCAGCTCGCCCAGCTCGGCGAGGCCCTCGTCGAGCAGCTCGTGCTCGACGCCCAGGGCACGGACGGCGGCGACGAAGCCGTCGTCGTCGGAGCGGATCGTGGCCAGCCGCAGGACCCGGTCGGCGTCCGCCGCGGACAGCCCGGCCTCGTCGAGCAGCATCTGACGCACCCGCTCCACGGGCAGCTTGTCGAGCTTGTCGACCAGGCGCATGACCTCGTCGGCGTCGGTGATGCCGAGCCCGGCGTAGAAGCCCTGGATCAGCTTGCGGTTGTTGACCTGGAGCCGGAACGCGGGCAGGAAGTCGAGCCGGGTCATCGCATCGACCATCACCCGGGTGACCTCGACGTCGTGGTGGAAGGCGAGGGTGTCGCGACCCACGATGTCGATGTCCGCCTGGGTGAACTCGCGGAACCGGCCCTCCTGCGGGCGCTCGCCGCGCCACGCCTTCTGGATCTGGTAGCGCCGGAACGGGAACTCGAGCCGACCGGCGTTCTCGAGGACGTAACGCGCGAACGGCACGGTGAGGTCGAAGTGCAGGCCGAGACCGGCGTGCCCCTCCGCGGACTCCTCGTGGAGCCGGCGCAGGAGGTAGACCTCCTTGGACGTGTCGCCCTTGCGCAGCAGCTGGTCGAGCGGCTCGACGGCGCGCGTCTCGATGCCGGCGAACCCGTGCAGCTCGAAGGTGCGGCGCAGGGTGTCGATCACCTGCTGCTCGACGACGCGCTGCGCAGGCAGCAGCTCGGGGAACCCGCTCAGCGGGCTGATCTTGCTCATCAGACGTCCTGGGTGAGGTCGAGGAGGTAGGGGTTGGTGGCGCGCTCGCGGCCGATGGAGGTCTGCTCGCCGTGCCCCGGGAGGACCACGATGTCGTCGGCCAGCGGCAGCACCTTGTCGGTGAGGCTGCGCAGCATCGTGGCGTGGTCGCCGCCGGGGAGGTCGGTGCGCCCGATCGAGCCCGCGAAGAGCAGGTCGCCGGAGAACATCACCTCCGACACGTCCTGCTGGGCGTACGGCGTACGGAAGGTGACCGAGCCCTCGGTGTGGCCCGGCGTGTGGTCGACGACGAAGCGGAGCCCGGCGAGCTCGAGCTCGGCGAGGTCGGACAGCTCGCGCACGTCGTCGGGCTCGGCCCACTCGTAGGCGCCGCCGAGGAGCATCTGGGTGGTCTCCCGGCTCATCCCGGCCATCGGGTCGGTGAGCAGGTGCCGGTCGCTGGGGTGGATCCAGGCCGTGGCGTCGTAGGTGCCGGCCACGGGGGCGACGCACCACATGTGGTCGACGTGGCCGTGCGTGACCAGCACGCTGACCGGCTTCAGGCGGTGCTCGCGCACGACCTGGTCGACGCCGGCGGCGGCGTCCTTGCCGGGATCGATGACCACGCACTCGGATCCCGGACCGGTCGCCACGACATAGCAGTTGGTCCCCCACGGCCCGGCGGGGAAGCCGGCGATGAACACTGGCGTCAGTCCTTGCTTGTCGTTGCTGGTCGGTGCTGTTGGCTGCTCGTCGGCACGCGCGTCGTGCGTCGCACCGGTGGGAAGCCTACCGAGGGGCCTCCTCGCCATGACTACGATGGGCGACCATGAGCGCCGACAAGCAGTCCCGAGACGACTCGGCCCCGGCAGAGATGCCCTGGGGCCGGGTGGCCGAGGACGGCACCGTCTACGTCCGCACCGCCGATGGCGAACGCTCCGTCGGGTCCTACGAGGCCGGCACGCCGGCCGAGGCCCTGGAGTTCTTCACCAAGCGCTTCGACGAGCTGGAGGGCAAGGTCCACCTGCTGGAGCAGCGGGTCGCCTCCGGCCGGCTGGCCCCCGAGGAGGCGGCCTCCTCGATCAAGTCGCTGCGCGAGCAGGTGGTCGACGCCCACGCGGTCGGTGACCTCGTCTCCCTCGCCGCGCGCCTCGACGCCCTCGCGCCGGTCATCGCCGCCCAGCGTGCGGCGCGCCGCGAGGAGCGCGCGCAGAAGACCGCGGAGTCCAAGGCGGAGAAGGAGAAGCTCGTCGCCGAGGCCG
>JAYSEC010000219.1:0-5935 GCA_041914085.1 Nocardioides sp.
GGCTCGACGTCGTCGGAGACCGCGGCCCCGTCGACGGTGAGTTCGATCTTCGTCATGTGGCGCCTCCGGGCGTGTGAGGTGGATCACTCTCGCCCGACGCTAGGCCGCGACGGTTGGTCGATGGTTGGACCGACCCCGCACGCCCGGAGGCTGGCTCGCAGCAGCGGTCAGTACTTCAGGATCATCCCCTTCGGCGGGTCCGAGAGGACGTTGGCGGAGACCAGGAGGTCGCCGTCGGACCACTCGACCGCGGCCGGCATCGTCACCTCGGCGTACGTCTTGAGGTCGGTCGTGCCGTGCTTGATCCGCGAGACCTGCATGCCGAACAGCTGGGTGACGTAGACGTCGCCGTTGTCGGCGACGGCGACACCAGTGGCCCCGGCGAGGCCGGTGGCGACGGTGCGCACCTTGCCGGTCTTCGCCTTGACCTTCACCACCATGCCGTTGGCGCCCGTGCTGCCGTCCTCGGGCCCTCCGGGCAGCAGGCTGACGTAGAGCCAGCCGCCCTTGCCGACCTCGACGTCGGTCGGCACCGGCTCGAAGTTGTAGGCGTGGCCGACGGTGCAGGCCGGGAGCTTGTTGGCCGCCGCCGCCTCGGCGGTGACGGTCACCGGGACCGGCGGGAGCACCGCGACGGTCGAGACGTCGCCGTCCGCGTCGACGGCGAGGATCGCGTTGGCGGCCGCGTCGGCGACGTACGTCGTCCCGCGGCGCACCGCGGAGCCGTAGGGGTGCGACTCCTTGATGCCCGTGTAGGCGCCGGGGACCTCCGGCGGCATCTGCGCGAGGCAGGCGGCGTCGAGGTCGGTGAACCCGTAGGCCTGCTCGGCGTCGGGGTTCTCGGTCTTCTCGTACTTCCACAGGTTGGCGAGCTTCTTCGGCGCACCGCCGGGACGCATCGTCCACAGCGCGGTCTTCTTGCCGGCGGTGGTCGCGAGGCGGACGACGCCACCGGACTCCGACAAGGCACCCACCTCGGTGCCCTTCGGCGCCTTGAAGACCACCTGCGGCTTGCGCCCGGGCTCGATCGCGGTGAGCAGGCCGGCGAAGTTCTGGCTGACGTAGGTGGTGCCGTCGGACGCGACGACCATGCTGAGCGGCGAGACGAGCTTCTTCGCCACCTTGGTGGGCTCGGGTGCCACCGCCGCCCCCGCCAAGGGGCTGGCGAGCACGGTGCCTGCGAGGACGGCGACCGCACCGGCAGCCGTCCAGCGTCGTGTTGTGAGCATGCGTTCTCCCTCGTTGAGGCCGCGCGTCCCTCGGCGCGGCGCTCACGGAAGCATTCGCCTCGGCGTCGACGGGGGGAAGAGCCCTTGCCGATTTCCCCAACATTGGGTCCGTTCAGCGCGCGGCGGCCAGCCGTCCCTTCAGCAGGGGTGCCACCGGGTGGTGCACGGGCAGTGCGGCGAGGCACGCCTCCACGACCGCGGTGTCGTACGGGGCGAGGTCGCTGTAGCGCAGCACGGCGTCGGGGTCGGGCTTGGCGAGCAGGGCCTCACGCACGCTCACCGCGAGGTAGTCGCCCATCTGGACGAGCGCCGGTGACTCGGTGCCGGGCAGCAGGTCGCCGCCGTAGGCCTGCACGGCGGCGCGGACGTCACCGCGGCGCAGCAGCCGCTGGACCTCCTCCACGTCGGTCGCGACCGGCATGGTGAGCCGGTAGGGCCGGGAGGAGAGCTGGCCGGCGAGCGCGGCCCGCAGGTGCGACACCTCGGCCTTGAGCGTCGAGGTGGTCACCGGGGCGTCGCCGTAGAGCAAGGAGTGGAGGTGCTCGACGGACAACCCGGCCGGGTGCAGGGCCAGCAGCGCCAGGATCTCGGTCTGGCGACGGTTGAGCAGCAGCCGCTTGCCGTCGAGCCAGACCTCGGCCGTGCCGAGCACGGTCAGCACGAGGCCCGGCTCGTCCGGGCCGTCGGCGCCGCCGACCACCCGGCGCCGGTCGGTCGGGAGGGCGCCCTCGATGAGCCGGGCCATGACGCGCGCGGTCGCCAGGCCGATCGGGTGCGTGCGGTCCCACGTCGTCGACAGGTCGATGACCCCGAGGGAGCGGCCCGTCACCGGGTCGAAGACCGGGGCGGCCCAGCACACCCAGTTGTGCACGACCTCGGCGTAGTGCTCGGCGCTGAACACCATCGACGGCGCAGCGGTCCGCCCCGCGATGGCCAGCGCGTTGGTGCCGACGCTGCGCTCGTCCCACCGACCGCCGGGCACGAAGTTCACCGTCTCGGCCTTGCGGCGCATCACCCGGCCGCCGTAGGTCCACAGGATGCGGGTCTGCTCGTCGGTGACCGCGATGACCAGGTCACCGTCCTCGGCGGTCCGCCGCAGCTCGTCCTGCACCCGCATCACCGCGGTCTGCAGCGGTGAGGCGTTCCAGAAGTCCGCCGTCGCGCCCTCGTCGTCGAGCGGCGCCTGGGTGACCGCGGGCGAGACCACGCCGGACAGCTGCCAGCTGCTCAGGATCTCCGGGCGCACCGCCTCGGCCTGCTCGTCGCCGTCGGCGACGAACCGCGTCCAGGCACGTACGGCGTCCACGCGGCGCGCGTGCAGGTCTTCGCTGGTCATGGCGGCTCCGGTCCCGGGGATCGCCGCCAACCTAGCCCGGGTGTGACGCTCGCAACAGGGGAACCGCGTCAAGGTCCGCCGCAGGCGGACTCAGCGACGTCGGACGAAGGTGCCGACGACGCCGGGGTGGTCGGTGACGAGGTCGGTGTAGGACCGGTAGGTCTTGATCCGGTAGGGCTCGCCACGCTCGGCCAGGACGTAGTCGATCCCCGAGCCGGGCCCACGACCCTTGACGGCGTAGTTGGACTTCAGGCCCAACGGCTTGATGATCCGGCCCTTCAGGAGGGCGTCGGTGGTGTCCCGGTCGGCGGTGACGTTGCAGTCGCACATCGCGACGAACTGGTGGCCCTCAGGAGTGTTCTGCCCCAGCTCGCGGAGCCGGTGCGCCATCCGCCACATCGCCTGCACGCCGCCGCGGTTGGCGTAGTTGGGGCCGCCCGTGCGGCGGTTGTGCAGGTGGTTGGGCAGGTGGAAGCTGACCGCGCGGATCGTGTGGCCGGTCTTCCGGTGCCGCAGCACCGCGACGACGCCGTACTGGTCGTGGGCGATCCGGCCGGTCTGGCGCCGCCAGGTCGTGCCGGTCAGCAGGGCGGGCCAGGTCTTCTGGAGCTTCCAGACGCGCTTGTCGAAGGCGATCGGGTTGTCGTCGGTGCCGGTCGGGCCGCTGGGCATCAGCAGGGCCCACCCCTTCGGCAGGGCGGCACGCAGCGCGGGCCGGCTGAAGAGCCGCTCCTGGAACCCGATGACCGAGGGCCGCCCCTCGAGCACCCGGCCGATGTCGTGGCGCATGCCCGCGACCCGCATGCCCTTCTTCAGGTTGAGCGTCGCGACGCTGAAGCGCGCACCCGAGGCGTAGGCCGCCGCGTGCTTCCGGGACCGGTCGCCCGCCTGGGCCGGGGAGGTCGACCACGTCAGCCCCGCGACCAGCAGGAGCGCGGCGACGACGGAGACGACGGAGACGAGGGGACGGACGAGGACACGGGGCGGCACGGGGAGCGAAAACATCCCGAAGACCATAGGCGAGACCCGCCCGAGCGCCCAATTCGAGGGCGTGGTAGGGAACGCGCGGAGGTCAGTCGTCGTGGTGGATGCGGCCCTCGGTGGTCGCCAGCCGCTCCCCCGACCCGCCCCACTGCCGCGCCACGATCTCGGCCGCGATGGAGATCGCGGTCTCCTCCGGCGTCCGCGCGCCGAGGTCGAGCCCGATCGGCGAGGACAGCAGCGCGATCTCCGCCTCGGACAGGCCGGCCTCGACGAGGCGGTCCAGGCGCTCCTCGTGGGTGCGTCGCGACCCCATCGCCCCGATGTAGGCCGGGCGGGTGTCGTCGGGCAGGCGCAGCGCGACCTCGAGCAGGGGTACGTCGAACTTCGGGTCGTGGGTCAGCACGGTCAGCACGGTGCGCCGGTCGATCCGCCCGGCGTCCAGCTCGGCCCGGAGGTAGCGGTGGGGCCAGTCCACGACCACCTCGTCGGCGCCGGGGAACCGCGACGTGGTCGCGAAGACCGGACGGGCGTCGCACACCGTCACGTGGTAGCCGAGGAACGAGCCCACCTTGGCCACGGCCGCGGCGAAGTCGATCGCCCCGAAGACCAGCATCCGCGGCTTGGGCGCGAAGCCCCACACGAACACCCGCATCCCCTCGCCACGACGCTCGCCGTCGGGGCCGTAGGTGAGCGTGGCGTTGGTGCCGGCGGCGAGCAGCCCGAGCACGTCGTCGTGGACCGCCGCGTCGGCACGCTCCGACCCGAGGCTGCCCTCCGCGGGGACGTCCGGGCGCACGACCATCCGCCGGCCCAGCCGGGCCGGGTCGGGGTGCTCGATCACCGTCGCCAGCGCGACCGGCCGGCCGGCCTCCACGTCGGCGGCGATGGCGCCGAGCTCGGGGAAGGTCTCCCGCGAGACCCGTTCGACGAACACGTCGAGGATCCCGCCGCACGTCAGCCCGACGGCGAACGCGTCGTCGTCGGAGACGCCGTACCGCTCGAGAACGGGCTCGCCGGACGCGACGACCGACTGGGCGAGGTCGTAGACCGCGCCCTCGACGCACCCGCCGGACACCGACCCCACCGCGGTCTCGTCGGGCCCGACGAGCATGGAGGCACCCGCCGGCCGGGGCGCGGAGCGGAACGTGGCCACCACGGTGCCCATGCCGACGGTCTCACCGGCCTCCCACCACGCCATCAGCTCGGGCAGCACGTCACGCACGTGCGATCACCTCCGTCAGGTCGGCGAACGTCGCCAGGGAGTGCCCGGCGAGGAAGTCGTCGCAGTGGGGCAGCGCCGCCACCACGCCGCCCTGGAGCGGCTCGTAGCCCGCCTTGCCGCGGTGCGGGTTCACCCAGATGACGCGGTGCGCGACCCGCCGCAGGCGGGCCATCTGCTCACCCAGCAGACCGGCGTCACCGCGCTCCCAGCCGTCGCTGAAGACCACGACGACGGCACCGCGCGCCATGCCGCGCTGTCCCCAGCGGTCGAGGAACACCCGGAGGGTCTCCCCCAGCCGCGTGCCGCCCGACCAGTCGGGCACGACCTCGCCCGCGGCGATGATCGCCCGGTCGGCGTCGGGCGAGCGCAGCGCGCGGGTGACGTGGGTGAGCCGGGTGCCGACGGTGAAGGTCTCGACGCTCGCACCGGTGGCGCGCCCGCACTGGGTCAGGCGGTGGGCCAGGCGCAGGAGCGCGTCGGCGTACGCGCTCATCGACCCGCTCACGTCGACCAGCAGCACCACCCGGCGCGGTCGCACCCCGCGGCGGCGCCAGGCGATCTCGGCGGGCTCGCCCAGCTGGCGCAGGGACGCGCGCAGGGTGCGCGAGGCGTCGAGCCGGCCGCGGTGCCACCTCCGGTGCCGTGCCGTACGACGACCGGGCGGGCGCAGCGACAGCCTTGCGAACATCGCGTCCAGACGCCGCTTCTCCGCGGCGTCCAGGGTTGCCACGTCGCGGTGGCGGAGCACCTCCGACGCAGACGCCGCGGCACGCACCACGTCCTCCTCGCCGTCGCCCTCGCCACCGGCGCCCTCGGCGTCGGGCAGCAGGTGCGCCGTGGCCGGGCGCGGGGTCTCCCGCGGCCGGGCTCGCGGCAGGCCGTCGCGCGGGTCGAACCACGCCGCGAACACCTGGTCGTAGCGGGCCAGGTCGTCGGGCGAGCCGCACAGGGTCGCGCGGCCGGCCCAGTAGGTCGCCTGCCGGTCGTCGAGGCCGACCGTCGCGACCGCGGTCAGGAAGCCGTGGGCGCGGTCCTGGGTGACCGGCACCCCCGCGGCCCGCAGCGCCCGCGTGAAGCCGAGCAGCACCTCGTCGGGGGAGCGTCCACCGCTCATCATCGCGACATCATCCGGTCGAGCGCCGCGCGCACCCGGTCGGCGTCCTC
>JAYSEC010000220.1:0-2429 GCA_041914085.1 Nocardioides sp.
TCGGCGACAAGCTGATGGAGATCAACGTCTTCAGCCCCGGCGGCCTCGGCAGCGCGCAGAGCCTCTACGAGGTGAACTTCGCCCCGGCGATCATCGGCGAGCTCGAGCGCAAGGTGAACATCCGCCGCCACTACCCGGAGATCGACAACCACACCCTCGCGACGAGCTGAGGCCTCAGCGCATCAGGGGTGGGTGGAGCGTCCTGATCGACCCCACGCGGTGGAGCCGGGCGGGCCGGCCGCCGTCGCGGGTGGTCGTGGCGCCGGTTGGTACGAGGAACCCCTCGGTGCGGGTGACCTTGCGGTGGAAGTTGCGGGGGTCGACCTCGACGCCCCACACCACCTCGTAGACCCGGCGCAGCTCGCTGACGGTGAACTCCGCCGGGCAGAACGCGGCGGCCAGCGGGGTGTACTCCAGCTTGGCCCGCGCCCGCTCGACACCGTCGCGGAGGATCGTCGCGTGGTCGAAGGCGAGCGCGTCCGCGGCCGCGAGCCGGTCGACCGGCTGCCACTCGGCGTCCGCGGCGTCGCTGCCCGCCGTCGGGGCCGGGAGGTCGGCGGCGAGGGCGACGTAGGCCACCGTGACGGTGCGCATGCGCGGGTCGCGGTCGGGGGCGCCGTACGACGCGAGCTGCTCGAGGTGGAAGCGGTCCGCGGCCACGCCCGTCTCCTCCAACAGCTCCCGCGCAGCCGCGGTGGGCAGGTCCTCGTCGGGCTGCAGGAAGCCGCCCGGCAGCGCCCACCGACCGGCGAAGGGCTCCTCGCCGCGTCGCACCGTCAGCACCTGGAGCTGGTCGTCGCGCACGGTCAGCACCACCAGGTCCACGGTCACCGCGACGGGAGGGTGGGAGCTCATGAGGGCGAGCCTACCTGCTTCGCGTCAACTTGACGATTAGTGGCCCGGCGACTTAATGTCGAAGTGACATTAACTACCGAGGAGGACGTCATGGCCCACATCGCCCGCTACCCACTGGTCCGGCACCTGCGCGGGTCCGGGACGACGTACGTCGAGCAGATCCGCAACGGCCGCACCATCCGCGCCGGCGTCGGGGCCGCGTTCTGGTTCCGCCCGCTCAGTGCGGTGCTCAACGAGGTCCCGGTCGACGACCGCGAGCTCCCGCTGCTCTTCCACGCCCGCACCAGCGACTTCCAGGACGTCACCGTGCAGGCGACGATCACCTACCGGGTCACCGACCCCGCCGTCGCCGCCGGGCGCATCGACTTCTCGCTCGACCCCGAGCACGGCACCTGGCGCGCCACCCCGCTGGAGCAGGTCGCGGGCCTGCTGGTCGAGTCGGCGCAGCAGTACGCCATCGACCTGCTGGCGACGGTCGACCTCGCGGCCGCGATGGCCGGCGGCGTCGGCCCGGTGCGCTCGGTGATCGCCGACGGGCTCCGCGGCGACGAGCGCCTGGCCGAGACCGGCATCACGGTCGTCGGCGTCCGCGTCGTCGCGCTGCGGCCCGAGCCGGAGGTCGAGAAGGCACTGCGCACGCCGACTCGCGAGCAGGTCCAGCAGGAGGCCGACCGGGCGACGTTCGAGCGGCGCGCGGTGGCGGTCGAGCGTGAGCGGGCGATCAACGAGAACGAGCTCCAGACGCAGATCGAGCTGGCGCGTCGTGAGGAGCAGCTGGTCAGCCAGCGTGGCGCGAACGCCCGCCGCGAGGCCGAGGAGAGCGCCGCCGCCGGAGCGATCGCGGCGGAGTCGGAGGCGCGCCGCACGGTCACCCTCGCCGAGGCCCGGGCCGAGGGCACGCGGCTCGCCGGCGCGGCGCAGGGCGAGGCGGAGGCGGCGCGCGTGGCGGCGTACGCCGACGTCTCCGAGGCGGTGCTCATGGCCCTGGCTGTCAAGGAGCTGGCCGCGAACCTGCCGAAGATCGAGTCGCTCGTGCTGAGCCCCGACCTGGTCACCCGGGCCCTCGCCCAGCTCGGCAGCGCCAAGGCGGGAGCGGAGTCGTGAGCCTCACACCCCGGGTGGTGCTCGTCCACCGCCGCACGGAGTACGACGAGCTGCTGGCGACGCACGGCACCCGCGGGCAGGCGGCGTTCTTCCTCCGCACCCGCGGCCGCGACATCACCGAGCTCGAGGACCGGCACCGGCTGGCGCAGCGCGCGCTCGAGGCCGCCGCGGCAGCGGTGCCGGTGGACTGGCGGCGCGGCAGCGTCGAGCGGGCGGACGTGTCCCGCTTCCTCTTCGCGCCGGACGACGTCGTCGTGGTGGTGGGCCAGGACGGGCTGGTCGCCAACGTGGCGAAGTACCTCGACGGCCAGCCCGTCATCGGCATCGACCCCGAGCCGGGGCGCAACGCCGGGGTGCTGGTGAGGCACGCGGCCGCCGATCTCGGCGACCTGCTCCACGCGACCGACCAGGTCACCGAGCGGACGATGGTGCGCGCCGAGCTCGACGACGGGCAGCGGCTGCTCGCGCTC
>JAYSEC010000220.1:2529-5930 GCA_041914085.1 Nocardioides sp.
CGAGCGGACGATGGTGCGCGCCGAGCTCGACGACGGGCAGCGGCTGCTCGCGCTCAACGAGGTCTTCGTCGGCCACCCGAGCCACCAGACCGCCCGCTACGAGCTGGTCACCGTGGGAGGCGGCGCGGAGGCGCAGGCCTCGTCCGGCCTGATCGTCGCCAGCGGCACCGGCGCCACCGGGTGGTGCCGGTCGATCTGGCGGGAACGGGGAAGCGCACTGGTGCTGCCGGCGCCCGCCGACCCCCGGCTGGTGTGGTTCGTGCGCGAGGCCTGGCCGTCTCCTGCGACCGGAGTGAGCCTGACCGAGGGCGAGCTGGTCGGCGACGAGCTCGCCCTGACCGTCCAGTCCGACCGGCTCGTCGCCTTCGGCGACGGCATCGAGGCCGACGCGCTCACCCTGACGTGGGGCCAGACGGTTCGTCTCGGGCGCGCGGACCGCGCCCTGCGGCTGGTCGCCTGAGCGCATCGCGACGCCCGGCCGGCTGCCAGCCCGGCTCCTCGCGGATGGCGGCCATGATGCGCCGACTGATCGCGAGCAGCGCTCGCCGTTGCGCCGCTGTCAGCCGGTCCATCACGAGGTCGTTGACGAGGGCGACGTGACCGGGGCCGGCCTCGTCGACCTTCTCCGCGCCCGCGTCGGTGAGCGTCGCGAGGGTGAAGCGACCGTCGGCAGGGTCCGGCCAGCGCCTGACCCACCCCTTGGCCTCGAGCCGGGTCGCGGCGCGCGAGAGGCGAGAGAGCGTGCTGTTGGAGTAGGCCGCCAGCACGCTCATCCGGAGCGTGCGTTCGGGCGCGGTCGACAGCGCGAACAGCACGCCGTACTCGAAGTGCGTGAGGCCGGCGTCCGTGGTCAGCTGCGCGTCCAGTGCCGCCGGCAGCCACTCGAGGACCGTCGCGAAGGCCGACCACGTCTCCAACGCCTCGGCGCCGAGGCTCTCGGGTGTCGCGTGCTCGTCCATGGCCGCCGACGATAGGCGAGACGCGCTCGGAACGCGACATTTTGACTTTCCCAAGCAAGTCGACGACGGTGGCCGTTTACTTGCTCAGGAAAGTCATCGAGGAGAACGTCATGGACCTGGACATCGTCGGCCGGCGGGCCTTCGTCAGCGGATCGACACAGGGGATCGGCTACGCCGTCGCGCGGGCACTCGCCGCCGAGGGGGCGTCGGTCGTCGTCAACGGCCGCGCCGGCGGTGGCGTGGACGGGGCGGTCGCCCGGCTCCGCGCCGAGGTGCCCGGGGCGGACGTCACCGGCATCGCCGCCGACCTCGGCGACGCGGACGCGGTCAACCGGCTGCTCGACCGCCTCGACCGCCTCGAGGGGGTCGACATCCTGGTCAACAACGTCGGCCTCTTCGGGCTCGCCGCCTTCGCCGACATCGACGACGCCACGTGGCAGACCTACCTCGACGTCAACCTGCTCAGTGCCGTACGCCTCTCCCGCCGGCTGATGCCGCCGATGCTGGAGCGGGGAACGGGCCGGGTCGTCCTCATCAGCAGCGAGTCCGGGGTGAACGTCCCCGGCGACATGGTGCACTACGGGGTCACGAAGGCGGCGTTGATCGCCCTCGGCAACGGCCTCGCCAAGCTCACCCGCGGCACCGGCGTCACCGTGAACACCGTCCTGGGCGGGCCGACCTGGTCCGAGGGGGTGGCGAGCGCGGTCCACCAGGTGGCGACCGCGCAGGGCCTCGACCCCGAGGCGATGAAGGGCGCGATCATCGGCGGCAACCCGACCTCGCTGCTGGAGCGGTTCATCGAGCCGGAGGAGGTCGCCGACCTCGTGGTCTACCTCGCCAGTCCCCGCGCCGCCGCGACGAACGGCGCGGCGCTCCGCGCCGACGGCGGGGTGCTCACCACCATGCTCTGACCCGGCGCGCGCGGCGGGCGTCGAGGCGTCAGCCGCACTGCCAGGTGAACGAGACCGGGTCCAGGTCCCGCGTGTCCGCCGCCTGGGCGACCTCGAGCTCGACCGGTCCCTGGACCGGATCCGCCCAGCCGCCGATCTGGTGGCGTGGTGCGTCGCCCTCGTCGAGCGCGAACAGGGCTTCGTTGAAGGCGTCGCGTTGGGTCGGATGCGCGCGCCAGGCATCGACGTCCCAGTCCTCGGCCCCGAGCTCGGCACGGAGCAGGGGATGTTCCCACCCGGGATGCGTCGTGATCTGCCGGCCGCTCAGCATCTGCTCCCCGAACTCGGGGACGCGATCGGGAGGAGCCAACGGCGCGCACGTGCTGCGCGGCTCTGCGACGTGGACCAGCCGCGCGCCTGCGAGAGTCGTGCGGTCCCACGTGCCGACGATGCTCGCGAAGTCGTCGTAGGACCCGTCGAAGTAGAAGGTCAGCAACCGGCCTGTGCTGGGCAGCTCGACGCCACACCTGTCCGAGAAGTTGCCCTCGAAAGGGCTCGCCCAGGGCAAGAAGTCGGACACGTGCGTGCCGGTGTGTGCTCGCCACCATGCTCTGACCCGGCCCCCCACGGGCGTTCCTCAGCCGATCGCGCGGTCGACCAGCCCCACCAGGTCCTCGCCCGTGATGCCCGGGTACCCGTGGAGCATCGTGCGCCACCGCAGCGGGATCGATGCCGCGCCCCACCGGGCGCCCAGCAGGCCACCCGCGATCGCGGCGACCGTGTCGGTGTCGTCGCCGATCCGGATCGCGGTGTCCAGGGCATCGCCGAAGTGCCGGCTCGGTTCGTCGGCGGGGACCGGGGTGTGCACGATCGCCGACCACGCGGCCTGGAACGCCGAGACGACCCAGCCGTTCGGGCTGAAGTCGGTCGGCGCCCTGCTCTCCGCCTCGTCGATGATCCCGGTCCAGGTCTCAGCAGCCGCGGGTTCCAGGAGCGCCAGGCCCGACCGGACGTCGACCTCGCCGGACACCACCGCATGACTGATCGCGACCGACCACAGGGCGCACGCGTCCTGTGCCTGTCGGTCGTAGTGCGTCAACGCGCTGATCCGCCGGGCCGCATCGACCAGGGCCACGCCGTCCTCGAGGTACCGAAGGGCGACGGGCGCGGTCCTCATGAGCGACCCGTTTCCCGCCGTGCGGCCCGTGCGTGCGTGCAGGTCGTAGGAGGTCGCCGTCAGCGTCGAGGCGGCCGGATCAGGCCCGACCTCGCCGAGGACCGACCGGGTCTGGTTGCCGATGTCGGCGGGCCCGGACTCGAACCACTGCCGGAAGCGGCGGGCGACCTGGGTCAGGGCGTCCTCACTTCCCAGGTCGCCACGGCGTGCCGCGACGTCGAGGATGCACCACGCCATCGCGGTGTCGTCGGTCCACTCTCCCGGAGCGAACCCGCCGAGACCGCCGCCGAGCATCTCGGGACCCGACGGACCGACCGCCTTGCACCCGAACTCGTACGGCGCCCCGAGCGCATCGCCGACAGCGGAGCCGAGCAC
>JAYSEC010000221.1:0-5929 GCA_041914085.1 Nocardioides sp.
CGTGCGCGTCGGAGTGGTCGACCAGCGCGTCGGTGAAGGCCAGGCCGGTCGCGCCCGCGCCGACGACGACGTGGCTGGCGTCGAGGAAGGTCGTCATGCGCCCACCCGCGTCACCACGTCGAGCACCCGGCGCACGACCGGGGTGACGGCCTGCCGCGACCAGATCGCGTGCAGCTCGACAGGCCGCTCAGGGTCGGCGTCGACGCGGGTGTCGCCGCCGTGGTGGGCGAGCTCCTTGAACACGACGCCGTCGACGTGCAGCGAGGCGGCGGAGGCGGGCGCGAGGGTGAGCCCGCGCTCGGCGGAGACGAGGAGCATCGCGGTCAGCACCTGGTGCACGCGCTGGTCGACCTTGGGGTGCGCGTTGGCGAAGAAGCGCACCGAGAGCTCGTGGAAGTAGCGCGACTGGTCGGGGTTGTAGCCGATCACCGTCTCGCCGTCGAAGTCCTCCGCGGCCAGCGGGTGGTCGGCCGCGGCGAGCGGGTGCCGGTCGGGGACGACCGCCATCAGCGGCTCGCGCAGCACCACGCGCGAGCGCAGCAGCGAGGTGTCGAAGGGCGGCCGGGCCAAGCCGATGTCGAGCTCGCCGCGGCGGATGCCCTCGACCTGGTCGTTGGTGACCCGCTCGGAGAGCACGACCTCCACGTCGGGCAGCTCGGCGGTGAGCCGGCGCAGCAGGGGGCCGAGGATCGAGATCGCCGAGACCGCCGTGAAGCCCAGGCGGACGACGCCGGCGGCGCCCGCGTCGACGCGCCGCGCGAGGTCACCGGCGCCCTCCACGAGGGTGAGCAGCCGGTAGGCCTCCTCCAGGAACGCCCGGCCGGCGCCGGTCAGCGCCACCCGCCTGTTGTCGCGCTCGAGCAGCCGCGCGCCGACCGACTTCTCCAGCTTCTGGATCTGCCGCGACAGCGGCGGCTGCGTCATCCGGAGCCGTTCGGCGGCCCTCCCGAAGTGCAGCTCCTCGGCCACCGCGACGAAGGAGCGGACCTGGTCGAGGGTGATCACGAGCCGAGGGTACGATGCACGAGATGGATCAGTCCATGCCGAAAGGGGCTTGGACCGGCATCGTCGTACAAACCTAGTGTCGGTGGTCACACCCCGAGACCAGGAGCCACCAGATGCGCAAGCAGACCCTCAGCCTCGCGGCCCTCGCCACCGGCGCGGCCCTCGCCCTCTCCGCCTGCGGCGGCGTGCAGAACACCACGGGCGGCGGCAGCGACAGCGGTGACTACCCGTCCGGTGCGGTCGACATGCCGGTCGGCGCCTCCGCCGGCGGCTCCTCCGACCTGATCAGCCGCCAGATCTCCCGCGGCCTCTCCGAGGAGCTCGGCGGCTCGTTCCCCGTGATCAACCGCGAGGGCGCCAACGGCGCGCTCGCCGCGGCCGAGGTCGCCAAGGCCGAGCCGGACGGCTCGGTCATCTCGGTGCAGAACGCCTCGCTCTTCGCGATCACCCCGCTGGCCGTCCCGGAGGACCAGGTCACCAGCATCGACGACTTCGACGTCGTCCAGGGCGTCTCCCGCGACGACTACGTCCTCGTGGCGAGCAAGGGCTCGGGGTTCACGTCCATCGACGACTTCAAGGACGCCGACGGCAAGATCACCTACGGCACCACCGGTGTCGGCACCGGCGCCCAGCTCGCCTGCGCGCTCACCTTCAACATCGACAAGACCCCGTCCGAGGCCATCCCCTTCGACGGCGGCGCCCCCGCGCTCACCGCCCTGCTAGGCGACCAGGTCGACACCGCCTGCCTGCAGGTCGGCGAAGCCATCGAGAACATCCAGTCGGGCAAGATCGTCCCGATCGTGGTCTTCGGCCCCGAGCGCGTCGAGTTCCTCCCCGACGTGCCGACCGCCCAGGAGTCGGGCCTCGACGTCGAGGTGGCGCAGTACCGCTTCATGACCGTGCCGAAGGGCACGCCCCAGGACATCCAGGACACCATCGCCGAGGCGATGCAGGCGACCTTCGAGACGTCCGAGTACCAGGACTTCAACGAGCAGAACAACCTCACCCCGATGGAGATCCCCGGCGACGAGGTCGTCGCGCAGCTCGAGGAGGACAAGCAGCGCTACGCCGACCTCGTCGAGGAGTACGGCATCGACCTCGGCGACGCCAGCTGACCGGGGTCCTCCCCCACCCTCACCGCACTGAGACGAGACCCCCATGAGCGAGACCGCACCGCGTCCGGACGCCGCGCAGGAGCGCGACATCCTCGCCGAGCTCCAGGCCGAGGTCGCCCAGGACCTCGCCGACGAGCGGCCCCCTGCGGGAGGGCCGGCGTACCAGCTGGTCGCGGCGCTCGTCGTGCTCGTGCTCGGCGCCGCCGCGGCGTGGCTCGCCCACGGCTACGGGCTCGGGTCGCTCCGGCGACCCGGCCCGGGCCTGTGGCCGTTCGTCGTCTCGCTCCTGATCGTCGTGCTCGGCGTGGTGCTCCTCGTCCGCGGCCGCGCGCTCGAAGACGCGGAGAGGTTCACCCGGGCGAGCCTGCTCGCCGTCGTCGGCGCGGCCACCTTCCTCGCGCTCGGCGCGCTCCTGCCCGTGGTCGGCTTCGAGATCCCGGCCGTCCTGCTCGGCATCGTGTGGCTCCGCTTCCTCGGCGGCGAGTCCTGGCGCAGCACGATCGTCGTCTCCGTCCTCACGACCGCGGCGTTCTACCTGCTGTTCCTCTACGCCCTCTCGATCCCGCTGCCCCACCTGATCGCCCTCTGAGCGCCCGGTCAGAAGAGGAGAACCCCCATGGACCTCAGCGCCTTCCTCGACGGCTTCGGCGTCGTCACCCAGCCGGGCAACCTGCTCTACTGCCTGATCGGCGTCGTCGTCGGCATGCTCATCGGCGTGCTGCCCGGCCTCGGCCCGGCCGCCACGATGGCGATCCTGCTGCCGATCGTCTACAACGCGCACGACCCGGTCGCCGCGATCATCATGCTCGCCGGGATCTACTACGGCGCGCAGTACGGCGGCACCATCACGTCGGTCCTGCTCCGCATACCCGGCGAGGCGAGCTCCGTCGTCACGGTGTTCGACGGGTTCGCCCTGGCCAAGCAGGGCAAGGCCGGCACCGCCCTCGGGATCGCGGCGATCGGCTCCTTCGTCGGCGCGACCATCTCGATCATCGGCCTCACCCTCCTCGGCCCCGTCGTGGCGGGCTACGCCCTCGACTTCGGCTCCCCGGAGTACTTCGCGCTCGCCCTCCTCGGCGTCCTCCTCGTCGCGACCATCGGCAACGGCAACACCCTCAAGGCCCTCGCGGCCGCCGCCGTCGGCCTGCTCCTCGCCACGGTCGGCAGCGACACCTTCACCAGCGCCGACCGCTTCACCTTCGGCAGCCTGAACCTCGAGGGCGGCATCGACTTCGTCGTCGTCGCAATGGGCCTCTTCGGCGTCGGCGAGATCCTCTACAACCTCGAGGAGCGGCACGGCAAGCCGCACGTGCCGGCCGCGATCGCGAACATCTGGCCCTCGCGCAAGGACCTCAAGGTGGCGTCCCCCGCCATCGGCCGCGGCTCGCTGATCGGCTTCTTCCTCGGCGTGCTGCCCGGCGGCGGCGCGGTCATGGCCAGCCTGGCGGCGTACGCCGCGGAGAAGAAGGTGGCCAGGAAGCCCGAGCGCTTCGGCCGGGGCGCCATCGAGGGTGTCGCCGCCCCCGAGTCGGCCAACAACGCCGCGGCCACGTCGTCGTTCATCCCGCTGCTGACCATCGGCATCCCGGCGAACGCGTCCATGGCGATGCTGTACGCCGCGCTGCTCGTCGTCGGCGTGACGCCCGGCCCGCAGCTCATCGACGAGCGCCCGGACCTGTTCTGGGGCGTCATCAACTCGATGTACATCGGCAACCTGATCCTGCTGCTGCTGAGCATCCCGCTGGTCGGCGTCTTCGTGCGGATCCTCCGCGTGCGGCCGGCGATCCTCGCGCCGATCACCGCGCTCATCACCATCCTGGGCGTCTACACGATCAACAACTCGGTCTTCGACATCTTCGTGATGATCGTCTTCGGCATCATCGGCTACCTGATGAAGAAGACCGGCTTCGAGCCCGGCCCGCTGGTCCTCGCCTTCGTGCTCGGGTCGCTGATCGAGTCGAGCTTCCGCCGCTCGATGCTGATCTTCGACGGCGACGCGACCGGCTTCGTGACCCGCCCGATCTCCGGCACCATCCTCGCCTTCGTCGTCCTGGTCATCGTCTTCCCGCTGGTCCGCAAGGGCCTGCGCCGCGGCACGACCACCACCGAGACCACCACCCCCGAGACCGTCCAGCGAGAGGACTCCCTGCGATGACCGTCCTGATCGGCTACGTCCCCACCCCCGTCGGCGAGGCGGCCCTCGAGGCCGGCATCGCGGAGGCGAAGGCCCACGGCGACGACGTGGTGATCCTCAACAGCCCGCGGCGGCGCTCGACGGTCGACGGCGAGCTCATCGACTCGACCGCCGCCGAGGAGCTCGTCGCGCGCGCGGCCGCGCAGGGCGTGGCCGCACGCGTCGACCAGACCGACCACGGCGACGACATCGTCGAGACGTTCTCGAGGATCGCCGAGAGCACCTCCGCGCGGCTCGTCGTGATCGGGCTGCGCCGGCGCTCTCCGGTCGGCAAGCTCGTCACCGGCAGCGACGCCCAGCGGCTGCTGCTCGACCTCGACACCCCGATCCTCGCCGTGAAGCCCGCCAGGTGAGCGCGTCGCGCATCTCCCGCGTCGTCGTCACCCCGGTCGCGTTCGAGGACCCGCCGCTGCTCAACGTGGTGGGCGTGCACCAGCCCTACGCCCTGCGGGCGATCGTCGAGCTGCACACCGACTCCGGGCTGCTCGGCCTCGGCGAGACGTACGCCGACGAGACCCACCTCGGCCGGCTGTCCGCGGTCGCCGCCGCCCTCCCCGGCCACGACCCGTACGACCTGCACGGCCTGCGCCGGCTGGTGACCGACGTGCTGGGTCGCGAGACCGGCGGCGGGGGTGCGTCGTTCGGCGGCATGCTCGACGTCGACTCCGCCGTCGACACCGTCTACTCCCCGTTCGAGGTCGCCTGCCTCGACCTGCAGGGGCACGAGGCCGGGGTGCCGGTGAGCGCGCTGCTCGGCGGCGCCGTGCGCGAGTCGGTGCCGTTCAGCGGCTACCTCTTCTACAAGTGGGCGGGCCACCCCGGCCGTGCCGACGACGCGTGGGGCGAGGCGCTGACGCCCGCCCAGGTCGTCGACCAGGCGCACCGGATGGTCGACGGCTGGGGCTTCGGCTCGCTGAAGCTGAAGGGCGGGGTCCTGCCGCCCGACGAGGAGTGCGAGGCGATCGAGGCGCTGCGCGACGCCTTCCCCACCCTGCCGCTGCGGCTCGACCCCAACGGTGCGTGGACGGTGGAGACGTCGTTACAGGTGGCGTCCCGGCTGGCCGGCGTCGTGGAGTACCTCGAGGACCCGACCCCCGGGATCCCGGGGATGGCGGCGGTCTCCGCGGGCACCGACGTGCCCCTCGCGACGAACATGTGCGTGATCGCGATGGAGCACCTGCCGCCCGCGATCGCGCAGGACGCCGTCCAGGTCGTGCTGTCGGACCACCACCTCTGGGGCGGGCTGCGGAAGTCCGCGCTGCTCGGCCAGATCACCGAGGTCTGGGGCATGGGGCTGTCCATGCACAGCAACTCCCACCTCGGCGTCTCGCTCGCCGCGATGGTCCACCTCGCCGCGGCGACGCCGAACCTGACCTACGCCTGCGACACCCACTATCCCTGGAAGACCCAGGACGTGGTCACCGACGGCGTGCTGTCCTTCAGCGGCGGCTCGGTCACCGTGCCGACCACGCCCGGGCTCGGTGTCACCCTCGACCGCGACCGCCTCGGCGAGCTGCACGAGCTCTACCTCTCGTGCGGCGTGCGCCGGCGCGAGGACACCGCCTACATGCGCTCGATCCACCCCGACTTCGAGGTCAACACCGCCCGCTGGTGA
>JAYSEC010000222.1:0-5926 GCA_041914085.1 Nocardioides sp.
TCCATGCAGCTCGACGTCCGCGACCGCGGCTTCGCCTACGCCGAGGACGCACCGCTCGACATGCGGATGGACCCCACCACCGGGCACACCGCGGCCGACCTGCTCAACACCGCCACCGCGCAGGAGCTCACCCGCATCCTGCGGGAGTACGGCGAGGAGAAGTTCGCCAGCAAGATCGCCCGCGAGGTCGTGCGCCGTCGGGAGAGCCGGCCGTTCACGACCAGCGCCGACCTCGTCGAGCTGCTCTACGCGACGATCCCGGCGCCGGCCCGGCGTACCGGCGGGCACCCGGCGAAGCGCACCTTCCAGGCGCTCCGGATGGCGGTCAACGACGAGCTGGCGGTGCTGCGCCGGGCCATCCCCGAGGCCATCGCCGTCATCGGTGTCGGCGGCCGGGTGGTCGTGGAGTCCTACCACTCGCTGGAGGACCGCCTCGTCAAGCGGGCCTTCGCCGACGCCACCCGGCTCGACGTCCCGCCCGACCTGCCGTTCGTCCCCGAGGGGGCGGAGCCGGCCCTGCGCCTGGTCACCCGCGGCGCGGAGCAGGCCGACGAGCACGAGATCGCCGAGAACCCCCGCGCCGCCTCCGTGCGGCTCCGCGCCGTCGAGCGCATCCGACCCTCAGCACCCGCCACGTCCCCTCTTCCCCCGGGAGTCGTCAGATGAGCAGCCCCGCCCTGCAGGCCCGCACCCGTGTCACCCGCATCGCCCAGGACGCCGTCGACAAGGCGCGGCTCACGGTCGTCCCGCGGATGCGCACGCGCGCCCCGCGGGTGCCGTTCGTGACGCTGGTCAGCCTGGTCCTGGTCGGCGGGATCGTCGGGCTGCTGCTCTTCAACACCTCGATGCAGCAGGCGTCGTTCGCGGCCTCCAGCCTCGAGCAGCAGGCCGACACCCTCGCGGCGCGCGAGCAGACGCTGCGCATGGAGCTCGACGAGCTCCGCAACCCGCAGCGGGTGGCCCTCGAGGCACAGCAGATGGGCATGGTCATCCCGAGCGCGCCGGTCTTCCTCGACCTCGAGACCGGCAGGACCAGCGGGGTGCGCACGCCGGCCACTCGCGAGAACGCGATCCGGCTGCTGCCGCCGCCGCCGGTCAAGCCCAAGGTGCTCGCACCGGACCCGACGGTCGTCCAGGTCCCGGCCACGACCACCGAGACGCCGGACGCGACGACGGACGCGCGCCGCGAGGGCCGCACGGACAAGCAGAAGAAGAACCGCAACCGCTGACGGCGCGGAGGCGCGGATCCGCCGCGCTCCCGCTGTAGAAGTGTCGTGAGGCCACCGGACGGTGGCCCCGGGGAAAGAGGAGAGCAGTGCCCAGCACCCGCACCAGGCGTGGCGCCTCGCGCGGCGCCCCCATGCTGCGACTGCGCATCGGCTTCGTGCTCATCGCCATGGTGCTGTCCTTCTTCGGCGCCCGGCTGGTCCAGCTCCAGGGCGTGGACCCGCGCTCGTACGCCGCCATGGCCGCGTCGGAGGGTGCGGTGAAGGTGCCGCTGCTGGCCGAGCGCGGCGACATCCTCGACCGCAACGGCGTACCCCTCGCCGACTCGATCAAGGGCAAGGTCGTCTTCGCCGACCCGTCGCTGACGGCCGACGACGCCCCCGAGATCGCCCGGCTGCTGTCCGACCGGCTCTCGGTCGACTACTTCAAGACGCTGACCGCGCTGCGCGGCCGCCAGGAGGGCAGCCGCTATGAATACATCGCGCGGCGGGTGCCCAGCACGCTGGCCACCGACACCGTCGCCGAGCTCGAGGAGCTCGGCTACACCGGCATCGGCACCGACGACGACCCCATCCGGGACTACCCTGCCGGCGACGTCGCGGCGAACCTCATCGGCTACATGGGCACCGACGAGCCCCTCGGTGGCTTCGAGCGGACCTTCGACAAGCAGCTCGCCGGCACCGACGGCGAGGCCACCTGGCAGTCCTCCTCGAGCAAGAGCGTGCGGATCCCGCTGCGGGAGAGCACGCTGAAGCAGCCGCAGGACGGCACCCCGCTGCGCACCACCATCGACCGCGACCTGCAGTGGTTCACGCAGAAGGTCCTGGCCCAGACGGTCCAGCAGTACCAGGCCGCGAGCGGCTCCGCGATCGTCATGGACACGCGCACGGGCGAGATCCTGGCGCTCGCCGACGTGCCGACCTTCGACGCCAACGAGCCCAGCGAGGCCGACGAGGCCGACCTCGGCGCCCGGTCGATGAACGACACCTACGAGCCGGGCTCGGTCGAGAAGGTGCTCACCGCCGCGGCGCTCATCGACGCGGGCAAGGCCTTCCCGCGCCAGAGGTTCAAGGTGCCCGGCAGCCTCGCCCGCCAGGACCGCGTCATCGGCGACTGGTTCGACCACGGCATGATCCGGCTGACCCTCGCCGGGATCATCGCCAAGTCGTCCAACATCGGCACCGTCCTGGCCGCCGACGCCTTCACGCCGACCCAGCTGGTCGACTACCTCCAGCGCTTCGGACTGGGTCAGAAGACCGACATCGGCGTCCGCGGCGAGACGCCCGGCATCCTCACGCCGGGGGAGGCGATGACCTCGCAGACCAAGGACCGCGTCGCCTTCGGCCAGTCCCTGTCGGTCAACGTGGCGCAGATGGCCGCGGCCGTGAACACCGTCGCCAACGGCGGGGTCCGCGTCTCGCCCAGCCTGGTCTCGGGCCGCGCGGTGACCGACGACGGGGTCGTCGTCGGCACCGACGTCGCGACCCGCACCCGCGTGATCAGCAAGGAAGCCGCCCGCGCCACCGCCCGGATGATGGAGAAGGTCGTCGACCCCGAGGACGGCGTCGCGCCGAAGGCGCAGGTCCCCGGCTACCTCGTCGCCGGCAAGACCGGCACCGCGCAGCGCGTCAACCCCGTCACCGGCCTGTACGACGGCAGCACCTCGCTGTCGTTCGGTGGCTTCGCGCCGGCCGACGACGCCCGCTTCACCGTCTACGTCGTGATCCACGCCCCGAAGATCGACGGCGGCGGCGGATCGGTCGCCGGACCCGTCTTCTCGCGGATCATGGGCTACGTCCTCGGGCGCTACGGCGTCGAGCCGACCGGCGGCAGGCCGTCGCGTCTCCCCGTCGAGTGGTGAGTCGATACCCTCGGTCGGTGGATGCGCCAGCCAGTCCGACCCGGCCCCGGTCCGCGCCCTCGACCCCGGCGACCGGGCTCGCCGAGTGGCTGCGGGGCAGGACCGACGTGGCGGTCCACGGCGACCTCGACGTCGCCGTGTGCGGCATCTCGCTGAGCACCGCACGCATCCAGCCCGGCGACCTGTACGCCGCCCTCCCGGGTGCGCGCGCCCACGGCGCGGACTTCGCGGCGCAGGCCCTCGCGGCGGGGGCGGTCGGCGTGCTGACCGACCCGGCCGGCCTGGACCGGCTGCCGCCCGGCACCGCCGCGATCGTGGTGCCCGAGCCACGCCGGGTGCTCGGCGTGCTGGCTGCCCGGATCTACGGCGACCCGGCCGTCGACCTGCGGGTCATCGGCGTCACCGGCACCCAGGGCAAGACCACCACCACCCGCATCCTCGAGCAGGGCCTGACGGCCTCGGGCGTCCCGTCCGCCGTGATCGGCACCGTCGGCACCCGCATCGCCGGAGAGGCGGTCCGGACGCAGCTCACCACGCCGGAGGCGCCCGACCTGCACGGGCTGTTCGCGGTGATGCGCGAGCGCGGCGTGGACACCTGCGCGATGGAGGTCTCCAGCCACGCGCTCGTGCTCGGCCGGGTCGACGGCGTCGTCTTCGACGTGGCGACCTTCCTCAACCTTGGGCGCGACCACCTCGACTTCCACGCCGACCTCGACGAGTACTTCGCCGCCAAGGCCAGCCTCTTCACCCCCGAGCGGGCCAGGGTGGGCCTGTCCAACGTCGACGACGAGTTCGGCCGGCGCCTCCTCGACGTGGCGAGCGTGCCGATGTCGACGTACTCCTCGCGGGGGCAGGACGCCGACTGGCGGGCGGTCGACGTCGAGCTGTCGCCGACCGGGGCGACCTTCACCGTCCTCGGGCCCGGTGTCGAGGTCCCCGCTGCGGTCGGCATCCCCGGCGAGTTCAACGTGTCCAACGCGCTGGCCGCCATCGCGTCCGCGGCGTTGGCCGGGCTCGACCCGGCGCGGGTGGCCGACGGGATCGCGCAGGTCGGCGGCGTGCCCGGTCGCCTGGAGCAGGTGTCCGAGGGCCAGGACTACTCCGTCGTCGTCGACTACGCCCACAAGCCCGACGCCCTCGAGGCCGTCCTGGCGACCCTCCGACCGCTGACCCGGGGCCGGGTCGTGGTCGTGGTGGGGGCGGGCGGTGACCGCGACACCCTCAAGCGGCCGGTGATGGGTGAGATCGCGGCCCGGCTGGCCGACCTGGTCATCGTCACCGACGACAACCCGCGCACCGAGGACCCGGCCGCGATCCGCGCCGCGGTGCTCGAGGGCGCGCGCGGGGGCTCCGCCGAGGTGCTCGAGGTCGGCGACCGGCGGCTCGCGATCCGCGAGGCCGTGCTCCGTGCGGAGCCCGGCGACGTCGTGCTGATCGCCGGGAAGGGGCACGAGACCGGCCAGGAGGTCCACGGCGAGGTGCACCCCTTCGACGACCGCGTGGTCGCCGCCGAGGAGATCCTGGGCAGGGGGGACGTGCGCCGGTGATCGAGATGACGCTGGCCGAGGTGGCCGACGTGGTCGGGGGACGGGCCCACGGTGACGCGACCGTCACGGGCGGTGCGTTCCTCGACACCCGTACGCCGGAGCCCGGTGGCCTCTTCGTCGCGGTCGCGGGCGAGCGCGTCGACGGCCACGACTTCGCCACCGCTGCGGGCGAGGCGGGTGCGGCGGCCGTGCTCGGCAGCCGGCCCACCGACCTGCCCACGGTGGTCGTCGACGACGTCACCGCGGCCCTGGGCCGGCTCGCGCGCCACGTCGTCGACCGGCTCCCGGACCTCGTCGTCCTGGCCATGACCGGGTCGCAGGGCAAGACCGGCACCAAGGACTACCTCGCCCACGTGCTTGCCGAGTCCGGGCCGACCGTGGCCACGCGCGGCAACTTCAACAACGAGCTCGGGGTGCCGCTGACGGTGCTCCGCGCGACGCAGGAGACGCGCTACCTCGTCGTCGAGATGGGTGCCCGGGGTGTCGGCCACATCGCCGAGCTCTGCGAGATCGCACCTCCGCGCGTCGCGGCCGTGCTCAACGTCGGCACCGCCCACATCGGTGAGTTCGGCAGCCGCGAGGCCATCGCACGGGCCAAGGGCGAGATCGTGGAGGCGCTCGGACCCGACGGCACCGCGGTGCTGAACGCCGACGACGACCTCGTCGCGGCCATGGCGACGCGGACCAGTGCCCGCGTGACGACCTTCGGTGGCGCGGGTGCCGACGTCGCCGTCGGCGAGGTCACCAGCGACGAGCTCGGCCGGCTCTCCTTCGAGCTGCGGCACCGCGGGTCCGGCGCCACCGTGCACCTCGCGCAGGTCGGCGCCTACCAGTGGCGCAACGCCGCGGCCGCCGCCGCGATGGCCCTCGCGGCCGGTGTCGACCTCGACACCGTCGCCGACGCCCTCAGCGACGCGGTCCCCGCGAGCCGCTGGCGCATGGAGCTGCACGAGCGCCCCGACGGCCTGGTCGTCGTCAACGACGCCTACAACGCCAACCCGGAGTCGATGAAGGCCGCGCTGGAGACGCTCGCGGGCATCGGCGCGCGCAGTGGCCGGCGTACGGTCGCGGTGCTGGGGGAGATGCTCGAGCTCGGCTCCGGCTCCCGCGACGCCCACACCGGCGTGGGGGAGTACGCCGCCCGCGCCGGGGTCGACGTGCTGGTCGCCGTCGGGCCCGCCGCCGCCGACATCGCCACGGGCTTCGACGCCGTCGGCACCGACGGTGTGGCGGTCCCCACGGCGGGGCGTGACGCCGCGTCGGAGTGGCTGCGGCACAATGTCTCGGCTGC
>JAYSEC010000223.1:0-5874 GCA_041914085.1 Nocardioides sp.
CTCGGCGACATCCTCGGCCCCGAGTTCGACGCCGCCCCGGCAGTGCTGTTCGGGCCCGACCGCTTCCACCCGTCGGCCGACGGCTACCAGCAGCTCGCCTCGGTGCTCATCCCGTCGTGCCTGGCCGCGCTCGACCTGCTGCCCGACGACGAGGCGCTGCCCGAGCCGCTGCGCCGCGAGGGCATCCTCCCGGTCGCGGCCGCCGCGGTCCGGGCCTCCCGGACCCCCGGCACGGAGGTCGACGGCACGGAGGTCGGCGGCACCCAGCGCGGCCTGCGCGGACGCTGGGTGGAGCTCCGGCACCGCCGGCGCCGGCCGTCCACCGACGCCGAGTCGCCCGAGCACGAGGAGCACGGGGAGCTCGGGGAACTCGCCGACTCCCCCGCCTCCCCCGCCTCCGCCGACTGACTTCTACGGCGGCTGCCGCCGCCGCCCGACCCGGATATATCTAGGGACGTTCTGGTCGGCGATCGCACCGTTCGACCCACCAGATCGTCCCTAGATACCGCGGATACCGCGGGGCGGGCGCCGTGGAATGCCGACGGCCCCCCCCCCCCACGCCCGGGGCGGGCGGGGGGGTGTTGGGGGGGGTATCCGGGGGGCCCTCCCGGACCACGATGGCGCGGGTGGGCCCCCCGGGGGTGGTGGGGGGGTTGCTGCCCCCCCGCCCCGCCCCCCCGGGGGGGGGGCGCCCCGGCGGGGTGGAGCGGGTGGAGCGGTGGCTCAGTCCTGACGCAGGATCGCGAGGATGCGCAGCAGGTTGGTGTAGATCCAGACCAGGCTGACGGTCAGGCCGAAGGCGGCGCGCCACGACTCGCGCTCCGGGAGCCCGGCGGCGACGCCCTGCTCGACGAAGTCGAAGTCGAGGATCAGCATGAGCACACCGAGCACCAGGCCGGCGAGGGCGAAGGCGAAGCCGAGGCCGCCCATGCCGTAGAGGCCGGTGTTGATGCCGAAGAAGCCCAGCACCAGGGACAGCAGGCCCAGGCCCACCATGCCGAACATGGCGGCCACGACGCCGCGGCGGAACTTGTCGCCGACCTTGATGTTGAGGAACTTGTAGGCGGCGAGCGTGCCGGCCAGGGCGCCGAAGGTGCCGATCACGGCGCTCATCACGACGCCGTCGAACTGCACCTCGAAGAGCTTGCTGACGGCACCGAGCGCGACACCCTCGAGGGCGGCGAAGGCGATCACCAGGGCGGGGCTGATCACGCGCTTGAACGAGTTCACCAGGGACAGCAGGAACGCGCCGCCGGCGCCGAGCATGGCGCCCATGCTCGCGCGGCCGAGGGCGTCGTTGTCGACGACCGTCTGGCCGAAGCTGTCGGTGGTGCCCATGTCGCCGATCCACCACCAGGTGACGATGGCGGTCGCGAAGATCACGGCGACGGAGATGGCCGTCTTCTGCACGACGGAGTCGATCGTCATCCGGCCCTGGTCGACCTGGCCGGGCGTGCCGGTGCCCCAGGTGGACGGGTCGGTGGTCGGGTCGCCGTAGCCGGGGTAGGCGGAGCCGCCGGCGTAGGTCTGGTTGCCGTAGGCGTTCGTCGAGGCGCGGTTGAACTCCTCGGAACGGGCGAAAACGGGGTTGTTGCTCTTCATGGTCTCTCCTTGGAGGCCTCCCCCGGAGGATCCGGAGGTTCCGACGCCGTCGCGGTGACGGCGCCTGTCGCGTCACACCACTCTAGCCGGGGTGACACCTCTTCAAACGTGCGCGGTGGGGTTGCTGTTCCCCTCACAGCAACTTCTCAGGAAGCCGGCGGATAGGGTTCCGCGCCATGCGGATCGCCCCCCTCACCCGAGAGCACGCGGCCGACATCTGCACGTGGCGCTACACCGCGCCCTACGACTGCTACGACATGACCGGCTGCGACCCGGACTGGCTGGTGCAGCCCGAAGCCGGCTTCCACGCGCTGCTCGACGGCGACCGGCTCATCGGCTTCCGCTCGTTCGGCGCCGACGGGCGCGTGCCCGGCTGGGAGTACGACGACCGCGCGCTCGACACCGGCGGTGGCCTGCGCCCCGGGCTGACCGGGCGAGGGCTCGGGCGGGAGGCGATCGAGACCGGCCTGGCCTACGGTCGCGAGCGGTTCGCCCCGTCGGCCTTCCGGATGACCGTGGCGAGCTTCAACGCCCGCGCGCTGAAGGTCGTCGAGAGCCTCGGCTTCGAGCGGGTCGGCCGGTTCGAGGCCGCCGCCGACGGGCGTTCCTTCGAGGTGCTGGTGCGCCCGGAGGGGTGAGCTGTGGGTGCCCCGGCTGGGGTTCGAACCCAGACTGAACCGCTTTTAAGGCGGCTTCCTCTGCCGGTTGGGATACCGGGGCCGGCGGGCTCAGTCTGTCAGCGCCCGCGCCCGCGCGAAGACCTCGTCCGTCATCTCCCGGGTCAGCCGACGGGTGTAGGTGTTGTGCGGCGAGGGGTGGAAGCAGCCGAGGAGCACGACGTCGCCGAGCTGCACCTCGACGCCGTGGCCGAACTTCGGCTTCCGGTGCGGGGCGGGCGCCCCCGCCGCGACGAGCGAGCGGATCGCGCCGTCCCAGCCGAAGGAGCCCAGTGCGACGACCACGCGCACCGTGGGCAGCAGCGCGAGCTCGGCCGCGATCCACGGCGCGCAGGTGTCGCGCTCGACCGCGGTGGGCTTGTTCTCCGGCGGCGCGCACCGCACGGTCGCGACCATCCGCGCACCCACCAGCCGCTGCCCGTCGCCGGCGTGGTGGCTCGTCTCCTGGACCGCCCACCCGGTGCGGTGCAGGCTGGCGAAGAGCCAGTCCGCGCTCGGGTCGCCGGTGAAGATCCGGCCGGTGCGGTTGCCACCGTTGGCGGCCGGCGCGAGCCCGACGATCAGCAGCGACGGCTCGGGGTCGCCCCAGCCCGGGATCGGGCGACCCCAGTAGGGCTGGTCGGCGAACGACGCCCGCTTCTCCACCGCGACGCCCTCCCGCCACGCCACCAGCCGCGGGCAGGCCGAGCAGACGCTCACCCGGGCGTCGAGCTCGGCGAGGTCGCCGGCCTGGGCGAGACGTCGTACGTCGTCGGCGTCGCGGGCGACCGGGGTGTCCGGGGCAGCCGGGTCGTCGGGCCAGCCGGTGCCGGGGGCCACGGGGCTTTTGAAGTGCCCGCCCACCAGCGGGTGCGGGAGTTCCGTCATCGGGCGATGTCCGCGGCGATGCCGTGGAGGATGTCGGCCTCGGAGACGACGTGCTGGGGCACCGGGACCCGCGCCAGGGTGCGGGTCCAGATCAGCGCGCCCGCGTCGATGACGTCGGCGCGGCCGGGGTGCATGTAGGGCAGTGCCCGCCGCTCCTCGACCGTCATCGCGACGAGGCGGTGCACGAAGCGCTCGGTGTCGGCGTTGGACAGCACGGCACCGTCGAAGGCGGCCCGGTCGTAGGTGTCGAGCCCCATCACGCCGCACGCCAGCGTCTTGATCGTGCCGGAGGTGCCGATCGCGGTGCGGGTGCGCTCGAGGGGTACGCCGGACGCGTCGAGGTGCTGCTCGATGTCGGCCAGGCAGGCGGCGAGCTCGTCGGCGGTCGGCGGGTCGCCGTGCAGGTGGCGTTCGTGCAGGCGCACGGACCCGATGTCCATCGAGACGGATCGTCGCTCGTCGCCCTCGCCCAGGACCAGCTCGGTCGACCCGCCGCCGATGTCGACCACGAGCACGGGCTCGGCCGGCGCGGGGTCCTGCGCCGCGATCGCGCCGACGAAGACGAGCGCGGCCTCCTCGTCGCCCGACAGCACCTCCGGCTCGACGCCGAGGCGACGTCGTACGCCCTCGGCGAAGACCGCGGCGTTGCTGGCGTCGCGCGTGGCCGAGGTGGCGCAGAAGCGCAGCCGCTCGGGCGGCACCCCGTGGTCACGGATCACCGCCGCGAGCTCGTCGATCGCGGCGAAGGTGCGCTCGAGCGCTTCCCCGGCGAGCACGCCGGTCTCGTCGACGCCCTGGCCGAGGCGCACGACCCGGGAGTCGCGCAGGTGCACGTCGAGGGTGCCGTCGTCGCGGACCGCGCCCACGAGCACCTTGATCGAGTTCGTGCCGCAGTCGATCGCCGCGACGGTGGGCGTCGGGTGAGTCATGCCGCCATTGTGCCGACCGGGCACTTCCTCGCGCTGGGAGGTCCCGACCGGGCACTTGCTCGCGCTGGACCGCCCGGCTATCGCGAGGAAGTGCCCGGTCACGGGCTTGCAGCGCGAGGAAGTGCCCGGTCACGGGCTTGCAGCGCGAGGAAGTGCCCGGTCAGTCCGCGACGGTGACGCAGGGGCCCGAGGCCCACCAGTCGCCGAGCAGGTCGAGCACCTCGTCGCCGAGGGGGTTCACGCCGCGCCCCATGGCCAGCGACTGGCCGGCCAGCACGTGCAGGCACTTGACGCGGTCGGGCATCCCGCCGGCGGAGATGCCGTCGATCTCCGGCACGTCGAGCCCGGCCCGGGCGCCGACCTCGGCGCGGTGGGCGAGGTACTTCTCGTGGGCCGCGCGGTAGGCGGCGGCCAGCTCCTCGTCCTCGCCGAGGCGCGCCTGCATCTGCTTCATCAGGCCGGAGCCCTCGAGGGTGCCGATGCGCGAGGCCGCCCGCGGGCAGGTGAGGTAGAAGGTCGTCGGGAACGGCGTGCCGTTGGGCAACCGGGGCTCCGTGGTGACCACGTCGGGGTTCCCGCACGGGCAGCGGTGGCCGACCGAGTCGATGCCGCGGGGCGTGCGGCCGAGCTGGGCACGGATGGCGGCCTCGTCGGCGGGGTCGATCCGCTGCTCCCCCGCGTGGTCGTCCTTCTTGTTGCTCACGTCTGGCTGCTCACTGCTGGGTTCCGTCGATCAGGTCTGCCGGCTGCTCGTCCGGCGGAGGCGGGTTGCCGGCGAGCTCCATGGACTCCCACGCCGCGCTCCACCACGCCTTCGGCACCGTCTTGATGACGTCGTCCGGGTCGTTGAGGGTGGCCTGGGCCTCCAGCGGCTTTCCGTCGGGACCGATCACCTCGAAGCCGGACTCGCCGGGCATCAGGTAGCCGAAGCGGGCCCGTGCCTGCGCCTTGACGTAGGCCGGGTCGTCCCAGCGCTTCTTCTCGCGCTCGAGGTCCTCGATGTTGGCCTCGCGCTCGGCGATGGTCGCCTTGAGCTCGCCGATGTGCGAGCGCTGCTGGAGGTAGGCCCGCAGGGAGGAGGCGTAGGACACCGTCAGCACGGCCAGGACCAGCACCAGGACCGCCGCCCGGCCGGTCAGGCGGGGACGGCGCGCGTCACTCCTCGGGGAGGCGGCGCGTGCCACGACGGTGGTGCCGGTCTCGGCGGCCGGCTCGGACGTCGTACGCGTCGACGCCCGTGGCCGGCGGCCGCGGGAGCCGGGATGCGTCGAGCCCTGCCCCGGTCCGCGTGACCCGCCACCGCCCGGCCCGCCCCGAGGAGTACGACGCTGGGAAGGCATGCGGCCCAGTGTGCCCGGTTCAGCCCGTGAATCGCGGGAACGCGCCCGCACCGGCGTAGCGAGCCGCGTCACCGAGCTCGTCCTCGATGCGGAGCAGCTGGTTGTACTTCGCGACGCGGTCGGAGCGGGCCGGCGCACCGGTCTTGATCTGGCCGCAGTTCGTGGCGACCGCCAGGTCGGCGATGGTGGTGTCCTCGGTCTCGCCGGAGCGGTGGCTCATCATGTTGCGGAAGCCCGCGCGGTGCGCGAGCTCGACGGCGTCGAGCGTCTCGGTGAGGGAGCCGATCTGGTTGACCTTGACCAGCATCGCGTTGCCCTGCCCGCCGCTGATGCCGCGCTGGAGCCGCTCCACGTTGGTGACGAACAGGTCGTCGCCGACGAGCTGCGTCTTGTCGCCGAGTGCGTCGGTGATGGCCTTCCAGCCGTCCCAGTCCTCCTCGTCGAGCGGGTCCTCGATCG
>JAYSEC010000224.1:0-5827 GCA_041914085.1 Nocardioides sp.
CTCAGATGTAGCGCTCGGTGATGCTGGACTCGGCGAGGCGGGAGAGGCCCTCGCGGACGCTGCGCGCCCGCAGCTCGCCGACGCCCTCGACGGCCTGGAGGTCGTCGATCCCGGCGGACAGGAGCTGCTGCAGGCCGCCGAAGTGCTCGACGAGCCGGTCGACGACCGAGGCGGGCAGGCGCGGCACCTTCGCGAGGAGGCGGTAGCCGCGCGGGGCGACGGCCGCGTCGAGGTGCTCGGCGCCGCCGAGGCCGATGGCCCGGGCGACCGAGGCCGGGTCGACGAGCTCGGTGGGCGAGAGCGCCTCGAGCTCGGCGAGCTGGGTCTGGGGGTTGGTGGGCCGGCGACGCCCGCCGGGGAGGTAGTCGCGCACGACCAGCTCGCGCTCGGCGTCGACGCCGGTGACGAGCTCCTCGAGCTGCAGCGACAGCAGGCGTCCGTCGGTGCCGAGCTCGAGGACGTAGTCCTCGATCTCGCGGGCGATGCGGATGACCATCTCGAGGCGCTGGGCGACGACGGCGACGTCGCGCACCGTGACCAGGTCCTCGATCTCCAGCGCGGACAGCGTCGCGGACACCTCGTCGAGGCGCAGCTTGTAGCGCTCGAGGGTGGCGAGCGCCTGGTTGGCGCGGGAGAGGATCTTGCCGGAGTCCTCCAGGACGTGGCGGATGTCGCCGACGTAGGCCGCGATGATCTGCATCGACTGCGACACCGAGATGACCGGGTGGCCGGTCTGCTTGGCGACCCGCTCCGCGGTGCGGTGGCGGGTGCCGGTCTCCTCGGACGGGATGGTGTGGTCGGGCATCAGGTGCACGGCCGCGCGGTGGATCCGGGTGATGTCCTTGTCGACCACGATCGCGCCGTCCATCTTGGCGAGCTCGCGCAGGCCCGTCGCGGTGAACGGGACGTCGAGGGTGAAGCCGCCGGTCGAGATGGACTCGACGGTCTTGTCCAGGCCCAGCACGATCAGCGCACCGGTGCGACCGCGCAGGATCCGCTCGAGGCCGTCACGCAGCGGCGTACCGGGTGCGATCGAGGCCAGGGTCGCGCGCAGCCGGAGCTGCTCGTCGATGCGCTCTGCCACCGGTCCTCCACCTTCACTGGGCGCACCCCCGTGCACCGTCCGGGTGAAGTGTAGGGGCCCCGCTCAGAGCGGAGGGGTGAGTTCGAGCGTGAGCAGCGCGCCGAACACGTCGTCGACCTCGATCACCCGCAGCCCGTCGACCGTGCGGTGGCTCGGGATGCCGCGCTCGCTGGCGAGCGTGCGACCGCGCGGCACGACCGCGACCTTGAACCCGAGACGGGCCGCCTCGGCGATCCGCTGGGGGAGGTCGCGCACGCGGCGCAGCTCGCCGGCCAGGCCGATCTCGCCGATCGCCACGGCCCCGCGCGGCGCCGGGACGCCCAGGTGGGAGCTGGCCACGGCGACGGCGATCGCCAGGTCGGCGGCCGGGTCGTGGAGCCTGGCGCCCCCGACGGTCGCGACGAAGGTGTCGCTGCCGGCGATGCGCAGCCGGGCGTGGCGCTGCAGCACCGCGAGGACCATGTCGACGCGCGAGGACTCCACGCCGGAGACCGTGCGCCGCGGGCGCTCGAGCGGCGAGGGTGTCAGCAGGGCCTGCACCTCGGCGAGCAGCGGTCGGCGCCCCTCCATCGTCACCGCCACGCAGGTGCCGGAGACGTCCTGGGTGTGGTGCTCGACGAAGAGGCCGGTCGGGTCGGTGACGGCCTGGATGCCCTCGGAGGACAGGTCGAAGCAGCCGACCTCGTCGACCGGGCCGTAGCGGTTCTTCATCGCACGCACCATCCGGAACCGCGAGTTGCGGTCGCCCTCGAAGTGGAGGACCACGTCGACGAGGTGCTCGAGCACGCGCGGGCCCGCGATCGAGCCGTCCTTGGTCACGTGGCCGACGAGCATGGTGGTGATGTTGCGGGTCTTGGCCACCCGGATCAGCGCGGCCGCCACCTCCTTGACCTGGGTGACCCCGCCGGGCACCCCGTCGATGCCGGAGGCGCCGATCGTCTGGACCGAGTCGACCACCAGCAGGGTCGGGCGCACCTCCTCGATGTGGGTGAGCACCGCACCGAGGTCGGTCTCGGCGGCGAGGAAGAGCTCGTCGTGGACACCGCCGGTGCGGTCGGCGCGGAGCCGGACCTGGGCCGCGGACTCCTCGCCGGTGACGTAGAGGGTGCGCTGGCGGGTGCGCGCGGTCTGGGCGGCCACCTCGAGCAGCAGCGTGCTCTTGCCGACGCCCGGCTCGCCCGCCAGCAGGATCGCCGCGCCGGGGACGAGGCCGCCGCCGAGCACCCGGTCGAGCTCCGGCACGCCGCTGGAGCGCGCCACCGACTCGGTGACCGCGACCTGGCCGATCGGCACCGCAGGCGTCGAGACCGGTCCGGCCGCGGCCCGCAGCGTCGGGGCGCCCGCCTCCGCGACGGAGCCCCACGCCTGGCACTCGCCGCAGCGCCCGACCCACTTGGCGGTCTCCCACCCGCACTCGGAGCAGCGGTAGGTGGAGCGCGGTCTCGCCTTCGTCGACATGGTCGTCACGCTAGGCGAGGCCACCGACATCCTCGGGGAGGCGTCACCGGCAGGACCGGGCCGACGCGGGCGTGGACCCGGTCTGGACCATGTGTCCACAGGTTGCCTCCCAAGCTGTGGATCGTGCCCGGATCCTGTGGACCGTACGCCGCCCGGCTGGGGACGACGCGCGCCGATCCGTGGACAGACGGTGGACAGCCGGCTCGGCGCGAGTGGGCTCGTCGTACCCCTTGCGCGGTCCCCCGCGCACGCCGTAGAACTTCTCCCACGCCGACCCTCACGGGTGGGCGGGACGGCTCGGAGACGAGGGTCCATCCGGTCGGGACGCTCCGGCGTGCCGGCCGACGTGGCTGGGTGACGCAGCCGCGGGGACCTTCGGGCAACAGCCGTCGACCGGAGGTCGTCACACGATCCGGTCACCCGGAGGGCCCTTGCGACTCATACTCGCGAGGGCCCTTCCTCCATTTGGCGCCTCGGGGTCGGCTTATGCTGGCGGCCTTGGATCGATCAAGGGGGTTGCGGCATGGGGCGCAGCGAGAGGATCGGCAGCCAGCTGCCGGTGACACCGCCGACGCTGGCCGACGTCGCCGAGCGCGCGGGCGTCTCCCGCCAGACGGTCTCCAACGCCGTCAACAACCCCGACCTGCTCCGGCCCGACACCCTGGAGCGGGTCCGCCAGACGATCGCCGAGCTCGGCTACTCGCCCAACCGTGCCGCCCGCAACCTGCGCACCCGGACCTCCTCCCTGATCGGGCTGCGCTTCGCGCCGGCCCAGGAGGGCACCGCGAACGCGGCGATGGACCGCTTCGTGCACTCGCTCGTCGAGGCCAGCGAGGAGGTGGGCTACCACGTCCTGCTCTTCCCCGGCGACGACGAGGACCCGGTCGGCGGCTACGACAACCTGCTGCGCTCGACCGCGGTGGACGCGTTCGTCGTCACCGACACCTACCTCGGCAACCCGCAGGCCGCCTGGCTGAGCCAGCAGCGTGCGCCGTTCGTCGCGTTCGGCCGGCCGTGGGACGACGACGAGGCCCGCCACGTCTGGGTCGACGTCGACGGCGCGGCGGGCATCCGGCTGGCCACCCAGCACCTCATCGACCGCGGCCACACCCGCATCGCGTGGATCGGCTGGCGCAAGGACTCCCCGATCGGCGAGGACCGGCGCTCGGGCTGGGTGCAGACGATGCACGCCAACGGCCTCTCGACGACGGGTCTGGCCTCGCGGGTGGAGGACGTCGTGCACAGCGGTGCCGAGGCGGCGGCGGTGCTCCTCGACGAGTCCAGCCCGACGGCGTTCGTGTGCGCCTCCGACACCCTGGCCATGGGGGTGCTCCACACCCTCTGGATCCGGCAGCTCGCGCCCGGCAAGGACATCGCGGTCGTCGGGTTCGACGACTCCCAGGTGGCGCAGGTGTTCCCGGTCGGCCTCACCTCGGTGCGCCAGCCGCTGGAGGACGTCGCCGTCGAGATCGTCAAGGCGCTGCGGGCGCTGCTGTCGCACCAGCAGGTCGAGGAGCGCGGCGTCCTGCTCGCGCCGACGCTGGCGATCCGCGAGTCGAGCTAGAACTCGCGCCACCAGAGGTTGACCGCGTAGTCGACCTCGGTGCCGGAGTGCGAGGCGAGCGCCTCATCGGCGGCCTCGGGCGGGAGCTCGATGCGCACCACCGCCTCGAGGTCCTCGCGCGAGGCGAAGGACCAGCCCATGTCGATCGGTCGGCGTCGCCATCCCTGCCGCGACCAGAACCGCTCCACCGCCACGGGGTCGACCTCGGGGAAGCCGCGCCGGAACCAGCGGCCGAAGGTGGACCGGGTCGGGTCGTTGTCGATCACGAACGCGGTGCCGCCGCGGCGTACGACCCGGTCGAGCTCGCGCAGCCCCGGCTCCGAGCCGGGACCGAAGAAGTAGGCCCACCGGGCGTGGACCACGTCGACGGACGCGTCCGGGACGGGCAGCGACTGCGCGGTGCCCTCGAGGACCGTCACGTGGGGCAGGGACCGGGTACGCCGTCGCGCGAGCGCAGCCAGCGGCGGGTGCGGCTCGACGCCGACGACGCGCTCCGCGGTGGCGGCCCACAGCGGCAGGTGGAAGCCGCTGCCGCAGCCGACGTCGAGGAGGGTGCGGCCCGCCCAGTCACCGAGCTCGCGCATCGCAGAGGTGATGCGGTCGTGCGGGTCGGCGGCGCGGTTCTCGAGCTCGTAGAGCTCGGGGGTGTTCCAGATGTTCGGGGACGGGCGAGCCCTCAAAGGCGGACGAGCCCGTTCGGCGTCTGGATCTGGACCGCGACGATGCCGGGGGTGCCGTTGGGCGCGACCCACTCGACCTTGACGTCCTCCAGCGGGGCCTCGACGGTCTCGCCGAGCCACTCGCTGACCCGCTGCGGGTCGCCGGCGATCTCGAGGCACGCGAGGGAGAAGTCGCCCGTCGCGCCGTTGCTCGGGTGCATCTCGGCGGGCGACTGCCACTGGATGAAGAACGGCAGCTGCGGGTCGGAGATGAGGCCGTTGACGCCGATCTGCTGCCAGACCAGCTCGGTGCCGTCGGGACGGTGGCGGTTGCCCTTGACGGCCTCGCGGCCCAGACGGGTCTCGATCGGGGCGATGTCGTCGACGGAGACGACCCAGCCGAGCCAGCCGCCGCCGAGCGCCGAGCGGGCGCGGACGGCCTGGCCGAAGGGTGCCTTGTCGCTGGCCGGGTGGTCGAGCACCTCGACGATCTCGAGGTACGTGTCGTCGGCCAGCGGGAGGATCATGTTGCGGGTGCCGAAGCGTGGGTGGACCCCTCCGTCGAGGAAGTCCGTGCCGAGCAGCCCCCCGAGGCGCTGGGCGGTGCTGGCGAGTCCATCAGGTCCGGCGGCGAAGCTGACGTGGTCCAGGCGCATGCAGAGATTGTGAGCCGGGTACCCGGGGATCGCCACACCGGGGTCGTGTTCTCTTGACGTCGAGAAAACTGGTGCGCGCCGTCAGCGCGGGTCGGCAGGATGCAGGGCGAGCGCCGAGCGGGACCGGACGTGGGCGTCGCAGTGGCGGACGAGCTCGGCGTACCCCTCGGGGCCCATCAGCTCGACCAGCTCGGCCTCGTGGGTGACGTAGACGGGCTCCGGGGCGACGTGCGCCTCGGTGTTGCCGGAGCAGTACCAGTCGAGGTCGTGCCCGCCCGGACCCCAGCCGCGCCGGTCGTACTCACCGATCGACACCTCGGTGTACGACGTCCCGTCCTGCACCTCGACGGTGCGGAACTGGCGGCGGATCGGCAGCTGCCAGCACACGTCGGGCTTGGTCTCCAGC
>JAYSEC010000225.1:0-5775 GCA_041914085.1 Nocardioides sp.
AGACGGTCAGCACCGACTACGACACCTCCGACCGGCTCTACTTCGAGCCGCTCACCCTCGAGGACGTCCTGGAGATCGTGCACGCCGAGCAGCAGGCCGGCCCGGTGGCCGGCGTCGTGTGCCAGCTCGGCGGGCAGACGCCGCTCGGCCTGGCCCAGGGGCTCGCCGACGCGGGCGTGCCGATCGTCGGCACCACCCCGGAGGCGATCCACCTCGCCGAGGAGCGGGGCGCCTTCGGCCGGGTCCTCGCCGACGCGGGCCTGCCGGCGCCCAAGCACGGCACCGCGACGTCGTACCCGCAGGCGCAGCGCATCGCCCACGAGATCGGCTACCCGGTCCTGGTGCGCCCGTCCTACGTCCTCGGCGGCCGGGGCATGGAGATCGTCTACGACGACGCCGCCCTCGAGCGCTACCTCGAGCGCTACGTCGCCAACGGCCTCATCAACGAGCGCCAGCCCGTGCTCGTCGACCGCTTCCTGGACGACGCGGTCGAGATCGACGTCGACGCCCTGTTCGACGGCGAGGACCTCTTCCTCGGTGGCGTGATGGAGCACATCGAGGAGGCCGGCATCCACTCCGGCGACTCGTCGTGCGCCCTGCCGCCGATCACGCTCGGCCGGGAGGAGATCGACCGGATCCGCCGCTCGACCGAGGCGATCGCGCGCGGGCTGGGTGTCCGGGGCCTGCTCAACATCCAGTACGCCCTCGCCTCCGACGTGCTCTACGTCCTCGAGGCCAACCCGCGCGCGTCCCGGACGGTGCCGTTCGTCTCCAAGGCGACCGCGACCCCGCTCGCGAAGGCGGCGGCCCGGGTGATGCTCGGGGAGTCGATCGCCGACCTCCGCACCGCCGGGGTGCTGCCGGCCGAGGGCGACGGCGGTCACCTGGCCGACGGCTCGCCCATCGCGGTGAAGGAGGCGGTCATGCCCTTCGACCGCTTCAAGACCGCCGACGGCCGCACGGTCGACGCCCTGCTCGGCCCGGAGATGCGCTCGACGGGCGAGGTGATGGGTTTCGACGCCTTCTTCGGCACGGCCTTCGCCAAGGCGCAGTCCGCGGCCTACGGCTCGCTGCCGCTGTCCGGTCGGGTGTTCGTGTCGGTCGCCAACCGCGACAAGCGCCACATGATCTTCCCGGTCAAGCAGATCGCCGACATGGGGTTCGAGATCCTGGCGACGGCCGGCACCGCCGAGGTGCTGCGCCGCAACGGCGTGGTCGCCACCGTGGTGCGCAAGCAGTCCGAGGGCGAGGGCCCCGACGGCGAGAAGACGATCGTCGGGAAGATCCTCGACCGCGAGGTCGACCTGGTGATCAACACGCCCCACGGCGCCACCAGCGGCGGCTCCCCCCGCGCGGACGGCTACGAGATCCGCACCGCGGCGGTGCTCACCGACATCCCGTGCATCACCACGATCCAGGGCCTGGGCGCGGCGGTGCAGGGGCTGGAGGCGATGCGGCGCGGCGACATCGGCGTGCGGTCCCTGCAGGACTGGGCCGCGCACCTGCAGACCGCCCCCTCCAACGGTGGTTGAGGTGCGGGCCTCGAGACCACGCCCCTACGACGTCCTGTTCGAGCGGGCGCTCACCCGGGTCGAGCCGGAGCGGATCCACCACGCCGCGTTCCGGGCGATCCGCGCCGCCGCCCCGGTGACGAGTCGGGCCGTCCGCGTGCCGACCGCGCCGGTGCACGCCCTGGGTCTCACGTTCCCGCACCCGCTCGGCCTGGCGGCCGGGTTCGACAAGAACGCCGTCGGGATCGACGGGCTCGCGGCACTCGGCTTCGGCCACGTCGAGGTCGGGACCGTCACCGGCGAGGCCCAGCCGGGCAACCCCCGGCCCCGCCTGTTCCGCCTCACCGACGACCGGGCGATCGTGAACCGGATGGGCTTCAACAACGACGGTGCCGAGGTCGTGGCCCGGCGACTCGCGGCGTGGCGGTCGGCGGGTGGGTCGACGATCCTCGGCGTCAACATCGGCAAGACCAAGGTCGTGCCCGAGGAGGAGGCCGCCCGCGACTACGAGAAGTCCGCGGGCCTGCTGGCCCCCTACGCCGACTACCTCGTGGTCAACGTCTCCTCGCCCAACACGCCCGGGCTGCGCGACCTCCAGGCGGTCGAGAAGCTCGAGCCGATCCTCGCCGCCGTGCGGCGGCGCGCCGACGAGGTGCGCCCCGACCACCGGGTGCCCCTGCTGGTGAAGATCGCGCCCGACCTCAGCGACGACGACGTGCTCGCGGTGGCCGACCTCGCGCTGGCCACCGGTCTGGACGGCATCATCGCCACCAACACCACGATCAGCCGCGACGGGCTCGCCACGCCGGCCGCGACGGTGGAGGGGATCGGTGCGGGAGGGCTGAGCGGTCGCCCGCTCACCCGGCGGTCGGAGGACGTCGTACGACTCCTGCGCGGCCGCGTCGGCCCGGACCTCGCGCTCGTCGGCGTGGGCGGCATCACCACGGTGGACGACGCCCGCCGCCGCCTGGCCGCAGGCGCCGACCTGCTCCAGGGCTACACCGCGTTCGTCTACGAGGGTCCGCTCTGGCCGCGCCGCATCGTGCGGGGGCTCGCGCAGGCATGACCCAGGTCCCGGTCCCCGGCGGCGCCCGCCACCCCGCGCATGGTCCCGTGCACGGTCCCGTCCATGTGATGGGCGAGGTCGTGGCCACCAAGCGGATCGGCGGCTACCGCCACCTGACCCTGACCGCGCCCGGGGTGCCCGAGGCGTTCCGGCCCGGCAACTTCGTCGCGGTCACCGTCGCCGGGCACGTCGCCCGGCGGGCCCTGTGGGTGCACCGGGTGCGCGCGTCCAGCGCCTTCGGGCCCACCCTCGACGTCGTCATCGAGGCGCGCGGCGAGGGGACCACCTGGCTGGCGGCGCAGCCGGTGGGCGCCACGGTGGCCATCACCGGACCGCTGGGCCGGGCCTTCGCCCTGCCCAAGGAGCCCGTCTCCTGCCTGCTCGTGGGGGAGGGGTACGCCGCGGCGCCGCTCTTCCCGCTCGCCGGACGGCTGCGCGAGCGCGGCTGCGCGGTCTCCCTGGTCGTCTCCGCCCCCGACGAGGCACGGCTGCTGTCCGCCCTCGAGGCGCGGCGCTCCGCGCGGTCGGTCACCGTGCTGACCGCCGACGGGTCGGTCGGCCAGCGCGGCACCGTGGCCGACCACGTCGACGACCTCGTGCGGCGCACCGACGCCGACGTCGTCTACGCCGCCGGACCGGCCGACGTCCTGCAGGCCGCCGCGATCGCGGCCGAGCGGGCCGGCGCCTGGAGCCAGGTGGCCGTCGAGACCGGCACGCCGTGCGGCACGGGGCTGTGCCACGGCTGTCCGCTCCCGGTCGTCGGCGAGGACGGCGTGGACCGCGTCGTGCGGGCCTGCACCGAGGGTCCGGTCGTCCGCGGCGACCGCGTCCGCTGGGACTCCCTGTGAGTGCCCCGGTCCCCGGCCCGGTGATGGTGGCCTCGGGGTGTGGCGGCACCGGCCGCGAGCTCGTGCCGTACGCCGGTCCCGCCGGGCTCGCCGGGCTCGACTTCGTCACCCGGTCGATCACCCTCGACCCGCGACCCGGCGGTCCCGGCCCCCGCCTGGTCGAGGTCCCCGGTGGCCTGGTCAACGCCGTGGGCCTGCCCAACCCCGGGCTGGAGCACTTCCTCGCCACGGAGCTGCCGTGGCTGGTGCGCGCGGGCGCACGGGTGATCGTCTCGATCGCCGGCAGCACCATGGGGGAGTACGCCGACCTCGCCCGCCGGCTCAGCCGCGCACCCGGGGTGGCCGGGCTGGAGGTCAACGTGGGTGCCCCCGACGAGGCCGGCGCCGGCCTGTTCGAGGTGCGCGAGCCCTACCACGCCGCCAGCGTCATCGCCGCGGTGCGACGCGAGTTCCCGGCCGACCGGGCGGTCCTGGCCAAGCTGCGCCCCGACGTCTCGCGCATCGTGGAGGGCGCGCGGTCCTGCCACGAGGCCGGCGCCACGGCCGTGGTGGTCGGCAACGCCGTCCCCGCGGCCTTCCCCGACGGCCGGTCGGGCGGGCTGAGCGGCCCTGCCGTGGCCCCGGTCGCGATGCGCTGCGTCGCCGAGGTCGCCCGTGCGCTCCCCGACGTGCCCACGGTCGGGTGCGGGGGAGTGCACGACGTCGCCAGCGCTCGGGCGTACCTCTCCACCGGTGCCGCCGCCGTCCAGGTCGGCACCGCCCTGCTGCACGACCCGACGACCCTCGCCCGGCTCCGGGCCACGTTCACCGACTCCGAGGAGACCCGATGACCCCCTTCGGCACCCGGCTCGCCCGGGCGATCGACGCGCGCGGACGCTTCTGCGTCGGCATCGACCCGCACGCCGCCCTGCTCCACGACTGGGGTCTTGGCGACGACGTGGCCTCCCTGGAGCGCTTCGCGCTGACGGTGGTCGAGGCGGTCGCGCCCGTGGTGAGCGTGGTGAAGCCGCAGAGCGCGTTCTACGAGCGTTTCGGCAGCCGCGGCATCGCGGTGCTGGAGCGGGTGGTCGCGGAGTCCCGGCAGGCCGGCGCGCTCGTCCTGCTCGACGTCAAGCGCGGCGACATCGGGTCCACCAGCCAGGCCTACGCCGACGCCTACCTCGACCCGTCCTCCCCTCTGGCCTCCGACGCGATCACGGCCAGCCCCTACCTCGGCTTCGGCTCCCTCGACCCGATGGTCGAGGCCTGCCACCAGCACGGCGGCGGCCTCTTCGTGCTCGCCCTCACCTCCAACAAGGAGGGTCCCGAGGTGCAGCACGCCCGCACGGGCGACTCGACCGTCGCCGGCACCGTCCTCGGGCACCTCCGTGCGCTCAACGCCGGCGCCGAGCCGGTCGGCTCGTTCGGGGCTGTCGTGGGCGCCACCATCGGCGAGACCGGCGAGGACCTCGACGTCAACGGCCCGTTCCTGGTGCCCGGCTACGGCGCGCAGGGAGGTACGACGGCCGACCTGAGGCGGATCTTCGGCACCGCCGCCCGGTGGGCGCTGCCCAGCTCCTCGCGCGAGGTGCTCCGGGCCGGCCCGGACGTCACCGCGCTCCGCGACGCCGCGCTGCGCGGCAACGAGGCCGTGCAGGAGTTGGGCGGGTGAGCCGGTCCCTCCTCCTCGCGCTGCTGCTCCCCGTCGCGCTGGCCGCCTGCTCGAGCGACCCGGCCGAGGGCTACTGCGAGGCGGTGGAGGAGCACCAGGAGGCGCTCACCGACGTCGCCGCCTCCGAGGACGCCGGCGCGCTGTTCGAGGTCCTCGACACCTACGACGACCTGCACGCCCGGGCGCCCCGCGACATCGCCGACGACTGGGCGGTGGTGATCGAGCCGCTGCGCGACCTCGAGGTGGCGCTCGACCACGCCGGCGTCGACCCGTCGACGTACTCCGCCGAGGAGCCGCCGGCCGACCTGTCCGCCGACGACCGGGCGACCATCGAGGCCGCGGCCCGCAAGGTCGGGTCGGAGCGCACCGTCACCGCCATGGGGGCGGTCGAGCAGCACGCCCTGGACGTGTGCGGCACCCCGCTCTCCCGCTGACGCTCCACCATGGGATGTCGCCCAGCAGGCACTTCCCACGGTGAGCTCACCGTGTGAAGTGCCTGTCCGCCGACATACCGTGGTGAACCGTCATGGCGTACGTCACGTCCCGGCCGGGCCCCGGTCGGCTCGATTGCCTGCCTCGTCGCGAGATGACTAGATTGAGCCGGACCACCGCCGGACCCGACCTCCACCCGACGTAGAAGGACAGCTTTCGTGGCCTTGCCCCCTCTGACGCCCGAGCAGCGCCAGGCAGCCCTCGACA
>JAYSEC010000226.1:0-5765 GCA_041914085.1 Nocardioides sp.
GTCGGCGAGGTCCTCGACCGCATCGACGACGACACGTGGGAGGTCGGCCAGCTGATGCGGTGGGGCGTGTGGATGGCCATCCGCACGGTGCTCTCCACCGGTCCGCTGTGGATCGTCGCCGGCCTCACCTGGTGGCCGGCCGCCCTGCTGTTCCCGCTCTGCGGCGTCGCGGTGTGGTCCCTCGTCCGCCACCTCCTCCCCCAGATCGCCGAGCGCAAGGTGCTGGAGGAGGCCGCCTGGACCGACCACGCGGCCTCGACCGAGGAGGGCATCGCCGCCCGCGACGACATCCGCACCTCGCTCGGCCAGCCCCACGTGCTGCGCCGCAACGCCGAGCTGGCCGCCGAGATCCACCGGCGGCTGCGCCGGGTGCTGGCCGTCGAGGTCAGCGTCACCCGTCGCAGCGGCGGCCTGCTCCACGGCGTGCTGGCGGCCACCGGCCTCATCGGCATCGCCCTGGTCCTCCACGGCGACCTCTCCACGGCCCGGCTCGTGACCCTGTTCCTGGTGACCACGATGTTCGTCGGCCAGGTCGACATGCTCGCGCGGCACCTGCCCGACCTCCAGGAGGGCATGGGCGCCGTGCTGCGCCTGCGCGGCATGCTCGCCGTGCCGGCCGAGCCCGTCGGCGGCGCCTCGCTGCCGCCCGGCCCGCTCGACGTCGAGCTGCGCCACCTCGCCTTCTCCTACGGCACCGGCACCTTCGCGCTCCGCGACGTCGACCTGACCGTCCCCGCCGGTCACACCTGCGCGCTCGTCGGGCGCACCGGCTCGGGCAAGTCCACGCTCGCGTCCCTGCTCTCCCGGGCGGTCGAGCCGCCCCGGGGGTCGGTCTTCCTCGGCGGCACCGACGTGCGCGACCTCGACCTGCAGCAGCTGCGCGCCGCCGTGGGCGTGGTGACCCAGCGCACCGAGGTGCTGGCCGGGAGCCTGGCCGACAACATCACGCTGTTCGCCGATGCGCCCCGCAGCCAGGTCGAGGCCGCCGTCGAGGAGCTCGGCCTGACCGACTGGGTCGCCGGCCTTCCGGAGGGTCTCGACACGCTCCTCGGCCCGGGAGGCACCAGCCTGTCGGCCGGTGAGGAGCAGCTCGTCGCCTTCGCCCGGCTCCTCGTTCGCGACGTGAGGGTGGTCGTGCTCGACGAGGCGACCGCCCGGATGGACCCGGTCACCGAGGCACGGGTGGTGCGCGCCGCCGACCGGCTGATCCGCGGACGCACCGGCATCCTCGTCGCCCACCGCCTCTCCACCACCGAGCGCGCCGAGCAGGTCGCCGTCCTCGAGTCCGGCCGGGTCGTCCAGCAGGGCGCCCGGGCACACCTCGCAGTGAGCGAGGGACCGTTCCGGCGGCTCCTCGAGGCGGCCGCGCACGAGGTCGCCGTCGAGGACCACCACGCCGACGCCGCCATCGGCACCGTCCGCCGCAGCACCACCCCGCCGGAGCCACCCCACGTGGAGCCGCCCCTCGGCCTGATGCGCCAGGTCTGGCACTGCATCCGGCTCAAGCCCGAGTGGGGCCTCCTCGGCGCCGTCCTGTTCCTCGTCGCCTCGCTCACCGGCGCCTACGGTGCGATCACCGGCTTCGTGTGGGGCCACGTGGTGACGGGCCTTCAGCGCGGCGAGACGCCGGGCCTGATGGCCCTCGCCCTGGTCGCGTCGCTGATGATCGGCCCGCTGCTGCTCTCGCAGGCGTTCTGGACCTACCCGCACTGGTGGGTCGAGGTCCGCATGCGCGTGCGGGCCGCGGTGCTCGCCGGGCAGACCGACCAGCGCCGCCTGGTGCGCACGCCGCCGGGCGAGGTCGTGGCCCGGGCGATGGACGCCGACCGGATCGCGCGCTACACCGACCGCTGGGTCGACTTCGTCAACGGCCTGCTGGTCGCCACGGTCACCGCCGTGATCGCCGGCAGCTGGCTCGCCGGCGCGGTCCTGCTCGCGGTGATGACGGCCTCGGCCCTGGCGTCCTCCCTCGGACGACGCGTCGCCGGCCGCTCGGCCGCCGCCTCGTCGGCGGCCCGGGCCCGGTTCGGCCAGTCGCTGGTCTCGACCCTCGAGTCGATCCGCACGGTCAAGCTCGCCGCGGCGACCCCGCACCTCCACCGCCACCTCCGCGAGGTCGACGGCGGGCGCGTCGACGCCGCCGTGCGCGAGCACCGCGTGCAGTCCCTCCTCGACGGCGTGCCGGTCGTGATGGTGCAGTGCGGCGTGGTGGCGGCCTGGGCCGGGCTCCTCGCCGGCCACTGGGGCCTGGCCACGGCGCTGCTCGTCGCCAACGCGGTGAGCGGGTTCGACTGGTTCGGACGCGTGGCCGGTGCGGTCGTCACCGAGGCGCCCGGCACGCGCGCCTGGATGGAGGCGACCAGCAGGTTGGCCGGCGGCGGTGACCTGATGGAGCTGCCGGGCGGCATGGACCTCATCGCCGGCACGGCCACCCCGCCCGCTCGTCCCGATCCCGAGCCGCTGCGCACCCTCGCCCTGCGCGACGTCGCGGCGGTCCACGACGACGGCACCGTCGGCGTCCAGGACGTCGACCTCGAGGTCCGCGCCGGCGAGCTGGTGCTGCTGCTCGGCCAGGTCGGGTCGGGCAAGTCCAGCCTGCTCGGCGCCCTCGCCGGGCTGGTCAGCACGACCGGCGAGATCCGCTGGAACGACCGGCTCGTCCACGACGCACAGGCCGACCTGCGTCCCGCCCGGGTGGCCCACGTGGCCCAGGTGCCGCGCGTGCTGTCGGGCAGCTTCACCGGCAACGTCGGCCTCGACCACCCGACCCGCCCGGTGCTGCCCTCGCTCGAGGCGGCGCGCATGGGCCGCGACGTCAGCGAGGCCGGCGGGCCCGACTCCCTCGTCGGGCACCGCGGCGTGCGCCTCTCGGGCGGGCAGGTGCAGCGCCTCGCCCTGGCCCGCGCGCTGGCCACCGAAGCCGACGTGCTGCTCGCCGACGATGTGTCGTCCGCGCTCGACGCCGCCACCGAGATCGAGCTGTGGCAGGCGCTGCGCTCGCGCGGTGCCACGGTGATCGGCGCGACCAGCAAGGCCGCGGCGCTCGCGCAGGCCGACCGGGTGGTCGTGCTCGACTCCGGACGGATCGTCGACCAGGGTCACTGGACCGAGCTGTCCCGGCGCTGGCGGCACCTGGCCGGCTGAGCGGACCCGCCCCTCCTCCGGTCCCGCGCGCTGCTGCTTGGGCCGCATGGTTGGGTGGTCGCATGCGCGTCGTGATCGCCGGAGCGTCGGGATTCCTCGGCACCCACCTGACCGAGCACCTGCGGGTGCACGGCCACGAGGTCACCGCCCTCGTGCGCCGCGAGCCCGCCTCCGCGCACGAGTCGCGCTGGGACCCGCGGGCCGGCGAGGTCGACGCCGACGTGGTCGGGCGCGCCGACGCGGTGGTCAACCTCGCTGGCGCGAGCATCGCCGGCAACCCGCACTCGGGGCGGTGGGCCGAGGAGGTCCGGGAGAGCCGGGTGTCGACGACCGGCCTGCTCGCCCGCACCATCGCGGACGCGGAGCGAGCGCCGGCCTTCCTCGTCGGCAACGGCATCGCCTGGTACGGCGACCACGGCGCCGCGCCGGTCACCGAGGACTCCGAGAGCCTCGGCGACGCGTTCCTCACCCAGGTCACCCGCGAGTGGACCGCCGCCGCCGACCCGGCCCGCGAGGCGGGAGCGCGGGTGTGCGTGCTGCGCACCGCGCCGGTCATGGACCGCACCTCTCCGCCCCTCAAGCAGCTGCGCCTGCTGTTCAAGGCCGGGCTCGGGGCGCGGCTGGGCTCGGGCGAGCAGCACTTCCCGATGATCTCGCTGCGCGACTGGATCGGCGCGGTGAGCTACCTCCTCGAGTCCCGCGACGTCAGCGGGGCGTTCAACCTGTGCTGCCCCACCACCCCGACCAACGCCGAGTTCACCCGGGAGCTGGCCAGGGCCGTGCACCGCAAGGCGCTGTTCGCCGCGCCGGCACCGGTGCTCAGGCTGGCCGCGGGAGACCTGTCCTCGGAGCTGCTCGGATCGGTCAACGCCCGCCCGGCCGCCCTGGAGCGCGCGGGCTACGACTTCGAGGACGAGGACGTCCGCGAGGTGCTGGCCTCGGCGCTCGCCTGACCGCGGGACCGCGCCTCGGCGACCAGCCAGCGCTCCCCCGCCCTCACCAGCACGACCCGCCGCGTGGATGCCCGGTCGGCCGGAAGGGCGACCGCAGAGGAGCCGCCGACCGCGGATCCGCCGACGACCCGGTCGGTGACGTCGAGCACGAGCCGGCGCGCCGTCCGGTCCACCACGTCGAGCGCGAGCACCTGGGTGGTCAGGCCCTCGACCCGCAGACCGCGAGCGAGGTAGTGGCGCAGGAGGCGGACGTCGGCGCGACCCGTGCGCGAGCCGACGGCGTACAGCCCACGCAGCGCCGCGACGTCGCCGGCGGCCCAGGCCGCTGCCCGCCGCTCGTCCCACTGCGCCAGCGCGCCCGCGGGCCCCGGCGCGGGGCCGGGTGCGGCGTGTGGCACCACCGCCTCGCGCCGCGGCGCCTCGGGACCGTCACCCGGACGGGCCAGGCCGACGACCGTCGTCGCTACCACGCACGCGGCGGCCACGGCGACCAGGACGGGGAGGATGCGTCGGGGGTCCACCCGGCCAGCCTCGCCGATCCGGCGCGGCAGTGTCGGGGCCCATCCACAGGCCCGGGCCGTCCGGCACCCGCGTGGGCGTGGGCGTAGGGTCGGAGCATGCCGCAGGAGCACGAGCTGGAGTTCGAGGTCGCCGGTCTCGGCGACGACGCCGTCGACTACCTCGCCGCCTGGGACCTCCAGCGCGACGTGCACGAGGCGGTCGTCGCCGGCAGCCGCCCCGACACCGTCCTGCTGCTCGAGCACCCGCCCGTGTTCACGGCCGGCAAGCGCACCGACCCCCACGAGCGACCGCTCGACCCCGGCGGCGCCGACGTCATCGACGTCGACCGCGGCGGCAAGATCACCTTCCACGGCCCGGGCCAGCTGGTCGGCTACCCGATCGTCGCGCTGCCCGACCACGTCAAGGTCGTCGACTACGTGCGCCGGGTCGAGGAGGCGCTGATCGCGGTCTGCGCCGACCTCGGCGTGACCACCGCCCGCGTCCCGGGACGCAGCGGCGTGTGGCTGCGCGCGGACGAGCGCGGCCCGGAGCGCAAGATCGCGGCGATCGGCATCCGGGTGAGCCGTGGCGTGACCATGCACGGGTTCGCCCTCAACTGCGACGTGGACCTCGGCTGGTACGACCGGTTCGTCCCCTGCGGCATCGCCGACGCGGGCGTCACCTCGCTGACCGAGGAGCTGGGGCGCGAGGCCACCGTCGCGGACGTGCTGCCGAGCGTGCGACGCCACCTCTCGACGTACCTCGCGTGGGACCCCTACGACGCCACCCCCGACTACGAGCCGCGCCCCGAGCCCGGCCGCGCCCCGCGGATCGAGCTGGTCCGGCCGGGCGCCTGAAACCGGCTCGGCGACGCGCGTCGAGCGACGTCGGGAGCGGGCCGGGGCTGATTGGGGACGCTCGGCACAGGGTCGTAGAGTGGCGGGGTGACGACCGCTCCCGCCCCTGAAGGACGCAAGCTCCTCCGACTCGAGGTCCGCAACGCCGAGACCCCGATCGAACGCAAGCCGGAGTGGATCAAGACCCGGGCCAAGATGGGCCCGGAGTACACCTCGCTGCAGAACCTGGTGAAGTCCGAGGGTCTGCACACGGTCTGCCAGGAGGCGGGCTGCCCCAACATCTTCGAGTGCTGGGAGGACCGCGAGGCGA
>JAYSEC010000227.1:0-2323 GCA_041914085.1 Nocardioides sp.
GCCAGCAGCCGGGCGCGCTGGTCCTCGGTGAGGTCGAGCGCGGTCGCCAGCGAGCGCAGCGTGTGCGGGTAGGGGCGGGTGCGGGTCCCGCGCTCCAGGGCGCTGATCGCGTGGGGGCTCAGCCCGGCCCGCTCGGCGAGCTCCTCCTGGGAGAGCCCGGCACCCTCGCGGAGCGCGCGCAGCAGCGAGGCGAGCGTGCTCGCTGCGTTGGTCCCCACCACACCTCCCCGTGCTCCCGGGCCGGAGTGTAGTGAGCCGTGGGCGCCGCGGTCTGCAAGAACCGAGGCGGCCCACGCGGGAGCCAACCTGAAAGATCTTGCAGCCATTGCAAGACCTCTCAGCGCGGACCTACTGTGAGCGACGCCACATTCCTCGGCCCACCTCTCGGGAGTCCCCGTGCGTCGCACCCCTCGTCGTCCTCGTCGTACCCTCCTCGGCCTCACGGGGCTGGCCACGGTCCTCGCGGGCCTGGCTCCTCTGGCGCCCGCCCGCGCCGACCACCGCGACGCCCCGCCGGCGACCGTGACCGTGGTCGGCAGCCTCCAGAGCGAGCTCGGCTGCGCGGCGGACTGGACGCCCGACTGCGCCCAGTCCTCGCTCGCGCGCCAGGACGACGGGAGCTGGGCGCTCGTCGCCGAGGTGCCGGCCGGGTCCTACGAGCTCAAGGTCACCATCGACGGCTCCTGGGACGAGAACTACGGCGCCGGCGGCACGGCCGGCGGGGCCAACATCCCGCTCGTCCTGCAGCAGCCCGCGCGGCTCCGGTTCGCCTACGACGACGCCACCCACCGGATCGCCGTCGCTCCCGCCGAGCAGCCGTCACCGCGCCCGACGGCCGCCGACCGCCGGCTGGCCACGACGTCGCTGCGCGCACCGCTCACCCGCGAGAACTTCTACTTCGTGATGGCCGACCGGTTCGCCAACGGCGACCCGGCCAACGACGCCGGCGGGCTCGCGGGCGACCGGATGACCACCGGGCTCGACCCGACCCACAAGGGCTTCTTCCACGGCGGCGACATCCGCGGCCTCTCGGACCGGCTGGACTACATCGCCGGCCTCGGCACCACCGCCATCTGGCTCACCCCCAGCTTCAAGAACCGTCCCGTCCAGGGCACCGGCGACCAGGCGAGCGCCGGCTACCACGGCTACTGGGTCACCGACTTCACCCGCATCGACCCGCACTTCGGCACCAACGCCGAGCTGAAGGCGTTCATCGACAAGGCCCACGGCCGCGGGATCAAGGTCTTCTTCGACATCATCACCAACCACACCGCCGACGTCATCGACTACGCCGAGGTCCAGCCGGGAGAGCCGCACACCTACATCAGCAAGGAGGCCGAGCCGTTCCGCGACGCGTCCGGCCAGCCGTTCGACGACCGCCGCTACGCCGGCGGCGAGACGTTCCCACAGCTCGACGCCGCCGCGTCCTTCCCCTACACGCCGGTCTTCCGCAGCGAGGCCGACCGCACGGTCAAGGTGCCGGCGTGGCTCAACGACCCGACGATGTACCACAACCGCGGCGACTCGACCTTCGCCGGCGAGTCCTCCACCTACGGCGACTTCGCCGGCCTCGACGACCTGTTCACCGAGCGGCCCGACGTCGTCGACGGGATGACCGAGATCTACAAGACCTGGGTCGACTTCGGCATCGACGGCTTCCGCATCGACACCGTCAAGCACGTCAACCTGGAGTTCTGGCAGGAGTTCGCGCCGGCGATCCGTGACCACGCCGCCGCGATCGGCAACCCCGACTTCTTCGCCTTCGGTGAGGTGTACGACGCCAACCCGGCGTACCTGTCCTCGTTCAGCACCGCGGGCCGGCTCGACGCGACGCTCGACTTCGGCTTCCAGGAGGCGGGCACCGGCTTCGCGAAGGGCGGGGCGACGACGCGGCTGCGCGACTTCTTCGCCGGCGACGACTGGTACACCGACGCCGACTCCAACGCCTACGCGTCCCCGACCTTCCTGGGCAACCACGACATGGGCCGGATCGGCACGTTCCTGAGGGGCACCGACTCCGTGCTCGAGCGCGACCGGCTCGCGCACGCGCTGATGTACCTCACCCGCGGGCAGCCGGTCGTCTACTACGGCGACGAGCAGGGCTTCGTCGGCGACGGCGGCGACCAGGACGCGCGTGAGGACATGTTCGCGAGCCGCGTCGCCACCTACAACGACAACGACCTGATCGGCACCGACGCCACGACCGCCCGCGCGAACTACGACACCGGCCACCCGCTCTACCGCACCATTCGCGACCTGGCGCGGCTGCGCCGGACGTACCCGGCCCTCGCCGACGGCGCCCAGCTGCACCGCTACGCGTCCA
>JAYSEC010000227.1:2423-5758 GCA_041914085.1 Nocardioides sp.
CTGCTGGAGTACCGCGCCGTGCTGCGCGACAGCAGCGGCAACCTGTCCGTGGCGTCGTCGTACGCCACCGTTGGCGACCCGGAGGCCGAGCCGACCCCCGGCGGCGGCGGAGGCGGCGGACCGGTCACCCAGCCCGGTGCGGTGTCCATGCCCGGCAGCCACAACAGCGAGATCGGCTGCCCGGGCGACTGGCAGCCCGACTGTGCCGAGGCACAGATGTCGCTCGACGCCGACGACCTGGTCTGGAAGAAGACCGTCACGCTCCCGGCCGGCGGCTACGAGTACAAGGCGGCCCTCGAGAACAGCTGGGACGAGAACTACGGCGCCGGCGGAGCGCGCGGTGGCGGCAACATCGCGCTGACGCTCGGGGCCGCACGCGACGTGACCTTCTACTACGACCACGCCTCGCACTGGATCACCACCGACGCCAACGGCCCCATCGCCACCCTGGCCGGCAGCTTCCAGTCCGAGCTCGGCTGCCCGGCCGACTGGTCGCCCGACTGCATGCGCAGCTGGCTGAAGGACCTCGACGGCGACGGCACCTACACCTTCGCCGCGACCCTGCCGCCGGGCAGCTACGAGACCAAGGTCGCCCACGGGCTCTCGTGGGCGGAGAACTACGGGCAGGACGGCGCACCCGACGGTGCCAACATCCCGTTCAGCGTCCCCGCAGGAGGGGTCGAGGTGCTCTTCACTTACGACGTGACCACGCACCGGCTCCAGATCGCCACGCGGGCGGCCGGGGCCTCGCCCGACCTCACCAAGGCCAAGGCGCAGTGGCTGCGCCGCGACCTCGTCGCGTGGGACGTCCCCGACCCGGAGTCACGCCGCTACCGCCTGCACTGGTCCACCGCCGGCGACCTCGCCGTCGACGCCGAGGCGGTCACCGGCGGGTCCTCGCTGCCGCTGACGCACGACCCCGACGGCCTCCCCGCCGACGTGCTCGCCGACTTCCCGCACCTCGAGGGCTACGAGGCGTTCCGGCTGGACCGGCGCGCGGCCCGGCGCGTGCCGGAGGTGCTGACCGGCCAGCTCGCGGTGGCGTCGTACGACCGGAGCGGCGCGCTGCACGACGCGACCGGGGTGCAGGTGCCCGGCGTCCTCGACGACGTGTACGCCGACGCCGCGCGCGCCGACCTCGGCGCCACGTGGCACGGCGGCCGGCCCTCGCTGGCCGTCTGGGCGCCCACCGCCCAGCGGGTCGCGGCCCGGGTCGCCGGACGCCAGGTGCCGATGACCCGGCACCGCGACGGCACCTGGCGCGTCAGCGGTCCCGCCTCGTGGCGGGGCGCGGCCTACACCTACGACGTGACCGTGTGGTCCCCGTCCGCGGGCGCGGTCGTCACCAACCGGGTGACCGACCCGTACTCGGTCGCACTGACCGCGAACTCCCGGGCCTCGCTGCTCGTCGACCTCGACGACCCGGCGCTCGCGCCGGCCGGCTGGTCGCGCACGCGGCCGCCGGTGATCGCACAGCCGGAGGACCGCACCGTCTACGAGCTGCACGTGCGCGACTTCTCCATCGGCGACGAGACCGTGCCCGCGGCCGAGCGCGGCACCTACCTCGCCTTCACCCGCCCCGAGGCTGCCGGCATGCGGCACCTGCGACGGCTCGCGGCCGCGGGCCTCAACACGGTGCACCTGCTGCCGGCCTTCGACATCGCCACGATCGAGGAGCGCCGCTCGGCGCAGCAGGTCCCGGCCTGCGACCTCGCGGCCCTGCCGCCGGACTCCACCGAGCAGCAGGCGTGCGTCGAGGCCGTGCGCACGCGCGACGGCTTCAACTGGGGCTACGACCCGCTGCACTACACGACGCCGGAGGGCTCCTACGCCACCGATCCCGAGGGCACGCGCCGCACGGTCGAGTTCCGCCGGATGGTCCAGGGGCTCAACGCCGCCGGGCTCCAGGTCGTGATGGACGTGGTCTACAACCACACGGCCGCGTCCGGCCAGGACGAGAAGTCGGTGCTCGACAAGGTCGTCCCCGGCTACTACCACCGCCTGTCCGCGGCGGGAGCGGTCGAGACCTCGACGTGCTGCTCCAACACCGCCTCGGAGCACCGGATGATGGAGAAGCTGATGATCGACTCCGTGCTCACCTGGGCGCGCGAGTACAAGGTCAACGGCTTCCGCTTCGACCTGATGGGCCACCACTCGCTGGAGAACATGACCCGGCTGCGCGCGGCCCTCGACCGGCTCACCGTGGCGCGCGACGGCGTGGACGGGAAGGGCATCTACCTCTACGGCGAGGGCTGGAACTTCGGCGAGGTCGCCGACGACGCGCGCTTCGTCCAGGCCACCCAGCGCAACCTCGCCGGGACGGGCATCGGCTCGTTCAGCGACCGGCTGCGCGACGCCGTACGAGGTGGCGGACCCTTCGACGAGGACCCGCGGGTCCAGGGCTTCGGCTCCGGCCTCTTCACCGACCCCAACGGTGCCGCGGTCAACGGGACCGCCGAGGAGCAGCTGGCCGACCTGCTGCACGCGCAGGACCTGGTCAAGCTCGGCCTGGCCGGCAACCTGGCCGACTTCTCGTTCCGCGACTCCAGCGGCGCGGAGGTCGTCGGCTCCGACGTGGACTACAACGGCCAGCCCGCCGGCTACGCCGCGGACCCCGCGGAGACGGTGACCTACGTCGACGCCCACGACAACGAGACGCTCTTCGACTCCCTCGCCTTCAAGCTGCCGCAGGGCACGACGATGGCCGACCGCGTCCGGATGAACACCGTCTCGCTCTCGACCGTCGCCCTCTCCCAGGGCGTGGTGTTCTGGCACGCCGGCACCGACCTGCTCCGCTCGAAGAGCCTGGACCGCAACTCCTACGACTCCGGCGACTGGTTCAACCGGGTCGACTGGCAGCGCAGGGAGAACACCTTCGGCTCCGGCCTGCCGCTGCGCGCGGACAACGAGGCGAAGTGGCCCTACATGCGCCCGCTGCTCGCGGACCCGGCGCTCGACCCCGGACCGGAGGCGATGGACGCGGCGCACGCCCGCGCGCAGGACCTGCTGCGGATCAGGATGTCGTCGCGGCTGTTCCGGCTCGGCTCGCTGGACGCGATCCAGGACAAGGTGTCGTTCCTCGACGCCGAGCCGGGCGTGGTCGCGATGCTCATCGACGACACCGCGGGCACCGACGCCGACCCCGGCCGCGACGGCATCCTGGTCGTGTTCAACGCCAGCCCCGAGGCGCAGACCGTCGCCGGGACCGGGGCGGGCTGGCGGCTGCACGACGTGCAGGCCTCGGGCACCGACGCGGTGGTCAAGGGCAGCACGGTCGCCGCCGACGCGGTGACGGTGCCGGGTCGGACGACCGCGGTCTTCGAGCGCTGAGGATC
>JAYSEC010000228.1:0-5758 GCA_041914085.1 Nocardioides sp.
GGGTCAGCGGACCTCGAGCAGGTCCACCACGAAGATCAGCGTCTCGCCCGGCTTGATCACGCCGCCCGCTCCGCGGTCGCCGTAGCCGAGGTGCGGGGGGATCACGAGCCGGCGGCGACCGCCGACCTTCATGCCCTGCACGCCGGTGTCCCAGCCGGAGATGACCTGGCCGATGCCGAGGCGGAACTGCAGCGGCGTGCCGCGGTTGTAGGACGCGTCGAACTCCTCGCCCGTGGAGTGGGCGACGCCCACGTAGTGGACCGAGACCGTCGAGCCGGACGTGGCCTCGGCGCCCTCGCCCTCGACGAGGTCGGTGACCTCGAGGTCGGCGGGCACCTCGCCCATGTGCGGGTCGACGTCGGGCTTCTCGCTCACAATTGCTCCTTCAGGTCTGGGTCAGGTCTGGTGGACGTAGCTGTCGAGCTGGTCGCGCTCGAACTCGAGCTCGCCGATGCGGTTCTTCACCACGTCACCGATGCTGATGATGCCGGTCAGCCTCCCGTCGGCCACCACCGGGACGTGCCGGATGCGGTGCTCGGTCATCGTCTGCATGAGGTCGGTGAGGCCGTCCTCGCCCGTGCAGGTGCGCACCTCGGCGGTCATGATCGTGCTCACGGCGCTGTCGAGCACGGCCTCGTCGGCGTGCAGGCGGCGTACGACGTCGCGCTCGCTCACGATGCCGGACACACGCTCGCCGTCGTCGCTCACGACGAGGGCGCCCACGTTGTGCTCGGCCAGCAGCGCGATCAGCTCGCGGACCGTGGCGTCGGGGCCGATGGTCACCACGTCCTGGCTGGCCTTGTGCTGGATGACGTCCTTGATCCTCATGGTCTCGACCTCTCGTCCGGCGGCACTACGGATGAGTCACCGTAGCCAAGCCGCGGCGTGAGGGACAGGCCCCGCGCCCGTGCGGACGTTCAGTCCAGGACGGGCGGGCTCTGGCGGTCGCGCAGGTTGCTCACCGAGCCGGGGCCCCGCCGCGGGACGTCGGGGTCGAGGTCGTCGTCGGGCAGCGCGCCGAGGAAGGACAGCGCGGCGTCGTGGAGGTGGCCGTTGCTGGCCAGCGCGTTCCCGCCCCAGGGTCCGTCGGTGCCGTCGAGGGAGGTGAAGCGTCCGCCGGCCTCGCGGACGATGATGTCGAGCGCGGCCATGTCGTAGAGCTCGAGCTCGGGCTCGGCGGCCAGGTCGACCGCACCCTCGGCGAGCAGCATGTAGGACCAGAAGTCGCCGTAGGCGCGGGTGCGCCAGCACCGCCGGGACAGCGACACGAAGTCGTCGAGGCGGTCGCGCTCGTCCCAGCCCGACAGGGACGAGTAGCTCAGTGACGCGTCCTCGAGGCGGCGTACGTCGGAGACCTCGCACCGGGTCGCCTTCAGCAGCGAGCGGCCCGTCCAGGCGCCGTTGCCGGCCGAGGCCCACCACCGGCGCTGGAGCTGGGGAGCGGAGACCACGCCGAGGACCACCTCGTCGTCGACCGCCAGCGCGATGAGGGTCGCCCAGACCGGCACGCCTCGGACGTAGTTCTTGGTGCCGTCGATCGGGTCGACGATCCACCGTCGCTGGCTGTGCCCGGTGGTGCCCTGCTCCTCGCCGACCACCGCGTCGCGCGACCGGACGCGCGACAGGGTGCGCCGGATGCCCTCCTCGACGGCCTTGTCGGCGTCGGTGACGGGCGTGAGGTCGGGCTTGCTCATGACGTGGAGGTCGAGTGCCTTGAAGCGGGCCTGGGTGAGCGAGTCCGCGTCGTCGGCCAGGACGTGGGCCAGGCGCAGGTCGTCGGTGTGATCGGCGGTGCCGCCGGTGATGGGCATGTTCACAGGCTATTCCCAGCATCCGCCCCTAGCCTGCACGCATGGAACTCAACGGTGTGCCGCTGCACCCGCTCGTCGTCCACGCCGTCGTGGTCCTCGGGCCCCTCGCCGCCCTCACCGGGCTGGCGTACGCCCTGGTCCCGCGGTGGCGGTGGCTGCTGCGCTGGCCGCTCCTCGTGCTCGCCGTGCTCACGGCGGTCACGGCGTTCCTGGCCACCGCGTCGGGCGAGGACCTCCTCGAGTCCCGGCCCGGGCTCGAGCAGCTGGTCGAGGAGCACGAGGAGCGGGGAGAGCTGCTGCGCAACGTCGCCCTGGGCTTCGTCCCGGTGGCCGTGCTCGCGGCATGGGCACTGGGCGGGGCGTCCGCCCTCGCGTCCGGACGTGGTGCGCGCGAGACGCGATGGCAGGTGCCGGTGGCGGCGCTGCTCGTCGCCGGTTCGGTCGCCCTGCTCGTGCTGCTGTTCCTCGCCGGCGAGTCCGGGGCGCGCGCCGTCTGGGGCTAGCTGGCACCCCCACGGTCCGGCGGGCTCACCAGTCGCTGGCACCCTCCCGGGCGCTGAGCAGCCGACGGAACGACTCGACCCGGTCGGGGTCCGCCTGGCCCGACGCGACCGCCTCGTCGAGCCCGCACTCGGGCTCGTCGGTCCCGTGCGTGCACCCGCGCGGGCAGTCCTCGGTCATCTCCTCGAGGTCGGGGAAGGCCTCGATGAGGTTCTCCGGCTGGACGTGCGCGAGGCCGAAGGAGCGGATGCCGGGGGTGTCGATGATCCAGCCGTCGCCCTTCCCGTCCTGACTGGGCAGCTCGAGGAGGTACGCGCTGGTGGAGGTGTGGCGGCCGCGACCGGTCACGGCGTTGACGATGCCCACCTCGCGGCCCGCGTCGGGGACGAGCGCGTTGACGAGCGTCGACTTGCCGACGCCGCTGTGCCCGACGAGCACGCTGGTGCGCCCGCGCAGCCGCTCACGCAGCTCGGTCAGGTCGCCGGCGCCCTCGCCCTTGAGCTGCGTGACGACCCACGGCACACCCAGGGAGCGGTAGGTCGACAGGAGCGTCTCCGGGTCGGCGAGGTCGGCCTTGGTGAGGCAGAGCAGCGGCGCCATCCCGGCGTCGTACGCCGCCACGAGGGCGCGGTCGATCAGGCGCGGGCGCGGCTCGGGATCGGCGAGCGCGGTGACCACCACGAGCTGGTCGGCGTTGGCGACGATCACGCGCTCCACGGGGTCGTCGTCGTCGGCCGTGCGGCGCAGCGTGGTGGTGCGCTCGACGACCTCGACGATCCGGGCCAGCGAGCCGTCGGTCCCGCTGGTGTCGCCGACGACCCGGACGTGGTCGCCGACGACGACGCCCTTGCGGCCGAGCGGGCGGGACTTCATCGCCATCACCCGTCGGCCGTCGAGGAGCAGGGTGAAGCGACCCCGGTCGACCGTCACCACGCGTGCGTCGACGGCGTCGTCGTAGCTCGGCCGGTCCTTGGTCCGCGGCCGGGTGCGGCGCCGCGGGCGCTCGTAGTGCTCGTGGTCGTGCTCGGAGTAGCGGCCCGTCACGGGGCGGTCCCGTGGACGGCGCGGGTCCAGGCGGTCGCGAAGTCCGGGAAGGTCTTCGACGTGGTGGCGATGTCCTCGACAAGCACGCCGTCGACGGCGAGCCCGAGGATCACACCTGCGTGGGCCATCCGGTGGTCGGCGTACGTGCGGAACGTGCCTCCGTGCAGCGCGGCCGGCCGGATGGAGAGACCGTCCTCGCGCTCGGTGACGTCGGCCCCGAGGCGGCCGAGCTCGGTGGCCAGCGCCGCGAGCCGGTCGGTCTCGTGGCCGCGAATGTGGGCGATCCCGCGCAGGTGCGAGGGGGAGTCGGCGAGCGCGCACAGTGCGGCGACGGCCGGGGTGAGCTCGCCGACGTCGTGGAGGTCGAGGTCCACCCCGCCGAGTCGCTCGGGGCCGACCACGGTGAGGTCGCCGTCGGCGTGGGTCACCTCGCAGCCCATCCGGGTGAGGATCTCGCGCAGCTCGTCGCCGGGCTGGGTCGTCTCCGCCGGCCAGCCGGTCACCGTGACGCGACCCCCCGTCGCGGCCCCGAGCGCGAGGAACGGCGCCGCGTTGGAGAGGTCGGGCTCGATGTCGTGGTCGACCGCCCGGACCGGCCCGGGGGCGACCGCCCACCGGTTGGCGTCGTGGTCGTCGACCTCGACCCCGTGCTGCCGCAGCATCTGGACGGTCATCTCGATGTGGGGGAGCGACGGCACCGGCTTGCCGACGTGCCGGACGTCGACGCCGTGCTCGTAGCGGGCGCCGGCGAGCAGCAGCGCGGACACGAACTGCGAGGACGCGCTCGCGTCGATGGTCACCGTGCCGCCGGGCACCGCACCGCCGCCGTGCACGGCGAAGGGCAGCGCCCCGCGGCCGCCGTCGTCGATCTGCACCCCGAGCGCCGAGAGAGCGGACAGCATCGGACCGACGGGTCGCAGGCGCATGTGCGGGTCGCCGTCGAACGCCACGGTGCCCCTGGCGAGGCCCGCCACCGGCGGCACGAACCGCATGACCGTCCCGGCCAGACCGCAGTCGACGGTGGCGTCGGACTCCCACGGCGCGGGTGTGACGGCCCAGTCGCCGTCCCGGTCCTCGAGCCCCGTGCCGAGGGCGCCGAGCGCGGCGGCCATGAGCAGGGTGTCGCGCGAGCGCAGCGGACGTCGTACGACGCTCGGGCCGTCGGCGAGCGCGGCGAGCAGGAGGGCGCGGTTGGTCAGCGACTTGCTGCCGGGCAGCGACACGACCCGGTCGACCGCGTCGCGCGGGCGCGGCGCCAGCCACAGGTCGGTCGGCTCGTCGGGCGTCGCGGGCTCACTCACCCGCGCACCCTATCGAGGTCGGGAAGCCAGGTCAGGTGAGCTGTGCGCGCGCGAGCTTCGCCTCGCGGCGGGCGTCCTTGGCGACCTGCTTGGCCTCGCGGCGTACGTCGGCGGCCGCGCGGCGTGCCCGCCAGGCCACACCCGGCTTGCCCTCGGTGTCGACGGCTGCGAGCAGGAGGCCGCCGAGCACGGAGGCGTTCTTGGCGAACTGCAGGCGCTGCAGGTTCTTGGCCTGCGGGTCCGTCTCCTCCCAGAAGCGGTGGCCGGCGAACGTGGTGGGGACCAGCGAGGCCGCGAGGACGGTGGCGCTGAGGCGCGGCGCCCGGCCGGTGGCGAGCGCGGCTGCGGCGAGCAGCTGCGCGCCGGCGTTGACCCGCACGAGCGTCTGGGGGTCGGTCGGGATCGGCGCCTGGGGCACGGCCTTCTGCGCCAGCGGGACGACCCGGTCGGTGACCGGCTTCGCCTTGGCGGCGTGGGCTTCGGCGTTGCGCAGGGCGTTGATGCCGCCGACGACGAAGATCGAGGCCAGCATCGGACGGGCGAGCAACCGGGTGATCGTCATGACTCCTGTCTACACGATCGCGCCGAGTGGGCGCCCCGTCCCCAAGGGTGCTGCGCGGGACTCTCAGTCGAGCGACGCGCGCCACGTGTTGTTGCTGCTGTCCGGGTCCTCGACCCCCGGCACCAGCGTGGCGGTCAGGGTCGCCCGGGACGCCGCGATGACGATGAGGTCGATCGGTGACATGTCGGCGTCCGACACGACACACGTCGCACCCCCGGTCCGCTCGTCACACCGCCGATCGAGGGCCAACGGGAAGACGAGGGCGCGGTCGAGGTCGATCTCGAGCCGTGCGGTGTCCCCGGCCGCGAGCCCCGCTGCCTGCAGGCGCACGACGTAGAGCCCGTCGCGCCCGAGGACCGAGCCCGTCACCGAGGCGTCTGCCGGGGTCGGGTCGGGGGTGGGGTCGTCGGTGGGCGTGGGGTCGTCCGTGGGCGTGGGGTCGTCGGTCGGGGTGGGGTCGTCGGTCGGCGTGGGGTCGTCGGTCGGCGTGGGGTCGTCGGTCGGGGTGGGGTCGTCGGTCGGCGTGGGGTCGTCGGTCG
>JAYSEC010000229.1:0-5744 GCA_041914085.1 Nocardioides sp.
CGGGACTCACCCGGCTGGATACGTTCGACGCATGCCCGCCACAGCCCGCACCGCCGTGCTCGCCGCGCTCGCGGTCGTCGTCAGCCCGCTCCTGGTCGTCCAGGCCGGAGCGCCGGCCCACGCCGCCGTGAGCGTGTTCCCGGTGCCGACCAGCAACGCCGGGCTCGGACGGATCACCACCGCCCCCGACGGGACCATGTGGTTCGTCGAGGAGGACGCCAACAAGGTGGGCCGCATCACCCCCTCTGGTCAGGTCACCGAGTACGGCCTCGGCGCCACCACCACCGACGAGGCCTCGGTGATGGACCTCGACGTGGCGCCGGACGGCGCCGTGTGGGTCGTGTACGACTCGGGCTGGAACGCCGTGCGGCTGGACCCGGCGACCGGCAGCGCCACGAAGTACGGCCTGGGGTCCTACCCCTACGGCGGCGCGGTCCGCGTGGCCGGTGACGGGTCCGCCTGGATCACCATGAACTACGACGAGTCCGGGGTCATCCGCATCGTCCCGGGCCAGCCCTACAGCTGGACCGCCAACGCGCCCGAGTGCGAGGACGTCCTCGGCGAGGCCACCGACGGCAGCATGTGGTGCCAGGGCGCCGGCCTCGACACCCTCGTCAGGCTGGGTCCCGACGCCAACAGCGGTACGACGTACCCGCTGCCGAGCGACGCGTCGTACCCGAACGGCCTCGCCGCCGGGCCGACCGGCTCGATCTGGTTCACCCGGAGCTGGAGCGGCACCATGTTCACGAGCCCGTCCCACGGCTCGATCGGCTACCTCGACGCGGCCACCGGAGCCACCCAGATCTGGTCCACCGGCTCGCGCACCGCACCCTCCGACCTGGTGATGGGGCCGGACCGGCAGATGTGGTTCACCAACCGCGGTGCGGCGCCGGGCATCGGGCACATCTCCGCCACGGGGGTGGGCGCGATCAGCTCCGTGGACAGCTACGAGCCGACGTCGCTGACCTTCGGCCCGGACGGGGCGATCTGGTTCACCGACGCGAAGAACAACTCGATCGTGCGGGTGACCACCGACCAGCTCGCCACCACCAACATCGACCTGGGCGACGGCGTCACGATGGTCGCGCCGGCCACCCCGGCCCCGCCCACGCCCCCGGCCCCGGCTGCCGCGGCCGTCGGCGCGCTGCCGAAGGTGAAGGGCGTGACGACGGTGCGCAAGGGCGCGATCCGGGTGCCCGTGCTGTGCGGGCGCGACGTCGCGGGCTGCGCGGGCCGCCTCGGTCTCGAGACCGCCAAGGGCGGCAAGGCCCTGGCCCGGCCGAAGGCCTACACCGTCGCCTCCGGCAAGAAGGCCCGCGTGAAGGTGAGGCTGTCGAAGAAGGGCCTGCGGCTGCTGCGCCCGGGCCGCGTCGTGAAGGTGCGCGTCGAGCTCACCGCAACCGGCTCCAGGAAGGTGCTGGTCCGACAGACCATCAAGGTCCGCCGCGGCTGACGCGGGCGTGCGGGGTGCGTGTCCCACCCCGCCCGTAGGGTGTGCTGCGTGAGCAGAGGGGTTTTTTCCGACCGTGGGCTCTTCGTCTGCTTCGAGGGCGGCGAGGGCGCCGGCAAGTCCACCCAGTCGCGCCTGCTCCACGACTGGCTCGTCGAGCAGGGCCGCACCGTCCTGCTCACCTTCGAGCCCGGCGACACCCCGGTCGGCAAGGAGCTGCGCCGCATCGTCCTCGACCCGGCGACCGGCGACCTGTCCGACCGCACCGAGGCCCTCCTCTACGCCGCCGACAAGGCCGAGCACGTCGACCACGTCGTGCTGCCCGCGCTCGCGCGCGACGAGGTGGTGATCACCGACCGCTACGTCGACTCGACCCTGGCCTACCAGGGAGCCGGTCGCACGCTGGCGGTCGCGGAGGTCGAGGCCGTCGCCCGCTGGGCGACCGGCGACCTGCGCCCCCACCTCACCGTCGTCCTCGACCTCGAGCCCGAGGCGGGGCTCGGTCGCTTCGACGAGCGCGACCGCATCGAGGGGCAGTCCCTGGAGTTCCACCAGCGGGTCCGGCAGGGGTTCCTCGACCTCGCCGCAGGCGACCCCGACCACTACCTCGTTCTCGACGCCCGGGAGCCCATCGAGGAGCTCGCGGCCGCGATCCGGGCGCGGGTCGAGCCGCTGCTGGGGGCGCGATGACCGTCTGGGAGGACCTCGTCGGCCAGCAGTCCCTGATCGGCACCCTCCGCGACGCCGCGGCGGGGCACGGCATGACCCACGCCTGGCTGTTCACCGGTCCGCCCGGCTCGGGGCGCTCCAACGTCGCCCGGGCCTTCGCGGCCGCCCTGCAGTGCGAGACCGGCACCGGCTGCGGCACGTGCGAGGCCTGCCGGCTGGTGACGAGCGGGTCCCACCCCGACGTGACCGTCGTACGCTCCGAGACGACCGTGCTCTACGTCGACGACATGCGGTCCCTGGTCCAGGCGTCGGCGAAGTTCCCCGCGCTGGGTCGCTGGCAGATCATCCTGGTCGAGGACGCCGACCGGCTCGGCACCCCGGAGAACCCGCGCACCGGCAACGCCCTGCTCAAAGCGATCGAGGAGCCGACGCCGAAGACCGTGTGGCTGCTGTGCGCACCGACGCGGGCCGACGTGCTGCCGACCATCGCGTCCCGGTCGCGCCACGTCACGCTCGCCACCCCGACCGCCCCCGAGGTCAGCGGCTTCCTCGTGCGGCAGGGCATCGACGCCACCATGGCGTCGTTCGCGGCGCGGGCCAGCCAGGGCCACATCGGCCGTGCGCGGGCGCTCTGCGTCGACGAGGACGCCCGGCGGCGGCGCCGCGAGGTCGTCTCCCTCCCGGCGCGGCTCACCTCGCTGGGCGCGGTGATGACGGCGGCGACCAACCTCGCCGAGATCGCCAAGGAGGAGACCGCGGCGATCACCGACGAGACCGAGCGGCGCGAGCTCGAGGGCCTGCAGTCGATGTTCGGCAGCGAGCGCAAGGACACCACCAGCCGTGCCTACCGCGCCGCTCTGGCGGCGCTGGAGAAGCTCCAGAAGCAGAAGGCCAGGCGTCGGGTGCTCGACGTCATCGACCGCTGCCTGATGGACCTCGTCTCGGTCTACCGCGACGCCATCGCGCTGGCCGTCGGCGCGCCGGGCGAGCTCGTCAACGAGGAGCTGCGCGGCGACGTCGAGGTCGTCGCACGGGCCGCGTCGCCCGAGCAGCTGCTGCGCATGATCGACGCGATCTTCACCGCCCGCGAGCAGATGCTGGAGTTCAACGTGCCGCCACAGCTGGCGCTGGAGTCGATGACCGTCGCGCTGCGCCTGCCGGGGGTGCGCGCGTGAGGCGGGTCCTCGCGCTGGTGGCCGTGCTCGCCCTGGTGCTGACGGCCGCCGTCGCGGTCGGCGTGGCGCTCGGCGGCGACGGCGCCGACGACGCGCCCCGCGTGCTGCCGACGCCCTCACCGACCACCCCGCCGCCCGCCTCGGTCACCGAGGCGCCCCGGCCCGCCCTGGAGGAGTTCTACTCCCAGCGCATCGACTGGCAGCCCTGCGAGGGCGACGACGACCAGGACTGCGGCACGCTCACCGTGCCGATCGACTACTCCGAGCCGCGGGGCGAGACGATCGACCTGGCGCTGCTGCGCGTCCCCGCCTCGGGTGCGCGTGTCGGCTCGATGGTCGTCAACCCGGGCGGCCCCGGAGCCCCCGGGACGTCGTACGCCGCCGCCGGCGGGCTCGTCTTCCGCAAGCCGCTCCTCGAGGCCTTCGACGTCGTCGGGTTCGACCCGCGCGGCACCGGCCGGTCGGCCCCGATCGACTGCCTGAGCGACGAAGAGCTGGACGCCTACATCGCGGCCGACCCCACTCCCGACACCCCCGACGAGGTCGAGGACTACGAGGCGACGGTGATGGGGTTCGGGGAGGCCTGCCTGGAGAGCTCCGGACCGCTGCTCGGTCACGTCACCACGATCGAGACCGCCCGCGACATGGACGTGCTCCGCTCCGCGCTCGGCGAGGAGACCCTGACCTACCTCGGCGCCTCCTACGGCACCAAGCTCGGCGCGACCTACGCCGAGCTCTTCCCCGAGCGCGTCGGCCGGTTCGTGCTCGACGGGGCGGTCGACGTCTCGCTCGACCCCGAGACGATGTCGCTGGACCAGGCCGCCGGCTTCGAGACCGCGCTGCGCGCCTACGTGCAGAACTGCCTCGACTCGACCGACAACTGCTTCCTCGGCGACTCCGTCGACGAGGGCCTGGCGACGATCAGCGGGCTGCTGGAGTCCGTCGAGGACGAGCCACTGCCCGCCGGCGATCGCGAGCTGGAGGTCGGCAACGCGTTCTACGGGATCGTGGCGCCGCTCTACAACCGCGACTACTGGTTCGTGCTGAGCACCGCCCTCGCGTCCGCGCTCGACGGCAAGGGCTCGGCGCTGATGGAGCTCTCCGACCTCTACTCCTCCCGCAACCGCGACGGGTCCTACAAGGACAACTCGATGGAGGCCATCTACGCGATCAACTGCCTCGACGACCCGAGGTCGATCGGGTTCGGCCGGGTGCCGTCGAAGTTCGCGGCCTTCGAGGAGGCCTCGCCCACCTTCGGCGAGGTCTTCGCCTGGGGACTCACCGGGTGCCGCGGCATCGAGGTGACCTCGTCGGAGGAGCCGCTCGACATCCGGGGCGAGGGCGCCGCCCCGATCCTCGTCCTCGGCACCAGCCGCGACCCCGCGACGCCCATGAAGTGGGCCGAGGCGCTGGCCGCGCAGCTCGAGTCCGGCGTGCTGGTCGAGCGTGACGGTGACGGGCACACGGCCTACAACTCCGGCAACGAGTGCATCGACGCCGCCGTCGAGGACTACCTCGTCGAGGGCACCGTCCCCGACGACGGCACGACCTGCTGAAGGACCTTCGGCCCTACGTCGTCGTCTCCCCGCGGCCTAGCGTGGCCGCATGACGACCGTGGCCGCCCGGTGCCCCCTGCGCCCGGGCGACTCCTGCTCGCTGTGCGTGCCGGGCGCGACGGGTCCGCAGGACTGCCCCACGGTCGCAGAGGTCATGCGCGATCCCGACCTCCGCGACCGGCTCGCCGAGCTGCGGCGCGAGGCCGCGCTCAGCCCTCCAGGGCGGCGTCGAGGGTGATCGGCACGGCGGCGAGAGCCTTGCTGATCGGGCACCCGGCCTTCGCCTTGTCGGCGGCCTCCTTGAACGCCGCGTCGTCGAGGCCCTCGACCTCGGCGCGCACCGTGAGCACGATGCCGGTGAGCTTGAAGCCGCCGGCCTCCTGGTCGGCGCCGAGCGTGACGTCGGCCTTCACGTCGAGGGAGTGGACGGTGCCGCCGCCCTCGGTGACCAGGTTCGACAGCGACATCGCGTAGCACGCGGAGTGTGCGGCGGCCACGAGCTCCTCGGGGCTGGTGGTGCCGTCGGCGTCGTCGGCCGCGCGCTTGGGGAAGTTGACGTCGAACGTCCCGGCACCGGAGCTGGAGAGCTCGACCTGACCGGATCCGTCCTGGAGTCCGCCGTTCCAGGCAGTGCGTGCGGAGCGAGTGGGCATCGTGCCTCCTGAGGTGGGGTGGTGCGGTCGCTCCCGAACCTAGCCGGTGCTCCCCACCCCGTGATTTCTGTCCGGGAGCACCGGCTCCGTATACTCGCCCGCGGTCCGTCGAGCACGCTCGAGGACCACGCCGCCTTAGCTCAGTCGGTAGAGCGAATCACTCGTAATGATTAGGTCGTCGGTTCGATTCCGACAGGCGGCTCCGACTCCCCCGGGGACCCGAGACCCCGGGGGAGTCTTC
>JAYSEC010000230.1:0-5691 GCA_041914085.1 Nocardioides sp.
GTGGACTCCGGCGAGGTCGACGCCGGCATCGCCTACCACTACTACTGGTACCGCGACCGCGAGGAGAACGGCACCGACTCCGACAGCTCGGCGCTGCACTTCTTCGGCGACCAGGACCCGGGCGCGTTCCTCAGCATCTCCGGCGCCGGCATCCTCGCCAGCAGCGAGCACCAGGACGCGGCCGAGGAGTTCGTCACCTGGCTGACCGGCACCGAGGCGCAGCAGGCGATGGCGGAGTCCTACGCGCTCGAGTACCCGCTCAACCCCGACGCCAGCCTCAACCCCGACGTGAAGCCGTTCGACGAGCTGGAGCCGCCGGAGGTCGACGTGGCCGGGCTCAACGGGCCGCAGGTCACCGAGCTCATGACCGAGGCGGGCCTCCTCTGACCATGGCATCGACCGGGGCAGGCCGCCGGACGCCGCCCCTGCTGCTCGCGGCGGGGGCGGTCGTCGCCGTCCTGGCGCTGGTGCCGCTGGGCTACGTGGCCTCCTACGTGGTGATCATCGGTCCGGTCGACCTCTGGCACCTGCTGGCGCGGCCCCGCATCGGTGAGCTGCTCCGCAACACCGTCACCCTGGCCGCGGCCTGCATGGCTGCCACCGCCGCCCTCGGCGTCGCACTGGCCGTGCTCGTCGAGCGCACCGACCTGCCCGGCCGCCGGCTGTGGCACGGCCTGCTCGTCGCGCCGCTCGCCGTCCCGGCCTTCGTCAACGGCTACGCCTGGGTGTCCCTCGACCGCAGCGTGCAGGGCTTCGCCGGCGCGTTCGGGGTGGTCACCCTGTCCTACTACCCCCTGGTCTACCTGCCCGTCGTGGCGATGCTGCGCCGCCTCGACCCCGCGCTGGAGGAGTCGGCCTGGTCGCTCGGCCACTCCCGCGCGCGGACCTTCCGCACGGTCGTGCTGCCCCAGCTGCGGCCGGCCCTGCTCGGCGGCGCCCTCCTGGTGGGGCTGCACCTGCTCGCCGAGTTCGGTGCGTTGTCGCTGCTGCGCTTCCCGACCTTCACCACCGCGATCTACGACCAGTACGGCTCGACCTTCAACGGCGCCGCCGCGACCGCGATGGCCGGCGTGCTCGTCCTGCTCTGCCTGCTCCTCCTGCTCGCCGAGCTGCGGCTGCGCGGCGACCGCCGCTACGCCCGCCTCGGCCGCGGCGCCGCCCGCGCGTCGGTCCCGCTCGAGCTCGGTCGCTGGAAGGTCCCGCTGCTGGCGGCCGTCGGCGGCGTCGTCGTGCTCGCGGTCGGCGTGCCGGCCTTCTCGCTCGTGCGCTGGCTGGCGGTCGGCACCTCGACCGAGTTCCCGATGGCCGAGCTGACCGAGGCCCTCGTCGCGACCGTCGTGCTCGCCGGCGCCGGCGCCGTCGTCACCACGCTCGCCGCGGTCCCGGTCGTGTGGCTGGCGGTGCGCCACCGCGGGCTGGCCAGCACGATCATCGAGCGCAGCACCTACGTCGCCAACGCCCTGCCCGGCATCGTCGTCGGTCTCGCGCTGGTCGTGGCGTCGCTGCGGCTGGTGCCGGTCGTCTACCAGACCGCGGCGCTGCTGGTGGCGGCGTACGCCATCCTCTTCCTGCCGCGGGCCGTGGTGACCGTGCGTGCCGGGCTGGAGCAGGCGCCCGCCGTGCTCGACGACGTCTCCCACAGCCTCGGCGTCGGCCCGCTGGCGACGGCCCGCCGGGTGACCCTGCCGCTGATCGCGCCGAGCCTCGGCGCCGGCGCGGCCCTGGTCTTCCTCGCCATCTCCACCGAGCTCACCGCCACGCTCATGCTCTCCCCGATCGGCACCCGCACCCTCGCCACCGAGTTCTGGTCGGCCTCCTCCGAGCTGCGCTACGGCGCCGCCGCCCCCTACGCGCTCCTGCTCGTGCTGGTGTCGATCCCCGCCACGGTGCTGCTGATGCGCTCCGACTCGCCGGCCACCCAGACGGAAAGGGTCCCCGTATGAGCTCGCTGACCATCACCGGCGTCACCAAGTCCTTCGGGGCGACCCGCGCGGTCGACGACGTCACCCTCGCCGTCCCGCACGGCTCCTTCACGACCGTCCTCGGCCCCTCCGGCTGCGGCAAGACCACGCTGCTGCGGCTCATCGCCGGCTTCCTCGTGCCGGAGTCCGGCACGATCGCGTTCGGCGACACGGTGGTCGCCGGCGACGGTGTCCGGTCGACGCCGCCGCAGGCGCGCCGGGTCGGCTACGTCCCGCAGGAGGGCGCGCTCTTCCCGCACCTCGACGTCGCCGCCAACATCGCCTTCGGCCTGCCCAAGGAGGCGCGCGCGACGACCGGCGGCGACCGGGTGGCCGAGATGCTGGACCTCGTCGAGCTCCCCGCCGACTTCCGCCACCGCCGCCCCGACGAGCTCTCCGGCGGCCAGCAGCAGCGCGTGGCCCTGGCCCGCTCGCTGGCGCCCCAGCCCGCCGTCGTGCTGCTCGACGAGCCGTTCTCCTCCCTCGACGCCAGCCTGCGCGGCAGCACCTCCCGCGCGGTGCGACGGGCGCTGGAGGCCACCAACACCACCGCCCTGCTGGTCACGCACGACCAGAACGAGGCCCTCTCCCTCGCCGACCAGGTCGCGGTGATGCGCGCCGGCCGGCTCGTCCAGTCGGCCCCGCCCAGCGAGGTCTACCTCTCCCCCACCGACCCGCAGGTCGCCGAGTTCGTCGGTCGCGCCGTCGTGCTGCCCGGCACCGCGACGGAGGCCCACGCCACGTGCGCGCTGGGCGAGGTCGTGCTGACCGAGCCCGCCACCGGTCCCGTGTCGCTGATGATCCGACCCGAGCAGGTCTACGTCGACCTCGCGCACGACGAGGGTGTCCGCGGCGAGGTCGAGGAGGTCAGCTACTACGGCCACGACTGCGCGGTGCAGGTCCGCCTCGCCGACGGCACCCCGGTCCTGGCCCGGATGGCCGGCGTCCTGCACCCCGCTCCTGGCGACACCGTGCACCTCCGGGTGACCGGACTGGTGCGGGCCTACCGTCCCGGCGGGTCGCCGTGACGCTCGTCCCCACCCGCCCGGCCCCCACCCGACCGGTCCTCGCCCACGCCGGCTTCGGCGACGCCACCGCCGTCGTCGTCGACGGCACCGAGCTCTCCCACGCCGACCTCGCCCGCCGGGTCGCCGACCGCGCCGCGGCCTGGGGCCCGGAGCGCCGGCTCGTGCTCGTCGAGGGCGGCAACACCCTCGACTCGCTGGTGGCCTACCTCGCCGCGCTGCAGCACGGGCACGTCGCGCTCGTCGTGCCCGACGCCCGGGAGGCCCAGCGCGCGTCCATGGTCGCCGCCTACGACCCCGACATCGTCTGCACGGCCGGCGGGGCCGACGACGTGCGGCGCGACGCGACCACCCACGACCTCCATCCCGACCTGGCGCTGCTGCTCAGCACCTCCGGCACCACGGGCTCGCCCAAGCTGGTCCGGCTGTCCCGCGACAACGTGGCGAGCAACGCCGCCGCCATCGCGACCTACCTCGACCTGACGCCGGCCGACCGAGCGATCACCACGCTGCCGCTGCACTACTGCTACGGCCTGTCGGTGCTCCACTCGCACCTCGTCGCCGGCGCGAGCGTCGTGCTGACCGGGCTGAGCGTCGTCGACGAGTGCTTCTGGGACCTGTTCGCCCGCACCGGCGCGACCAGCTTCGCGGGCGTCCCCCACACCTTCGACCTGCTCGCCACCAGCGGCTTCGAGGGGCGCGACCTGCCGACGCTGCGCCAGGTGACCCAGGCGGGCGGCCGCCTCGACCCCGACGCCGTACGCCGCTGGAGCCGGTTCGGCCGCAGGCGCGGGTGGGACCTCGTGGTGATGTACGGCGCCACCGAGGCGACGGCGCGGATGGCCTGGCTGCCCCCCGGGCTCGCCGAGGACCATCCGGCCGCGATCGGCCGCGCGATCCCCGGCGGCCACCTGCGGCTGGACGAGACCGCGGACGACCGGCCCGGGGTCGGCGAGCTCGTCTACACGGGCCCCAACGTGATGCTCGGCTACGCCGAGCGGCCCGCCGACCTCGCGCTCGGCGCGCAGACACCGGAGCTGCGCACCGGTGACCTCGCCCGCTGCGTCGACGGACTGTTCGAGGTGGTCGGGCGCCGCAACCGCTACGGCAAGGTGTTCGGGCTGCGCATCGACCTCGACGCGGTCGAGCACACCCTTCGCGCCACCGTCGACCGCCATGCCCGCGTCGTCGCCACCGACCGCGCCGTGCACGTGTTCCTCACCCACGGCCGCGGCAGCGCCGCCGCGCGCGGGCTCGCGACCAGCCACTGCGGCGTACCCGCCCACGCGGTCCGGGTCGCCGTCGTCGCCCAGCCGCCCGTCACCGCCACCGGCAAGACGGACTACGTCGCTCTCGGGGAGCTGGCCGAGCTCGCCGAGCTGGAGGAGGCCACCCGTGACGGGGCCGCGACGACCGGCTCCGTGCGCGCCGACTTCGTGCGGGTGCTCGGACGCGCCGACGTGGGCGACGACGACTCGTTCGTCGACCTCGGAGGCGACTCGTTGTCCTACGTCGAGCTCGCCACCCGGCTCGCCGACCACTTCCCCGCCGGCCTGCCGACCGGCTGGCACACCCGCACGGTCGGCGAGCTCGAGCACCTCCGCGCGGACGCAGCAGCCGTCGAGGTCCCCCCGCGACGCCGACGGGTGCGGCTGGACACGACGGTGGCGCTGCGCGCCCTGGCGATCCTGTTCGTCGTCGCCAGCCACGTCGACCTGGTCGCCCTCGAGGGCGGCGCCCACCTCCTCCTCGCCCTCGCCGGCTTCAACTTCGCGCGCTTCCAGCTCTCGGCGGCCGGCGACGCCCGGACCCGACTGCGGCACGGCCTGTCCGGGCTCGCACAGCTGGTCGTGCCGTCCGTGCTGTGGGTCGGCGGCGTCGCGCTCCTCCTCGGCAGCTACGACCTCACCACGGCGTTGTTCGTCCGCGAGCTGGTCAACGGCACGGAGTGGGACGACCAGTGGCAGCTGTGGTTCCTGGAGTCGCTGGTGTGGATCACCGCCGCCGCGCTGGCGCTCACCTGCGTGCCGGCGCTGCACCGGCTCGAGCGGCGTACGCCGTTCCGGTTCGCTCTCGTGGTCCTCGCCGTGACCGCTCTCGCGCGCTTCGCCGAGGTGGGCCTGCGCGCCGGCCCCACGCAGCGCTACACCACGCTGGTCGTCGCGTTCTTCTTCGTCCTCGGCTGGGCCGCGGCCCGGGCCACCACCACCCGGCAGCGGCTGCTGGTCACCGGGCTGGCCGCCGCGCTGACCATCGGCTTCTTCGGGCAGGCACACCGCGAGGTGATCGTGCTGGGCGGGTTCCTGCTGATGCTGTGGGTGCCGCACGTCCGCCTGCCGCAGTGGCTCGCACGGGCCGCAGGCGTCCTCGCCGGGGCCAGCCTCTACGTCTACCTGACGCACTGGCAGGTCTATCCAGCCCTCGAGGACGCCGGCCACCAGTGGCTCGCGCTCGTGGCGTCCGTCACAGTCGGCATCGCCTACGGGCGCGTCGTACGTCCGTTGCATCAGGCTGTCGGTCGCGCCATCCTCCGCTCGCGGTAGCCTGCCCAGCGGTACGCAACTTGGCCGCCGAACCCGACCCGCGCCGCAGTCCCGCCGCAGTCCCACAGGAGTCCCGCGTGAGCTTGAAGAAGGTCCTGATCGCCAACCGCGGCGAGATCGCCGTCCGCGTCATCCGCGCCTGCAAGGACGCCGGCATCGGCT
>JAYSEC010000231.1:0-5667 GCA_041914085.1 Nocardioides sp.
CGACGCCTACGACGTCATCGGCAAGGAGATCAACCTCGGCTCGCCCAAGCAGCTGCAGGTCGTGCTCTTCGAGGAGCTCGACATGCCGAAGACCAAGCGCACCAAGACCGGCTACACCACCGACGCCGACTCGCTGCAGCAGCTCTTCGAGAAGACCGAGCACCCCTTCCTCCAGCACCTCCTGCGCCACCGCGACGTGATCCGCCTGCGCCAGACCGTGGAGGGCCTGCTCAAGACCGTCGCCTCCGACGGGCGGATCCACACCACCTACAACCAGATCATCGCTGCGACCGGACGCCTCTCCAGCACCGACCCCAACCTCCAGAACATCCCGATCCGCACCGAGGCCGGACGACGGATCCGGGCGGGCTTCGTGGTGGGCGAGGGGTTCGAGTCGCTGATGACGGCCGACTACAGCCAGGTGGAGATGCGGATCATGGCGCACCTCTCCGAGGACGCCCTGCTGATCGAGGCGTTCAAGTCCGGTCAGGACTTCCACTCGATCACCGCCGCGCGGGTGTTCGGCGTCGACGCCGCGGAGGTGAGCACCGAGCAGCGCGCCAAGATCAAGGCGATGAACTACGGCCTCGCCTACGGCCTCTCGGCGTTCGGTCTCTCCCAGCAGCTGCGCATCGACACCTCCGAGGCCCGCGGGCTGATGGACGAGTACTTCCAGACCTTCGGCGGCGTGCGCGACTACCTCGGCGGCATCGTCGACGAGGCTCGGCGCTCGGGGTTCACCGAGACCATCCTGGGTCGCCGGCGCTACCTCCCCGACCTCACCAGCGACAACCGCCAGCGCCGGGAGACCGCCGAGCGGATGGCGCTCAACGCGCCGATCCAGGGCTCTGCCGCCGACCTGGTCAAGGTCGCCATGCTGGGCGTCGAGCGGGCGCTGGCCGAGCAGGGGCTGCGCTCGCGGATGCTGCTGCAGGTCCACGACGAGCTCGTCTTCGAGGTCGCGCCGGGCGAGGCCGACGCGCTCGCCGCCCTGGTGCGCGCGGAGATGGGCGGCGCGGCCGACCTGCTGGTCCCGCTCGACGTCTCGGTCGGCTCCGGGCGCAGCTGGCACGACGCGGCCCACTGACGCGGGCCGGCGGGCTCAGGCGACTGGTTCGGGAGCGACCGGCGCGGGCTCGGCGCGCTTGGCGATGTGCAGGCTGACGATCGTCAGCACCGCGAGCAGGGCGGCGTCGACCGCCACGACGACCGTGACGAGCCCGTCGAGGGTGTGCACGCGCGAGCCGAGCACGACCACCGCCGCGAGCGCAGCCCAGACCAGCACGACCGTACGACGGCCCTGCCGGGCCAGGACGGCGTACACCTGGAGCTGCAGCATGGCCAGCACCGTGCCGAGCACCGCGAAGACCCACAGCAGCCGCTCGACCTCGTCGAAGTCCGACCCGCCGACGAAGACCATCGCGACGTCGGAGAGGACCTGCGCGGCGACGACCACCACGGCGCCCAGCACGGCGACCACCGTCAGGCTGCGCACCAGGGCGCGGCGCCGGCTCTCCGGCGTGGCCATGTCGGGGAACGCGATGACCACCACGAACTGCGGCAGGAACAGCATCACCTTCGCCATGATCAGGCCCGCGGCGTAGAGCCCCGCGTCGTGCTCGTCGAGCACCTGCCGGGCGAGCACGATGTCCACGCTGGACAGCGCGAAGTAGGCGAACAGGACCTGCGCGTTGTGCGCGCTCTCGACGAGCATCGAGCGCGCGGAGTGCTCGGGCGCGTCCGCCTCGGGCGTACGACGGTGCCGCAGCGCCCACCACCCGACCAGCAGCGGGAAGAGGTACCCGAGGCCGACGCCGAGGATGGCGTTGGTGGCGTCGGGGCGCCAGAGGATCATCGCGGTCCCGACGACGAGCCGGGGGATGCCGCCGGCGAGGTAGAACACGGCGAGAGCACCCCAGCGTCGCTCACCCTGGAGGATGCCGGCCTGCCCGCCGGCCAGGGTCAGCGGCACCGCCGCGACGGCGACCACGGCGGCGGTGAGGAGGCTGTCGAGGTTGAGCAGCGCGTCGATCACCGGCACGAGGAGGCACAGCACGAGCCCGACGGCGAGGGAGACCTTCGTGGTGAGGGCGAGGATGGCGCGCTCGATCGAGGCGACGTTGCCCTGGTCGACCGCGATCCGGCGCGCCGCGGTGGCCTGGAGGCCGAGCGCCACGACCTGGACGACGATCAGCAGGCTCAGGCACGCGACGAACGCGCCGTACTGCGACGGACCGATGATGCGCGCGGCGAGCATGGTGAAGCCGTAGGTCGCGATGTTCATCACGCTGGTGGCCACGGCGACCGCGCTGCCGTCGAAGCCGCGCCGGGTGCGCGCGCTGCTCGCTGCCGTCACGTCGGAGATCCTAGGTTCACGAAGGTCCATGCTGGGCCGGCTCCGGTCAGTAGGGGTCGGCGGTGTCGGTGTGGCCGAGCAGCCGCGCGAGTGGTCGCGCGCGCAGGCGCAGCAGCACCTTGACCAGCAGGTTGCGGGCGAACCACGGCAGCTCCTGAGCCACGCGGAGACGGTCGGCGACCGTGGGCCGGGCGACCTCGAAGCGAGCGAGGGAGCCGGTGCGGCCGGTGTAGCGGTGGCGGTCGGTGGTCAGCGCGTCGCACAGGACGGCGAGGGTGACGCCGAGCGAGGAGAAGGCGTCGTGGACGAGCACCACGTCCCCCGGTCGGAGGAACGCGCTCCAGCGCAGGTCGTCGAGGCACGACCACATGTCGTGCTTGCCGTCGACGTAGACCATGCGCACCTCCTCGGACCACGACGTCCGCGCGGCGTGGCTGGTGGCGACGCGCACCTCGACGCGGTCGGCGAGACCAGCGTCCGCGAGGTGGGCCCGGAGGCGACGCTCGGTGTCGGGCCGCCCGTACCTCCAGTCGTCGGGAAACGGGTCGATGGCCGTCACGGCGGCGCCGCTGGCCGCCAGCACGATCGTCGAGCGCCCCAGGTGGCTGCCGACCTCGACCACGCGCCCGGGCGCGGCGGCGCGGGCCGCGTCGTACAGCGTGCGCGCCTGGTCCTCGGTGAGCCACCCGTCGACCCGGTCGGCGAGCCGCCACGCGTCCTCGAAGGCGAGGACCGGCTCGGTCGGGTCTGGCACGGAAGTCCTCGTGGAGCGTCGTGGAACGGCGGTGTGGAGATCGGCCACAGCATAGGCTGGCCCGGTGGTGCCGGCAGGGAAGTTGCGCAGACCGGCCACCCCGTCGCCGACCGCCCGCGCCTGGCGCGACGGCGTCGTGCTGCTGTGGCCGCCGGTCCTGGCCCTCGTCCTGGTGGCGCCCCTGATGGTGCGCCCGGGGCACCCGCTCGCGCGCGACCTGGTCTTCGTGCCACGCCAGCCCTTCACGGATGCGACGTGGGGGCTCGGGGACGTCGCGCCGCGCGCGGTCCCGCTCGACTCGGTGGTCGCGGCGCTGACGCACGTCGTCGACGGGGGAGTGCTGGCCCGCGTCGTGCTCCCGCTGACCCTCGCCGTGCTCGGCTGGGGGGTCGCCGCCCTGCTCGCGCCGGCCGGCCGCACGGCCCAGCTGGCGGGGTCGGGCTTCGCGGTCTGGAACGCGTACGTCGTCGAGCGGCTCGCGCTCGGCCAGTGGGCCCTGCTGCTCGGGCTGGCGGCGCTGCCGTGGCTGGTCGCGGCGGGCATGCGCTACCGGCGGTCCGGCCGGCGCGTCGACCTCGCGGCGGCGATCGCCTGGGCCGCGCTGGCCTCGCTGACCCCGACCGGCGGCCTCCTCGCCCTCGCCGGTCTCGTCGCGGCGTGCGCGCCGCACCTGCGGCGCACGGGAGTGGTCGTGGCGGCCGGGCTGGCGTTGCAGGCACCGTGGGTCGTCGCCGCCCTCACCGGACCCGGGGCCCGCGTGTCGGACACCTCCGGGGTCTCGGTCTTCGCGCCGGACACCGGCTCGCCCCTCGGCCCGGTCGTCGCGCTGCTGGGCCTCGGGGGGATCTGGGACGCCGGCTCGGAGCCGGCCACGCGGACCACGTGGCCCGCCCTGGTCGCCGCCGTCGTGGTGGTGGTCGTGCTCGTCGCCGGGGTGGTGCTGCTGCCCCGCGCCTGGGGGACCGGCGACACCCTCCGCTGGGTGCTGCTCGCCGCCGTGCTGGGCGGCACCGCGGTCCTCGCCGCGACCTCCTGGGGCGAGGAGGTGATGGTGTGGCTGGTCGGCACCGTGCCGGGTGCCGGACTGCTGCGCGACACCCAGAAGCTGCTCGCGCCCGTCGTCGTGCTCGCCGCCGCGGGGTTCGGTGCCTGCGCGTCCCGCATGAGCCGCGCGCTCGCCGGCACCGACGCCCACGGTCTCGCCGTGCTCGTGCTGGCCGTGGTCCCGGTGCTCCTCCTGCCGGACGCCACCACCGAGACGTGGCGCACCGTCGAGCCGGTGGCCCTCCCCGACGACCTCGACCGCGCAGCGGACGTCCTCGCGGGCGAGGACGGCGTGGTGGTGACGCTGCCGTGGCGGTCCTACCGCGCGTTCTCCTGGGGCCACCGCGGGATGACGTCGTCCGACCCGGCGATCCGCATGTTCGACGCAGACGTGGTCACCAGCGACTCCCTGCAGGTCGGAGCCGTGCTGGTGCCGGGGGAGAGCACCCTCGCGGCGCGGATCGGCGCGGCACTGGAGACCGGGCCCCCGGCGGAGTCCCTGCCGGGTCTGGGCGTGGCCTGGGTCGTGGTCTACCCCGACGACCGGGAGGCCGCGCAGCTGGACCTGACCGGCCTCGAGCCGGTCCTCCGGGGCGACGACGTCGAGGTCTACCGGGTGCCGGGCGCTGCGTCGCGACCTGCGCCGGACTCGGACGGACGGCGCGTGGCGGTGTGGGCGGCGCACCTGCTCGCCCTCGCCGTCGCTGCGGCTGCGGTCCTCACCCGCACCGCGGACCGTCCCGGACGGGGACATCGCGACGACACGGACCCCGCCTCGTCGAGAACGCGACGCGAACCGCCGGTTGATGTAACCTAACGCTCGGTAACTTCGTCAGAGGGAGATGTCAGTGAGCAGCACGGGCAGCAACGCAGCAGGTGGCGGGTCGGCGCTGGGTGGCATCGTCACCAGCATCGTGGTCCCGACGGCCGTGGGTGCGCTCCTCGCCGGCAGCCTCCTCGGCGGCCTGGTCTACAGCCAGACCACGACGCCCGACAAGAACCCTGCCAGCCAGCAGATCCTCGTCTACGGCGACTGATCCCCTCGTGCTCCGGCTGACCGGAGCACCGTCTCCGCCTTCTGGGCGCAGGCCTCCCACGTGAGGGAGGCGGCGAAGTCGCGCGCCGCGGCGCCCATGGCCTGCCGGCGCGTCCGGTCGTGCACGAGCTCACCCACGACCTCGACCATCTCGTCGAGGTCGGCGACCAGCCGGCCGGTCTCCCCGTCGCGGATCGACTCGGTGACACCGCCCGCGCTGGCGTAGGCCACGCTCGGCGTGGCCTGCGCGCCGGACTCGGTGATCGCCAGGCACCACCCCTCCTTGACCGACGGCATGAGCATCAGCCAGGCGCGTCCGACCAGCTCGTCGCGGCGGTCGTCACTGACGTGGCCGTGGAAGGTGACCCGGTCCGACACGCCTTCGGTCGCCACGGCGGCCACGAGCTCGTCGCGCCACCACCCGTCGCCGACGACGTCGAGGTGGAGGTCGGGGTGCTCGCCCTCGAGGCGGCGCAG
>JAYSEC010000232.1:0-5623 GCA_041914085.1 Nocardioides sp.
GGGTGTCGAGTGGTGTGCTCACAGCAGGTCCAGCTCCTCGAGGGTGGTGGCGACGCGCTCGTCCTGCTCGCGCAGGAAGGTGTCGAAGTCGTCGCCGGTCTTGAACTCGTCGATCCAGCCGTTGTCCTCGAGGGCTTGCTGCCACTCGGGGGTGTCGTGCATCTCCTCGAGCATCGCGATGAGCTCGTCGCGCCGCTCGTCGCTGATGCCGGGGGGCGCGAAGACGCCGCGCCAGTTGGTGAAGACCAGGTCGATGCCCGACTCGGTGAGGGTGGGCGCCTGGCTGACGTCGTCGCCCGTGAGCCGTTCCTCACCGGAGACGGCCAGCAGCCGCAGCTCGCCCGAGGCCAGCTGGCCCTCGAACTCGCCGACGCCGGAGAAGCCGACGTCGATCTTGCTGCCGAGCAGCGCGCTGGTGAGCGGCCCGCCGCCGTCGTACGGCACGTAGCGGACGTCCTTGGCGTCGATGTCGACGGCCGTGGCGAGCTGCATCGGGAAGAGGTGGTCCGGTCCGCCGGGCGACGAGCCGCCCCCGACGACCACGGAGCCCGGGTCGTCCTGCCAGGCCTCGACCAGCTCCTCGATGGTCTGGTACGGCGAGTCGGCCGGGACCAGCACGCCCTCCTGGTCCTCGATCAGCTGGGCCAGCGGTGTCGCGTCGTGCAGCTTGTAGGGGGCGGCGAACGAGTAGAGCGAGCCGACGACGCCGAGCCCGGCCGTCATCATCGTGCGCTCGTCGCCGTCGGCGTTCATCAGCCGGGTCATCGCGACCGAGCCGCCCGCGCCGATCACGTTGGTGACCTCGAACGAGCCGCCGGTGATGTCGCCGTCCTCCAGGACGGCCACCGCGGCTCGACCGGTCTGGTCGTAGCCGCCTCCGGGGCTGTTGGGGATCAGCATCGTCATGTTGTTGCTCTGCGGGCCGCGCGTGACGCCGCAACCCGTCGCCAGCGCCAGCGCACTGGCGAGGGCCACGACGGTGGCGAGCGTCCGCCTCGTCCTCTGGCGCACCATGGGCACTCCGATCTCTCAGGTCTCTGCAGCCCGCCTCCGGGAGGAGGCAGACCTGACGATGGTGGAGACTTCGTGTGGCGGCCGTCACGCTTGGGAAAGCAATGGAGGTTGTGGAACTTGTGGTCACGCTCGCGCTGGTGGCCGGCGACCCTCGCCGGCCAGTTCCTGGTGCTCCAGCTGACGGTGCTCCTCGCCGTCGTGGCGGTCGCGAGCGTCGTCTCGGTGCAGCAGAGCGACGCCGACTTCCGTGACACCCGGGGTGCCCGCCTGCGCGCTGCGGCCGAGGACATGGCCAACACCGAGCCGGTGCGTGACCCCTTCGTGGACGGCACGGTCGCTGACCGGCGCGTCTCGCTGATCTCCTACACCCAGCGGGTGCGCAACAACCTCCAGGCGAGCGGCGTCTACCTCGCCGACCCCGACGGCGTCGTGCTGGTGAGCAGCGACTTCGTCGGCCGGGACCGCCGCATCGACCTCGACGACAGCACGGTCCAGCAGGGGCGCACCTGGACCGGTGACGTCGACGACTTCGGCGAGCGGGCGATCGCCGCGCAGGTGCCGATCATCGACGAAGACCTCCGGCTCGTCGGGATCGCGATGGTCGCCCAGTCCTACCCGTCGTGGGGCGAGCGGGTCCGTGGCGTCCTGCCCGACCTGCTCACCTTCGCCGGTCTGGGGCTCGGGCTCGGTGTCGCCGGGTCGTTCCTGCTCTCGCGCCTCATCCGGCGCCGTACGCGTGGCCTGGAGCCCGCCGCGATCGCCGCCCTGGCGGACCAGCGCGAGGCCCTCCTGCACGCCATCCGGGAGGGCGTGGTCGCGGTCTCCACCGACGGCACCGTGACGGTCTTCAGCGACAGCGCCCGGGAGCTGGTCGGCCTCGACGGCCCGGTCGAGGGTCGCCGGGTCGAGGACCTCGACCTCGACCCGGCCCTGCGCGGCCTGCTCACCGACGACGCGGAGATCCGCGACCACGTCGTCGTCCTCGGTGACCGGGTGCTGGTGGTCAACCGCAACGCGGTGCACGAGGGCGGGCGCCGGGTGGCGTCCGTGACGACGCTGCGCGACCGCACCGAGCTGCTGGCCCTGCAGAGCGAGCTCAGCGCGCGCGAGTCGATCACCAACACGCTCCGCGCCCAGACCCACGAGTTCCACAACCAGCTGCACACCATCTCCGGCCTGGTGCAGCTGGGGGAGTACGACGAGGTGTCCCGGCTCGTCGGCACCTTGAGCCGGCGCCGCGCGGAGATCTCCGACGCCGTCACCGCCCGGGTCGAGGACCCGGCCGTCGCGGCGCTGCTCATCGCCAAGACCAGCCTCGCGGCCGAGCGGGGCGTCGACCTCGTGGTCACGCCCGACAGCGACCTGCCGCGACTGGACCCGGAGTCCTCGACCGACGTGGGCACGGTGCTGGGCAACCTGGTCGACAACGCGGTCGACGCCTCCGTCGGCGTCGGTGGCCGGTCGGTCGAGGTCGCGCTGCGCCACGACGGCGGCGCGGTGAGGCTGTCGGTGGCCGACACCGGACCGGGTGTTCCGCCGGACCTGGCCGCGGAGATCTTCCGCCGTGGCTGGAGCACCAAGGCGCCGACCGTCGGCGGACGGGGTGTCGGGCTGGCGCTCGTGCAGGTCGTCTGCGAGCGTCGCGGTGGCGCCGTCGCGGTCCGTTCCGGGGACGGCGGGACCGGCGCGGTGTTCGAGGCGGAGCTGCCCCGGGTCGAGGTCGGAGTGGAGGCCGGATGAGCGACGACGTACGGGTCCTCGTCGTCGACGACGACTTCATGGTCGCGCGCATCCACACCCAGTTCGTGGAGCGCACTCCCGGCTTCGCGGTGGTGGGCGTGGCGAGCACGGGCCGGGCGGCGCTCGACGACATCGCCCGGCTGCGCCCCGACCTGGTCCTCCTCGACGTCCACCTGCCCGACATGACCGGCATCGACGTCCTGCGCACGCTGCGCGCCGGTGGCGACGACGTCGGCGTGCTCGTCGTGACGGCGGCGCGCGAGGCCGACACCGTGCGCGCCGCGGCCGCCGGTGGCGCGACCCACTACCTCGTCAAGCCGTTCGACTACGAGGACCTCCGCGTCCGGCTGGAGACGTTCCGCGCCGCCCACCTCGCGCTGTCCGGCGCGACCGCGCCGGGGCAGCAGGACATCGACACGGTCTTCGGCGCAGCCGCGCCCCTGCCGGCCGCGGCGCTGCCGAAGGGGCTCAGCCCCGAGACGGCCGACCTCGTGCAGTCCGCGCTCCGCGAGGCGGGCGAGCTGTCCGCCGCCGAGTGCGCCGACGCCGTCGGCATCTCGCGGGTGTCGGCCCGCCGCTACCTCGAGCACTTCGTGGCGACCGGCGCCGCCTCGGTGCGCCTCCAGTACGGCGGTGCCGGCCGCCCGGAGCGGCGCTACCGACGTTCCTGACCACCCTCCGGACCCACCACCTGCCGTGTCCGTTTTCCGCTGGTACGACGACGCCCGGCGGGACAGACTTGCCCCATGACGCCGACCGGACACCTCGACACCGAGGCCTGCTACCGCGCGGTCCAGAGCCGGGACCGCCGCTTCGACGGGGTGTTCTACACCGCGGTCCGCACGACGGGCATCTACTGCCGGCCGTCGTGCCCGGCCCGCACGCCGTCGGCCGCCAACGTCACCTTCCACGCGACCGCGGCCAGCGCCCATGCCGCTGGCTACCGCGCCTGCAAGCGCTGCCTGCCCGACGCCACCCCCGGGAGCCCGGAGTGGGACGTCGCCGCCGACGTCGCCGGGCGGGCGATGCGGCTGATCGCCGACGGCCTGGTGGACCGCGAGGGCGTCGACGGCCTGGCGCGCCGCGTCGGCTACACGCCGCGCCACCTCGGCCGGCTGCTGACCCAGGAGCTCGGCGCCGCGCCCCTGGCGCTGGCCCGCGCCCGCCGTGCGCAGAGCGCCCGCGTCCTCATCGAGACCACCGACCTGCCGCTGACCGACGTGGCCTTCGCAGCCGGGTTCGCCAGCGTGCGACAGTTCAACGACACGTTGCGCGAGATCTACGCCGCCTCGCCCACCGAGCTGCGTCGCCGCAGCGGGACGAGGGCTCGCGGCCGCTCCGCGGGCGCGGTGACCATGCGGCTGGCCGTGCGCACGCCCTTCGCCGGTCGCCGGCTGCTCGACTTCCTCGCCTTCCACGTGGTGCCGGGGGTCGAGGCAGCCGGTCCCGGGTGGTACGCCCGCACCCTCGACCTGCCCCACGGTGCGGGCACCGTCCGGCTCCACCTCACCGACCTGCCTGCCGACGCGGGCACCGGGCTGGTGGAGGCGGAGTTCTGGCTCGAGGACCTGCGCGACACCGCGGCGGCGAGCGAGCGCGTGCGCCGCCTCCTCGACGCCGACTGCGACCCCGGAGCGGTCGACGCCCAGCTCGGCACCGACGCCGTCCTCGGTGAGCTGGTCCGGGCCACGCCCGGGCTGCGCGTCCCGGGCCAGGTCGACGGTGACGAGACGGCGATCCGCACCGTGATCGGGCAGCAGGTCAGCGTCACCGGTGCGCGCACCGTCGCCGGACGCATCGTCGCCGAGCACGGACGGCCGGTGGTGAGCCCGGTGCCCGGCCTGACGCACCTGTTCCCCGACGCCGCCACCCTCGCCGGCCTCGACCCCGAGTCGCTGCCCATGCCCCGTGCCCGGGGCCGGGCCCTGGTCGGGCTGGCGGCGGCGCTCGCCGGCGGCACGGTCGTCCTCGACCGGGGCCCCGACCGCGACGCCGTACGACAGGCGCTGCTCGCGCTGCCCGGCATCGGCCCGTGGACGGCCGACTACGTCGCCATGCGCGCGCTCGGCCACCCCGATGTCTTCCTGCCCACCGACCTCGCCGTGCGGCGCGTGCTCGACGGCATGGGAGGCTCGGCCGACTCCGAGCGGTGGCGGCCCTGGCGCTCCTATGCGCTGATGCACCTCTGGAACACCCTGATGCCCGACCTGCCCGACGCCGACCCCGACGCCGACTCCGAGGAGAACTGACATGTGGACCGTGATGCCCTCGCCCGTGGGCGACCTGCGGATCGTGGAGCGCGACGGCTCGATCGTGGCCATCGAGTTCTCACCGTTCCGGCCGCCGGCTGACGGACGCCCGCTCGGCCCGCGCGCCGACGACGAGCCGGTGCTGGTGGAGGCGGTGCGCCAGCTGACGGCGTACTTCGCGCGCGAGCTCACCGAGTTCGACCTGCCGCTCGCCCCCGTCGGCACCGACTTCCAGCGCCGCGTGTGGCAGCAGCTGGAGAGGATCGGCTACGGCGAGACCGCGTCCTACGGCGAGATCGCCGGCCGCCTCGGCATGACCAACGCCGCCTCGCGCGCCGTCGGCCTGGCCAACGGCCGCAACCCGATCCCCATCGTGGTGCCGTGCCACCGGGTCATCGGCGCCAACGGCACCCTCACCGGGTACGCCGGCGGGTTGCCGCGCAAGCAGCAGCTCCTCGAGCTCGAGCAGGATGCCTTGTTCTGACGGCCTCCCGCAGGCCGCGGCGGCTACTCCGCGGCCGCGCGGCGCAGCGACTCGGAGAGCCGGTCGGCCGCTGCGAGGACGGCGGGCGCGTGCATCCGGCCGGGCTGGCGGGAGAGCCGCTCGAGCGGACCGGACA
>JAYSEC010000233.1:0-5620 GCA_041914085.1 Nocardioides sp.
CTCTACCCGCACCAGGACGAGGCGGTCATCGAGCTGCTCGGCGGCAACCACGTCGTCCTCGCCACCCCGACCGGGTCGGGGAAGTCGCTGGTCGCCATCGGCGCCCACCTCGCGGCCCTCGCACGCGACGAGGTGAGCTTCTACACCGCGCCGATCAAGGCGCTCGTGAGCGAGAAGTTCTTCGCGCTCATCGAGGTCTTCGGCGCCGACAACGTCGGGATGCTCACGGGCGACGCGGCGGTGAACCCGGACGCCCCGATCATCTGCTGCACCGCCGAGGTGCTCGCCAACATCGCGCTGCGCGAGGGCCGCGGCGCCGACGTCGGCCTCGTCGTGATGGACGAGTTCCACTTCTACGCGGAGCACGACCGCGGCTGGGCGTGGCAGGTGCCGCTGCTGGAGCTGGTCGACGCGCAGTTCCTCCTGATGTCGGCGACCCTGGGCGACGTCTCCTTCCTCGTCGAGGACCTGAGGCGCCGCACCGGGCGCGACACGGCGGTCGTCGACGACGCGGAGCGCCCGGTCCCGCTGAGCTTCCGCTGGTCGATGGAACCGCTCGACGACACCCTCGAGGAGCTGGTCAGCACGGGGCAGGACCCGGTCTACGTCGTCCACTTCACCCAGGCGGCCGCCGTCGAGCACGCCACCAACCTGTTGCGCTCGCGCCTGGTGACGGCCGGAGGTGGACTCAAGGTCGACAAGGAGGCGATCGCCGAGCGGATCGGGGCCTTCCGCTTCGGCTCGGGCTTCGGCAAGACCCTGTCGCGCCTGGTGCGCAACGGCGTCGGGGTGCACCACGCAGGCATGCTGCCGAAGTACCGCAGGCTGGTGGAGACGCTCGCCCAGGCGGGGTTGCTGCGCGTCATCTGCGGCACCGACACCCTCGGGGTGGGGATCAACGTGCCGATCCGCACCGTCCTGTTCACCGGGCTCGCCAAGTTCGACGGCAACCGCCAGCGGGTGCTCCGGACGCGGGAGTTCCAGCAGATCGCCGGCCGCGCCGGCCGGGCCGGCTTCGACACCGCCGGCTACGTCGTCGTACAGGCGCCGGAGCACGTGATCGAGAACGAGCAGGCCAAGGCGAAGGCGGCCGCACGCGTGGCGGCCGGGAAGAAGAAGTCCAAGGCCCAGCTGAAGAAGCCGGCGGAGGGCACGGTCGTGTGGACCGAGCAGACCTTCGACAAGCTGGTGGCGGGGGAGCCCGAGCGCCTCGCCAGCAGGATGAAGGTCGACAACGCGATGCTGGTCAACGTGATCTCCCGCGAGGAGGACGCGTTCGCCGTGCTGCGGCGGCTGCTGACCGACAACCACGAGGAGCACCGCCAGCAGCTGCGCCTGGCCCGGCGGGCGCTGCGGCTCTCGCGCTCCCTCGTGCGCACCGGCATCGTCACCCGCCTCGACGAGGTCGACTCCTTCGGCCGCCGCTACGTGCTCAGCGTCGACGTCCCCGACGACTTCGCGCTCAACCAGCCGCTGGCGCACTTCGCGCTCGCCGCCTTCGACGTCCTCGACCCGGAGGCAGAGACCTACGGGCTCGACGTGGTGTCCGTGGTGGAGGCGGTCCTGGAGGCGCCGCGCCAGATCCTGATGGCCCAGCAGCACGCGGCGCGGGGCGAGGCCATCGGCGAGATGAAGGCCGACGGCCTCGAGTACGACGAGCGGATGGCGCTGCTGGAGGAGATCACCTGGCCGCAACCGCTCCGCGAGCTCCTCGAGGCGCTCTACGAGACCTATCGGCAGACCCACCCCTGGCTCCCGGAGGACGCGCTGGGGCCGAAGTCCGTCGTCCGGGAGATGTGGGAGCACGGGATGGGCTTCACCGACTTCGTCGGCCGCTACCAGCTCGCCCGCTCCGAGGGACTGGTGCTGCGCTACCTCACGGACGCCTACCGGACGCTGCGCCAGACCGTCCCGGAGGCGCACCGCGCCCCGGAGGTCGAGGACGTCATCGAGTGGCTGGGCGAGACCGTGCGCCAGACCGACTCCTCGCTGCTCGACGAGTGGGAGGCGCTCTCCGACCCCGACCACGTCTCGTCGGCCGTGGCGCACCACGAGCCGCCGGCCCCGCCGCGACCGCTCTCGCGGCAGGAGCGACCGTTCCGGGTGATGGTGCGCAACGCGATGTGGGCCCGGGTGGAGGCCTTCGCGCGCGACGACCTCGACACCCTCGTGCGCCTCGAGCGGGCGGCGGCCGATCGCACCGACCCGCCGCGTGAGGTCGCGGTGGGTCGGTCGGTGTGGGACGCGGCGCTCGAGGACTACTACGGCGACCACGACACGGTGCTGACCGACGCCGACGCCCGTGGCCCCGACCTGCTGGTGGTGGGGGAGGAGCGCAGCGGTGAGCCGGTCGGTGCCGAGGAGGGCACGACCTCCCGTGTCCGCGACGTACGACAGACGATCCACGACCCTGCGGGCGACCACGACTGGGTGATCGAGGCGGTGGTGGACTGCGACGCCACCGACGAGGCCGGCGAGCTCGTGCTGGCGACGCGGGCGGTGCGCCGGCTCTGAGCCGGCCGGGTCGCGTGGCCCGCCGCTCAGCCCTCGACGGCCTCGATCACGGCCCGGACCACCTCGGCGACCGGCTCGGAGACGTCGAAGACCTCGCCCGCCTCGTCCGCGCCGAGCGGCTCGAGGGTGTCGAACTGGGACTGGAGCAGCGAGGGCGGCATGAAGTGGTCGCGCGACTCCATCCGCTCGAGGAGCACCTCGAACGGCGCGGCGAGGTGCACGAAGAAGACCGAGCCCTCCGGCACCCCCGCGCGCAGCACGTCGCGGTAGGACCGCTTGAGCGCCGAGCACGTGAGCACGCTCGAGACGCCGTCGGCGTGGTGGAAGGCCAGCAGCCGGCCGAGCACCTCCAGCCAGGGGCGACGGTCGTCGTCGTCGAGGGGGATCCCGGCGGACATCTTCGCGATGTTCGCCTCCGGGTGGAGGCTGTCGCCCTCGATGAAGCGCCAGCCGAAGCGGTCGGCGAGCTCCTCGGCCACGGTGGTCTTGCCGGTGCCGGAGACGCCCATGACCACCAGGTGGCGCGGTGCGCCGCCGCGTCCGCTGCGGCGCCCGGGCCCAGAGCTAGTCTGCTCGTCGTGTCGACCGCCCACAGCACCGTGCTCGCCGAGCTGGGTCCCCGCATCGTCCGCGGCGACCTGCCGGTCGGCGCCGTGATCACCCTCGAGTGGCTCGGAGAGGCGTACGGCGTCTCCCGCACCGTGGCCCGCGAGGTGGTGCAGGTCCTGGTGTCGATGGGGCTGGTCGAGAGCCGGCGCCGCACCGGCGTACGGATCCTGCCGCACGAGCGGTGGGACGACTTCGACCCCGCCGTGATCAGGTGGCGCCTGGGCGGCGCCGACCGGGTGGCGCACCTGCACCAGCTCGCCGAGCTGCGCGCCGCCGTCGAGCCCGCGTCGGCCGCCCTCGCCGCCCTGCACGCCGACGACGCGCAGCGCTCCGAGATCGTGCGCATCGCCGAGGAGATGGAGGGCTCGGGGGCCGCCGGAGACCTGCGCACCTTCCTCGAGCAGGACGTGGCCTTCCACCGGCTGCTGCTCCGCGCGTCGGGGAACGTGATGTTCGCCCGGCTCGGCGACGTGGTGGAGGAGGTGCTCCGCGGCCGGACCGACCACGACCTGATGCCCCCCGAGCCCAAGCGCGAGGCGCGCCGGTTGCACCAGGTCGTGGCGGAGGCGGTCGCCGGGGGCGAGGCCGAGGTGGCCCGCTTCGCGATGACCGCGATCTGTGCGGAGGTCGTCTCCGACCTCGGCCACGCCCCCTGACCTCACAGCAGCCCCGCCACCGGCCACAGCAGCGCGGCGATGGCGAACGCGGTGACGCCGAGCGTGGTCTCCATGACCGTCCACGTCTTCAGCGTGGTCTTCTCGTCCATCCCGAAGAACCGGCTCACGAGCCAGAAGCCCGAGTCGTTGACGTGGGAGAGCACGGTCGAGCCCGCCGCGATGGCGACGACGAGCAGGGTGAGCTCGACGTTGCCGAGCCCGCCGGCCTGCCCGGCGATCAGGCCGGCGGTCGTGGTCAGCGCGACCGTGGCGGAGCCCTGGGCCACGCGCAGCGCCGTGGCGATCAGGAAGGCCTGCAGCAGCAGGGGGAGGCCGAGGTCGGAGAGCGAGGAGGTCAGGGCGTCACCGATGCCGCTGGTGCGCAGCACGCCGCCGAACATGCCGCCCGCACCCGTGATCAGGATGATCGAGCAGATCGGCCCCAGTGACCGGTCGAGGACGTCCATCGTGTCCGACAGGGAGCCGGTCCGGCGGCCGAGCACGCCGATGGCGACGAGCAGGCTGACGAGGAGGGCGACCGGCGTGTTGCCGAGCAGCTGGAGGAGCTCCACCCAGGTCTGGCCCTCGTCGAGCGCACCGCTGGTGACGAGCGTGGTGAGCACGGTGTTGGCGGAGATCAGGACCAGCGGCACCAGGAGCAGGCCGAGGACCGTGCCGAAGGAGGGGGGAGTGGCCGCCGGGCGGTCGGGGTCGGTGCCGCCGTCCATCTCGCCGAAGAGCAGCGTCGGCACCGGGACGTCGTACCGGCGACCCAGCACGCGCGAGACGAGGTAGACGCCGACGTACCAGGACACGACCGCCACGGGGACGCCGATGAGCAGGACCACGCCGATGTCCGCGCCCAGTGCGGTGCCGGCGGCGACCGGACCGGGGTGCGGCGGCACGATCGCGTGCATCGCGGCGAACGCGCCGGCCGCGGGGAGGGCGTAGAAGAGGACCGAGCCGCCGAAGCGGCGGGCGACGGTGAGGATGATCGGCAGGAAGACGACCAGGCCTGCGTCGAAGAAGATCGGGAACCCGAAGATGAGGGCGGCCACGCCCAGCGCGAAGGGCGCCCGCTGCTCACCGAACCGGTTGATCAGGCTGTCGGCCAGCACCTGGGCACCGCCGGTCACCTCGAGCAGGCGACCGAGCATCACCCCGAAGCCCACCAGGAGGGCGACCGCGCCCAGGGTGCTCCCGAAGCCGGCCAGGAGGGCGGTCGGCACGTCGGCGATCGGGATGCCGGCCGCGACGGCGGTGAGCAGGCTGACGAGGACCAGCGTGATGAAGGCGTGCAGGCGCACCTTCATCACGAGGAACAGCAGCAGGCCCACGGCGGCTGCGGCGATCAGCAGGAGGACGGGCGTGCTGTACGCCGGTTCGAGGTTGTCCATGCGGAGGGGCTCCCTTGGGGGATGGTGTGAGCGTCGTCACGGGTCCCGGGCATCCTCCTTGAAAGGTAGTACCTTTCGCAACCCCGGGGTCGCGCCACCGGTGCACAGGGTTGTGCACAGGCGCCACGTGCCTGTGCACGCCAGCGGGGCTGCGTGCACAGATTCCGCGGGCTGCCTGTGGGACTGCCGGGTGGTGTTGTTGGCGCCTCTCCGGCGGTCCTAGAGTCGCGCGAGGTCGTTCCCGGAACTGTCGACGTGTCGACAAAGTTCGAGGCGTTCGGCGTGATCCAATCGAACCCAGTCGACGCGAGAAGGAGCTGACATGAGTGGTGCGGGACTCCCAGGCCCGGGTAGCACCGGGAGCAGTGCCCCGGCGATGCCGCCCCTGGTCCGACCACCGGTCCCGCCGGCTCCTCCCTCGGCTTCTTCCCCGGCCCCTTCCCC
>JAYSEC010000234.1:0-5612 GCA_041914085.1 Nocardioides sp.
ATGCGATGTGCCGCCACCCCGGGACGTACGACGCCGCGACGCCCCGGACCGACGACGGTCCGGGGCGTCGCGCGTGCGGCGTCAGTGGGTGGCGGCCGGCTCGGCCTCGCGGGAGGCGGGGACGGCGGGGGCCGGGTGGTCGTCGACCATCGTGGCCTCGTCGAACTCGTCCTCGCCGGCGAGCACCCGGTCGAGCTGCGAGCGGTCGAGGGTGCCGGTCCAGTGCCCGATCAGGACGGTGGCGACCGAGTTGCCGGCGAAGTTGGTGACCGCACGGGCCTCGGACATGAAGCGGTCGATACCGACGATCAGGCCGACGCCGTCAAGCAGCTCGGGACGGTGCGACGACAGGCCGCCGGCGAGCGTGGCCAGGCCGGCGCCGGTGACGCCTGCGGCGCCCTTGGAGGCGATGACCATGAACAGCAGCAGCGAGACCTGCTCGCCGATCGAGAGCGGCTTGTCGAGGGCGTCCGCGATGAAGATCGAGGCCATCGTCAGGTAGATCGCCGTGCCGTCGAGGTTGAAGGAGTAGCCGGTGGGGACGACGACGCCGACGGTGGTCTGCTCGACGCCCGCGTGGTCCATCTTGGCGATGAGGCGCGGCAGCGCCGACTCGGAGGAGGAGGTCGAGACGATCAGCAGGAACTCGCGCCCGAGGTACTTCAGCAGGCTGAAGATGTTGACGCCGGTCGCCAGCTTGAGGATCGCGCCGAGCACGCCGAAGACGAAGACGAAGCAGGTGAGGTAGAACGCGACCATGATCGTCGCGAGGCTCTTGAGCGCGTCGACGCCGGTCTCGCCGACGACGGCGGCGATCGCGGCGAAGGCGCCGACCGGAGCGGCCCACATGATCATCGCGAGCACCCGGAACACCAGGCGCTGGACGTGGCCGATGCCCGTCAGGATCGGCTCACCGGACCGGCCCATCGCCTGGAGCGCGAAGCCGACCAGCAGCGCGACCAGCAGCGTCTGCAGCACCTCGCCGGAGGTCAGGGAGGACAGCAGCGAGTCGGGCACGATGCCGGTGATGAACTCGGTGGTCGAGCCGTGGGCCTCGGCGGCCTGCTCCTTGCCGATGCCGGCGACGTCGTCGGAGAGGTTGAGCCCCTCGCCCGGGTCGAGCAGGTTGCCCACCACCATGCCGATGGCCAGTGCGACCGTCGACATCGACAGGAAGTACGCCAGCGCCAGCCCGCCGACCTTGCCGACGCTGGCCGCGCTGCGCACCGAGCCCACGCCCAGCACCAGCGTGCAGAAGATGACCGGCTGGATCATCATCTTGATGAGGGCCACGAACGTGGTCCCGATCCACTTCAGCCCCACGGCGAAGTCCGGGAGGACGAGGCCCACTGCGGCCCCGAGGACCACCGCGATGATCACCGCGACGTAGAGGTAGTGGGTGCGGTCGCGCCGCCGCTCGGGCGCCGCCGGGTGCGTGGTGCTCATCTGGTCCTCCTGGGATCCGGGTACCGGCGATCGCCGGCCCGTCCGCAAGCGTCATCGAGCCTGTGAGCCCCGTCACCGTTCTGTTCGTTGTGTTCGCCGTCACAGGTGCCCCGGGCCGTGGGGCACAATGCGCGGCATGACGCGTCGCGCCCGGGGCGAGAGCCCGGTGGCTCGCCAGATCCTGCTGCTGCAGGTCGGTGTCGTCGTCGTGCTCGTCGTCACCGCGGTCGCGCTCGCCGCCCTCGACGCCCGCCGCGACTCCCGCGAGGCAGCACGCGAGCAGGCGACGGCCGTCGCGCAGTCGGTCGCCGACTCCCCCTTCGTCCGGCAGGAGGTGACGACCGCCGACCCCACCACGGCGCTCCAGCCGTTCGCGGAGGAGGTCCGTCGCGACACCGGGACCGACTTCGTGGTCGTCATGAGCACCGACCGCATCCGCTGGACCCACCCGGACACCGACCGGATCGGCGGCACCTTCGTCGGCGAGGTCGGCCGGGCACCTGAGGGCCAGGTCTTCACGCAAGAGTACGTCGGCACGCTGGGGCCGTCCGTCCGGGCGGTCGTGCCGGTGACCAGCGGCGGCAGCGCGGAGCGGGTGGTCGCCCTGGTCGCGGTCGGCATCACCGTCGAGCGCCTCGACCGCCAGCTGCTCGACGACCTGCCCGGGATCGGTCTCGCTGCCGGGGCGACGATGCTGGCGGGGCTGGCCGGGGCGTGGCTGATCGCGCGTCGCCTGCGCCGGCAGACCCACGGCCTCGGCGAGCGCGAGATCACCCGGATGTACGAGTACTACCGGGCCGTGCTCGGCGCGGTGCGCGAGGGCCTGGTGCTCGTCGACTCGGACCTGCGCGTGCAGCTCGTCAACGACGAGGCGGTGCGCCTGCTCGCGCTGCCCGACGAGGTCGAGGGACGTCCGCTCGCCGAGCTCGGCCTGCCGCCCGGCCTGGTCGCCGCGGTCGAGCAGCGCACGACGGTCGCCGACCAGACCTACGTCCTCGGCCAGCAGGTGCTCGTCCTCAGCACCTCCCCCGCCTACTGGCACCAGGACGAGGTCGGGGCCGTCGTCACGGTCCGCGACCGCACCGAGCTGCAGGCCGTCACCGGCGAGCTGGACCTGGTGCGCGGGCTCACCGAGTCCTTGCGGGCGCAGAACCACGAGTCGGCCAACCGGCTCCACACCATCGTCTCGCTGGTGGAGATGGGCCGCCCGGAGCAGGCGGTCGAGTTCGCCACCCAGGAGCTCCAGGTCGCCCAGGGCCTCGCCGACGAGGTCGTGTCCGCCGTCGAGGAGCCCGTGCTGGCCGCGCTGCTGCTCGGCAAGACCGCACAGGCGGCCGAGCGGGGCATCGACCTCGACATCGACGGCCGGCTGCCCGCCGAGCTGCCGGTCGCCCCGCGCGACCTCGTGGCACTGGTCGGCAACCTCGTCGACAACGCCTTCGACGCCGTGGCCGAGACCCGGGCCGAGCGGGCCCAGCAGGTGCGCGTCGGCCTCGACGGCGACGCCCGGCGGCTCCGCATCGAGGTCGACGACTCCGGGCCCGGCATCGCGCCCGAGGACCGGGCCCACGTGCTGGACCGTGGCTGGTCGAGCAAGGCCGACGAGGGCCGTGGCCTCGGCCTCGCGATCGTCTCCCAGGTCGTGTCGCGCCACGGCGGCCGGCTCGAGGTCACCGACTCGCCGCTCGGCGGCGCTCGCTTCGCGCTCACCGTCGACGCCTCGTCCGGGGGCGGACGATGACAGTCCGCGTGCTCGTCGTCGAGGACGAGGAGGTCGCCGCGGAGGCGCACGCGACGTACGTCGGCCGCGTGCCGGGGTTCGAGCTCGCCGGCGTCGCGCGCTCCGCCGGGGAGGCCGTGCGCCTGCTCGCCCGGGAGGAGGTCGACCTGGTCCTGCTCGACATGCACCTGCCCGACGGGCACGGCCTGGGCCTGCTGCAGCGGCTGCGCGCCGAGGGCCGCACCGTCGACGTGATCGCGGTGACGTCCGCGCGCGACACCGACGTCGTACGACGGGCGGTGTCGCAGGGCGTGGTGCTCTACCTGCTCAAGCCGTTCACCTTCGCCGCCTTCCGCAGCAAGCTCGAGCAGTACGCCGAGTTCCGCGCGCGGCTGGAGAGCGCACCCGGCGACGTGGTGCAGGACGACGTCGACCAGCTCTTCGGCGCGCTGCGGAGCCGGCCGACCGGCGACACCCTGCCCAAGGGGATGAGCCTGGACTCGCTGCGCGCGGTCGTGGTGGCGCTGCGCCAGCGGGCCGAGGGGCTCTCCGCCGCCGAGGCCGGTGCGGAGATCGGGGTGTCGCGGGTGACGGCGCGCCGCTACCTCGAGCACCTCGCGGACGAGGGTCGCGTCACCCGCCAGCCCCGCTACGGCGGCGCCGGCCGCCCGGAGGTCGGCTACGTCTGGACCGGGACCGACCCCGGCTGACCGGGGTCAGCCGAGGACGAGGCCGGGGTAGAGCGGGTGCTTGTCGAGCATCTCCGCCGACTGCGACTTCACCCGGTCGGCGACCCCGTCGCCCAGGACGTACGACGCCTTGCTGGGCTCGCCCGCCTTGGTGGTGCCGGCCTCGGTGTTGGCGAGCACGTCGACGATGAGCTCGGCGACCTTGTCGAACTCGTCGTGGCCGAACCCGCGGGTGGTGAGCGCGGGGGTGCCGAGCCGGATGCCGGAGGTGTACCAGGCGCCGTTGGGGTCGGACGGGACGGAGTTGCGGTTGGTGACCACGCCGGCGTCGAGCAGGGCCGACTCGGCCTGGCGACCGGTGAGCCCGAAGGACGACACGTCGAGCAGCACGATGTGGTTGTCGGTGCCGCCGGTGACGAGCGTGGCTCCGCGGGTGAGGAAGCCCTCGGCGAGGGACTTCGCGTTGTCGGCGACCTGGTGGGCGTAGGCCTGGAACTCGGAGGTGCGCGCCTCGGCCAGCGCGACCGCCTTGGCGGCCATCACGTGCGACAGCGGGCCACCGAGCACCATCGGGCAGCCGCGGTCGACGTCGGCGGCGAACTCCTCCTGGGCGAGCACCATGCCGCCGCGCGGGCCGCGCAGCGACTTGTGGGTGGTGGTCGTCGTGAGGTGGGCGTGCGGGACCGGGTCCTCGTCGCCGGTGAAGACCTTGCCGGCCACGAGGCCGGCGAAGTGGGCCATGTCGACCATCAGCACCGCGCCGACCTCGTCGGCGATCTCGCGCATCTTCGCGAAGTTCACCCGGCGGGGGTAGGCGGAGTAGCCGGCGACCAGCACGAGCGGCTTGAACTCGCGGGCCTTGGCCGCGACGGCGTCGTAGTCGAGCAGCCCGGTCTCGGGGTCGGTGCCGTACTGCTGCTGGTGGAACATCTTGCCGCTGATGTTGGGTCGGAACCCGTGGGTCAGGTGGCCGCCGGCGTCGAGCGACATGCCCAGCAGGCGCTGGTTGCCGAACTCGTGGCGGAGCGTCTCCCAGTCGGCCTCGGTGAGCTCGTTGACGTTCTTCGCCTGCATCTTCTGCAGGTAGGGCGTCTCGACCCGGTTGGCCAGGATGGACCAGAAGGCGACGAGGTTGGCGTCGATCCCGGAGTGCGGCTGGACGTAGGCGTAGGGCGCACCGAACAGCTCGCGCGCGTGCTCGGCGGCCAGGGACTCCACGGTGTCGACGTTCTGGCAGCCGGCGTAGAACCGGTGGCCGACGGTGCCCTCGGCGTACTTGTCGCTGAACCAGGTGCCCATCGTGAGCAGGACGGCCGGCGAGGCGTAGTTCTCCGAGGCGATCAGCTTGAGGGAGCCACGCTGGTCGGTGAGCTCCTGGCGGGTGGCCTCCGCGATGCGGGGCTCGACCCGCCCGATGACCTCGAGGGCCTGGGTGTACGCGCTGCTGATGAGGGAGTCCGTCATGGCGGACAGCCTAGGGGTCCGCGAGGGCGCTCCGGGAGCAGGCCGTCGGGGGTGGACCGTCTCGCCGGAACCTTGCCGTCCGGGCGTGCGTTGACCTCCTGTGCCCCTTCCCTCCCTCCTCGACCAGGCCGACCGCCTCGTCCGCCTCGGTGTCCACGACCTCGCAGGGATCGCCGCCGAGCGGCTGCACGAGGTGGCCCGCGACGGCGACGCCGGCGGCCTGCTCGTCACCTCCGCCCCGGCGTCCGCGCTCGCCCCGCTCCTGACCCGCGGCACCCAGGAAGGCTTCGTCG
>JAYSEC010000235.1:0-2671 GCA_041914085.1 Nocardioides sp.
AGCTTGACGTCCTGGTGGCCGTAGAGCTTGAAGTACCAGTAGGCGTAGGCGGCGAACCAGTTGTTGTTGCCGCCGTAGAGCACCACGGTGTCGTCGTTGGACACCCCGCGCTCGGACAGCAGCGCCTCGAACTGCTCCTTGTTGACGAAGTCGCGGCGGACCTGGTCCTGGAGGTCGGTGGTCCAGTCGAGCTTGATGGCTCCCCGGATGTGGCCCTTGTCGTAGGCGGTGGTGTCCTCGTCGACCTCGATGAGGACGACGCCGTCGGTGTCGAGGTTGTCCTCGACCCACTGGGCGGTGACGAGCGAGTTCTCGCGGCTCATGGTGGTTGTGCTCCTTGGTGGTGGTGGATCTTCGGTGTCAGGGACTGGTTTCGAGGCTCGCTTCGCTCGCACCTCAACCAGCGGGGGCGGTCGCTGCGCTCGCACCTCAACCAGCGGCGATCTGTCGTGCGGTGAGGCGGCGGGCGAGCAGGTAGAGCTCGCAGCCGAGGCAGAAGGCGAAGACGGCGTTGAGCAGGGCGGCGACCAGCGCCAGGCCGACCGCGACCTGACCGACCAGCGTCGCGCCCGCCAGCAGGGCGACGAGCCCGACGACGGCGAACACGAGGCCCACGGCCTGGGCGAACCGCGGCGGCTCGGGGGCCTCCCACTCGGACGGCGCCGCCAGGCGGGGCCGGACGAGCGTGCGGAACAGCCAGGCGTGCGGTGTGGCCTGCACGCCCCGCACGGCGCCGACGGCGAAGAGGACCGTCTGTGCGGCGAGCAGGGCGATGCTCCAGGGCTCGGGCAGCAGCAGCACGGCGACGAGCACGACGGCAGTCAGGGCCGCGGCGAGCTGAGGGCCCCGCGGGTCGATGGCGCCGTCGGGCGGGCGGGGCGCCGGCGTCGTACGTGCCGTGGCACCGCTGCCGGGAAGGCTGGTGTGCGTGGTGGACATGTCGCTCCTGGGGATGGTCGTGGCCCGGCTCGCTCCGGGCGCGCTGGAAAGGCGTGCGCAGCGCACGGATCCACCAGGGACGGTCCTGCAGCAGGAGGACCTAGGGGGTCAGGACTGGCGGACCCGTCAGGACATTCGACACAGCGCCGAGCGCACGCGGCAGTGGTCCACTGCGCGGCGTCGGGTGAGCATGGTCGAGGACATGCGGACGACAGTAGGCCGTATGGCAGGCCACCGTCGGTCGTGTCTCATGATGTGGTCCATGCATCCATATCGTGAGATCAGATCGAGCCGAGCGCGCTCAGCACCTGGGCGCGGTTCGGCGCGCCCGTCGCCCGGGTGACCTCGCGGCCGGTGGCGTCGAGGACGACGGTGGTCGGGGTGCGGAGGATGCCGAACGCGCGCGTGGCGTCGAGGTGCTGCTCGGCGTCGACCTCGACGTGGGTCACGCCGTCGACCAGGTCGGCGACCTCGCCGAGCACGCGTCGCGTGGCGCGGCACGGCGCGCAGAAGGCACTGGAGAACTGGAGCAGCGTGGCCCGCTCCCCCAGCGTCCCGCCGACGCTGCCGACGAGGTCGGCACCGGGTGTCGCGGTCTCCTCGACCACCGGATCCGTCGGAGCGGGGACGGCCTCCTCGTGCGGGCGGCGCACGACGTGGGTGCCACGGAAGCGCCCGTCAGTGCCGAGGCGCCACAGGCCGACGCCGAGGGCGAGCACGACGGCGGCGACGGCGATCCAGGCTCCGGGGGTCACGTCGCGCTCAACGCGCGGACGCCGCCTCGATGTTCCCGCTCTGCGCCTCGAGCCGCGCGACCTCGCCCTGCAGGCGGGCCACCTCGTCCTCGAGCTCGAGCACCGCCGCGATCCCGGCGAGGTTGAGCCCGGCCGCGAGGAGCTCGCGGATGCGGTGCAACCGGTCGATGTCGTCCTCGCTGTAGAGACGGGTGCCGCCCGCGGTCCGGTCCGGGTCGACGAGGCCGCGGCGCTCGTAGACGCGGAGGTTCTGGATCTGCAGGGAGGTCATCTCCGCCGCGACCGAGATCGCGAACACCCCTGCCTCGCGCCGTGCCATGCCACCTCCTCGGTCGAGTGCTCACCGTCATGCGTCCGGGACTTGATTCTGCCTGACTCGTGGAATATAAGAAACCTATAACCGTTGTTACACATCGCAGAGGCACTCACGCAGGGCCTCACCCCGATCCGAGAACCAGGAGGAAGACACGATGCTCATCCGCAGCGCAGACCCGTTCCGTGAGTTCGACCGGCTCACCCAGCAGCTCATGGGCACCACCAACCGTCCCGTCGCCATGCCGATGGACGCGTGGCGCGAGGGCGACCGCTTCGTCCTCGAGTTCGACCTCCCCGGCGTCAACCCCGAGTCGGTCGACCTCGACGTCGAGCGCAACGTGCTGACCATCCGCGCCGAGCGCGTGGCCAGCAACGGCGACTGGCAGATGCTGGCCTCCGAGCGTCCGCGGGGCGCGTTCAGCCGCCAGCTGGTGCTGGGCGACAACCTCGACCTCGACCGCATCGAGGCGGCGTACCGCGACGGCGTGCTCCGGCTGGTCGTCCCCGTGGCCGAGAAGGCCAAGCCGCGCAAGATCGAGGTGCGCACCAGCTCCGAGGACCACGCCGCGATCGAGGCCTGACCTTCACCCAGCACCGTCACGCACGGTCGAACGACACAGCAACGGGCCCCGCGGAGCAGCAGCTCCGCGGGGCCCGTCGCG
>JAYSEC010000235.1:2771-5612 GCA_041914085.1 Nocardioides sp.
CCGGTGACCTTCTTGCCGAGCATCGACTTGGTGATCTTCAGCGAGGAGCCGGTGCCGACGACGGTGCTGCCGGCGAGCCACTCGTAGGTGAACACGGACTGGGCCTCGGTGTTCCAGCGACCCTTGTCGATCCGGATGGTCTTGCCGACCCACGCGTCGCCCGCGACCTCGGGGCGCTCGATCGCCTTCACGTCCTTGGTGAGGGCGGCGGAGATGCCGGTGGTGAGCTGACCGGGCTTCACGGTGATCGTGGTGGCGTCCTCGGGGAGGGCGTCCTTCCACCACTCGGTGACGTGGTCGTCGGCCCCGAACTGCACGGTGTACTCGCCCGCCCACAGGGTGCGAACGTCGTAGGTGCCGTCGAGCTTGAACTCGTAGGCCTGCCCGCCGAAGTTGTTCTCGGCGTCGCGGAAGGAGGCCCAGGGGTCCTCCGGCACGCCGCCGGCCTCGCTGGTGATCGCACCGCTCACGCCACCGGAGACCGGCAGGGTGAAGTCGAGGGTGCGCGGGGCCGAGGTGATGGGGAGGGCCGTGTCGTAGCCGAGCTTGTTGCCCGACCACGTCGTACGACGCAGGAAGTCGCCCTCCTCGCGCGGCTCCTGGTCGCTGCGGACCACGAGCTTGAACTCCGTCTCGCCGGCGATCCGGTCGAGCTGGGCGAAGTGGTACTGGCCGGCGCGGTTGCTGTAGGTCGAGGCGACCACCTTGGCGTCCTTGGGGTCGGCCGGGGTGTCCAGGACGTCGATCTCGTAGCCGATGCCGAGGTTGCCGAGCTCGTCGCGGACCGTGCCGCTGACGTCGACGCCGTTCGGGGCCGCGGCGGGCTTGAGCGTCAGGACCGCGTCGATGCCGGTGACGGCCTGGCCGGGCGCGACGGTGACGACGTTCGGGTCGGCCGGGGAGTCGAAGGCGACGTTGTTCCAGTACTCGCCGTAGTACTCACCGATCTCGTCGTAGAACGCGACCTCGTGGGTGCCGGTGGCGACGCCCTCGATCGTGTAGACGCCGTTGGCGTCGGTGTAGTCGCAGCCGTCGTTGCTGCACGCCTGGACGCGGGCGAGCGGCTGGGCGTAGTCGTTGGTGACGCGACCGGAGATCGAGCCGCCCGGGGCCAGGGTGACGACGCCGACGTCGGCGCCGGCAGCCGTGGGACCGACCGGGTCGGCCGCGTCCTGGGAGGCCTTGTCGTTGTACCACTCGGTGGCGAGCTCGTCGCCGCTGTCGGGGTCGTAGCCGCTGAAGACCAGCTTCACCGACGGCGCCGTCGTACCGACGCGGAAGGCGCCGTTGCGGTCGGCGGAGTCGCTGCCGACCGGGTTGCCGGTGGTGGTGTCGTACGCCCGGACGGACGCGCCGCGCACGGCACGGCCGTCGGCGGTGCGGACGATGCCGGTCACGCTGGGCGCGCGCTCGATCGTCCAGGGCGAGAGGGTCTGCGCGGCACCGGCGACGGTGACGACGTCGGCCGTCGCCTCGTCGGCCTTGTCGCGGTACCACTCGGGCGTGTAGTCCGGCGTCGGGAAGAACCGCAGCTTGTAGCTGCCGTTCTCGAGCGGGATGTCGAAGGTGCCGCTGTCGACGACGTAGTTGCCGACGTAGGCACCGGTGGTGCTGTAGACCGACATCGAGCCCTCGACGTAGTTGCCGGCGGCGTCGATCGTGCTGCCGCTGACCATGACGGCGGCGTTGGCCGGAGCGGCGGACACCGCTCCCAGCGCTGCCGCGGCGAGCGCTCCCGCTGCCACGACCGAAGTGAGGCGCGCACGCGCCCCCACAGACCCAGCTTGCATCTGGTTCCCCCTAGATATTCGTCATCACTGCACGGAGCCGCGCGGCCAGCCGACGACACAGCGTCGCCGCACCGGCACGTCCCCCGTCGCGGAGCCATGGGACTCCGAACGTCGACATCCTGACCCACTCCGCCAGGTTTCAAACACCCGGGTCCGGAACCCATTGCCCCAGGTTGCCGCAGGTCGCCCCAGCGGTCGGGGTCAGCCGCCGGCGAAGGGGGGCAGGAGCTCGACGACGCTGCCCGGCGGGACGAGGACCGAGGCCGGGTCCTGCGAGCGCACGGGCTGGTCGCCGAGGAGCACCGAGCACACCGCGACGGTGCGCGCCATCCGGTCGTCGGGGTGGCGTTCGAGGACGAGGGCGACGACGTCGGAGAGCGTCACGGCGCTCCCCACCTCGAAGGTGTCCTCGCCCGTGCCGGCCGCCGCGCGTGCGCCGGCCCAGTAGCGCACGGTGACCGTCTCAGCAGCGAGATCACGCCCGGATGACGTACTCATGCGGGATATCCTTCCTCATCCCCGGCTGAGAGGAGGGCCCGCATGAGCGCCCTGCTGCTGCTCACGGGTGCGCTGCAGCCCTCCGCCGAGGTGCTTCCCGGGCTCGCGCTCCTCTCCCACACGGTGAAGATCCTGCCTGCGCAGGGCAGCGCGCTGCTCGACGCCCCGGAGAGCGACCTCGTGCTGGTCGACGGCCGCCAGGACCTCGCCGCCGCCCGCGACCTGTGCCGCCTCATCCGCACGACCGGGGCCGACGCGCCGGTCCTGCTCGTGGTCACCGAGGGCGGCCTGGCCGTCGTCGCGCACGACTGGGGCATGGACGACGTCGTGCTCCACACCTGCGGGCCCGCCGAGCTCGACGCCCGGATCCGGCTGGCCATCGGCCGCGCCAGCGCCGCCTCGCCCGACGACCCGGCGGCCCACGTGATCCATCGCGGCGAGGTCGTCGTCGACGACGCGACCTACACCGCGCGCATCGGCGGACGTCCGCTCGACCTGACCTACAAGGAGTTCGAGCTCCTGAAGTACCTCGCCCAGCACCCCGGCCGCGTCT
>JAYSEC010000236.1:0-5591 GCA_041914085.1 Nocardioides sp.
CGGCGACGACGGCCGGGTCGGGGAAGTCGGCGTTGAGCACCGGCTGCGGGACGGCGTCGTCCGCGGCGGCGCGACCGCCGAGGGCGAGCAGGACGGTCGTGAGCAGCAGCACGAGCAGGCGCGCTGCTCCCCGGTTCGGCACCGGGGGAACCTACCGCCTCCGGGCCGCTCAGGGGCGGAGGACGGCGGGGAGCGTCTCGAAACCGCGCAGGATGCGGGTCTCCCGCCGCCGGGCCCCCGGCTCGAGCCGCAGCCCGGGGAACCGCTCCCAGACGGCCCGCAGACCGACGTCGCCCTCCATCCGCGCCAGCTGGGCGCCGAGGCAGTGGTGGCGTCCGGCCGAGAACGCGATGTGGTCGCGGGCGTTGGCGCGGGCGACGTCGAAGCGCACCGGGTCCGCGAAGACGTCGGGATCGCGGTTCGCGCCACCGAGGATCGCGGTGACCATCGACCCGGCCCGGATCGGCTCACCGGCCAGCTCGGTGTCCCGGACCGCCATCCGCCCGGTCAGGAGCACGGGCGGGTCGAGGCGCAGGACCTCCTCGACCACGTTGGGCCACAGCGACGGGTCGGCCTCGACGCGGGCCCGCTCGTCGGGGTGGTCGTGGAGCAGCGCGATGCCGTTGCCGAGCAGGTTGACCGTGGTCTCGAACCCGGCCGCGAGCACCAGGCCCGCCGTCGCCTTGAGCTCCGACTCGTCGAGCCCCTCCCCCTCGTCGCGCGCGGCGACGAGCTCGCTCAGCAGGTTGTCACCGGGCTTGCGCCGGAGGTCGTCGAGGTGGCGGCTCAGCCAGGCGTCGAACTGCGTCAGCGCCCGCGACACCGCGAGGTAGCGGCGGTAGCCGAGCCCCAGGTCGAGACTGGGCGCGGCGGCGGAGCCGAAGTCCAGGACCCGTGCCCGCTCCTCCTCCGGCACGCCCAGGATCTCGGCGATCACGGTCACCGGGAGCAGCGAGCAGTAGGACTCCACCAGGTCGACCGGCCCGGCCGCGCGCGGCTCGAGGGCGTCGAGCAGCTCCGCGGCGATCTCCTCGGTGCGGTGGCGCAGCCGCTCCACGGCCCGCATCGTGAAGACGCGGGTGACGAGCCTGCGGTAGCGGGTGTGGTCGGGCGGCTCGGTGACCAGCAGCGACGGCGGCTCCACCGGGTGCAGGGTCCGGGGCGCGGCCCACCGCGCCACCTTGCCGAGCGGCCCCTCGTTGGTCGGGAAGCCGGAGCGGAAGTCGTCGCTGGTGAGCAGCTGTCGTACGGCGGCGTGGCTGGTGGCGACGTACCCGATGCGCGAGCGGTAGAGCGGGCCGCGCGACCGGATCTCCTCGACGAGGTCGAAGACGTCGTCGGTGCCGCGGGCGCCGACCTGGATCAGCCGCGCCTGCAGGTCCCCGCGCTCGGCGGCCCGCCGGAGGACCAGCGTGGGCAGGCCGTGGGCCACTCCCCAGTGCACGCTCGACCGGACGGCCGGAGGCACGGACCGGACGACGACGGAGGTCATGGTGCCGAGGGTAGTCCGCCTAGGCTCGGGGCCATGTGGCTCGCCGTCGACCTCCTGCTCGTCGGCCTCTTCGCCGTGGTGGGGCGCCTCTCCCACGACGAGACGCTCACGGCCGGCGGCTGGTGGACCACGGCGTGGCCGTTCCTCGCCGGCACCCTGCTCGCCTGGGCGGCGCTCGCAGCGACGCGTCGCCCGACCGCGGCCGTCGGCTCCGGGGTGGTGATCTGGCTCGGCGCGCTCGTCGGCGGCATGGTGCTGCGGCAGGCGAGCGGCCAAGGCACCGCCACGCCCTTCGTCGTGGTCGCGACCCTCGTGCTCGGGCTGCTGCTCGTGCTGCCTAGAGTCGTTGCACGTGTCCGCCGCCGACGATGACCGCCCCCGCTCCTCCGCACTCCCGTTCGGCATCCTGCTCGCCGCGGTCGTCCTCGTCTCGGTGAACCTGCGCCCGGGCGCCTCGTCGCCCGGCCCGGTGCTGGAGGAGGTGCGCGACGGCCTGGGCATGAGTGCCGGCATCGCCGGCGCGATGACCGGCCTGCCCGGTCTCTGCTTCGGCCTCGTGGGTGCGCTGGCCGTCGGCCTCGCGCGCAAGGTCGGGATGACGACGGGGATCGCGCTCGGCCTGCTGGCCGCCGCGGCGGGGCTGCTGCTGCGGGTGACCACCGGGAGCGTGCCGCTGTTCCTGCTGCTGTCCGTCGTGGCGCTGGCCGGCATGGCGGTCGGCAACGTGCTCGTGCCGGCCTGGGTCAAGGCCCACGGGCACGCGGTCGTGCTGATGACGGTCTACGGGACCGGCCTGGTGGTCGGCGGCACCATCGGCGCGCTCGCGACCGCGCCGGTGACCGGGTCCACGGGATCCTGGCGCACCGGGCTGGGCATGTGGGGCGCGCTGCTCCTCCTCGCCCTCCCGCTCTGGGCGTGGCTCGCGCTGCACGAGCGGCGCTCGCCGGCCGAGCACTCCGTGAGCGGCGACGCCCCGCCCAGCGGACGGATGATGCACTCGCCGACCGCCGTCGCGCTCACCGTGCTCTTCGGCATCCAGTCGATGCACGCCTACGTCCAGTTCGGGTGGGTGCCGCAGATCTACCGCGACGCCGGGCTGTCCGCCTCGACCGCCGGCGCCCTCCAGGCGCTGCTCTCGGGCGTCGGCATCCTCGGCGCACTGGCCATGCCCACCGTCATCGCCCGCAGCCAGGGCCTGCACGCATGGATGGTGGCCTTCGGCGTCTCCCTCGCCCTCGGCTACGTCGGCCTGCTGCTCGCGCCTGCCACCGTGCCCTGGTTGTGGGCGCTGCTCCTCGGCCTGTCCGGCCTCGCCTTCCCGACCGCGATCGCCCTCATCACGGCCCGCACCCGGCACCCGTCGGTGACCGCGCAGCTGTCCGGCTTCGTGCAGCCCATCGGCTACGCGCTCGCGGCCGTCGGACCCTTCGTCGTCGGGCTCGTCCACGACGCGACGGACGGCTGGTCGCTGGTCATCGTGCTGCTCGCCCTCACGTCGGTGCCGCTGACCCTCGCTGGGCTGCGAGTGGCGCGACCGTCGTACGTCGACGACGAGATCTGAGCGTCTGTCAGGATCTGCGCGTGAACCAGTGGGTGGTGGTCGTCGGCGGGACGAACATGGACGTCGTCGCACGCACGTCCGCGCCGCTGGTGCCCGCGACCAGCAACCCCGGCCACACCCGCATCTCGCCCGGCGGGGTCGGGCGCAACATCGCCGCCTGCCTCGGCCTGCTCGGCGCGCCCGTCCGGCTCGTGTCGGCGGTGGGTGAGGACGCCTTCGGCGACGAGGTGCTGCGGGTGACCGCCGGCTGCGGCGCCGACGTCTCGTCCGTACGACGCGTGCCCGGCGCCACCGGCACCTACACCGCCGTCCTCGACGACCGCGGCGAGCTGGTGGCCGCGGTCTCCGACATGGCCACCGTCGACGCCCTCGAGCTGGAGACCCTCCACCTCGCCGACGCCGCGCTGGTGGTGGTCGACGGCAACCTCGCCGCCGCCCAGGTCGCGCGGGCCTTCGCGGCCGCGGCCACGGCGAGCGTGCCGGTCGCGTTCGAACCGGTCTCGGTCGCCAAGGCGGCGCGCTCCGCCGAGCTCGTGCGCGACCTCCTCCTCGTCACGCCCAACACCGACGAGCTCGCCGCGCTCTCCGGGCGGCCCGCCGACGAGTGGCGCGACTCCGTGGCCGACCTCCACGCCCGCGGTGTCGAGCACGTCTGGCTGCGCTGCGGCGCCGACGGGTCCTGGGTCTGCTCCCGCGGCCAGGACCCGGTGCACCTGCCAGCCGTCCCGGCCACCGTCGTCGACGTCACGGGGGCCGGCGACGCGATGCTGGCCGCCTGGGTCGCCGCGTGGCTGCGCGGCGTCGACCCGGTCGAGGCCGCCCGCGAGGGCCACCGCGCCGCAGCCGCCACCATCGAGAGCGGCCACACCGTCCGGCCCGATCTCGCCGACGTCCTGAGGGAGGACACCTGATGCTGACCATCACCGACGAGGTGCGTGACGCGCTCGCGGCCGGCGAGCCCGTCGTGGCGCTCGAGAGCACGATCATCAGCCACGGGATGCCCTACCCGCAGAACGTCGAGATGGCCCGCACCGTCGAGGGCATCGTCCGCGACGGCGGCGCCGTGCCCGCCACCATCGCCGTGCTGCACGGGAGGCCGACCATCGGTCTCTCCCCCGACGACCTCGAGCTGCTCGCCTCCGACGACTCGGTCGTCAAGGTCTCCATCCGCGACCTCCCGTACGTCGTCTCCCGCGGGCTGCACGGCGCGACGACCGTCGCCTCGACGATGCGGCTGGCCGCCCTCGCCGGGATCCGCGTGTTCGTCACCGGCGGGCTCGGCGGGGTGCACCGCGGCGCGGAGACGTCGTACGACGTCTCGGCGGACCTCACCGAGCTGTCGACCACGTCCGTGGCCGTGGTCTGCGCCGGCGTGAAGAGCATCCTCGACATCGGGCTGACCCTGGAGAAGCTGGAGACGCTGGGCGTGCCCGTGCTGGGCTACGGCACCGACGAGTTCCCGTCGTTCTTCTCCCGTTCGTCCGGATTCGCGGCCCCGATGCGCGTCGACACTCCCGCTGAGGTCGCGTCGCTGATGCGGGCCAAGTGGGACCTCGGGCTCGAGGGAGGCGTCGTCGTCGCCAACCCGATCCCGGAGGCCGCGGAGATCCCGGCCGACGAGATCGGCGCGATCATCGAGCAGGCCCTGGCCGACATGGACCGGCTCGGCATCAGCGGCAAGGACGCGACGCCGTACCTCCTGGGACGCATCGTCGAGATCACCGACGGGGAGTCGTTGACGGCCAACATCGCCCTCGTCGAGCACAACGCCCGGCTCGGCGCGGCGATCGCCCGGGAGCACGCCGCGCGGTAGCGACCCGCGGACCGCAGCCCCGGTCTACGCTCCGTCCATGGCAGCACGCACCCGCGCGGCGACGTACGCACGTCGTCGGCGGCGACGGATGGCCGCGGTCGAGCACGACCTCACCCCCGCCCAGTGGACCGCCCTCCAAGAGGCCTGGGGCGGCTGCGCCTACTGCGGCTCTGCGACCGGGCCGTGGGAGAAGGACTGCCTGCTGCCCATCTCGCGGGGCGGTCGCTACACGCTGGACAACGTCGTCCCCGCCTGTCGGTCGTGCAACGCCAGCAAGTGCAACACCGAGGTGACGACGTGGATGCGCCGCAAGAAGCTCGACGAGCGCGCCTTCCTCGTCCGCCACGGTGCCATCGGCACGGCGGTCGCCGACACGACGAGGGCCACCGGCTCGTCGTAGCGCGGCGTCGACCGCGACGGGCCGCGTCCAGTGGACCGACGTGCTTGGATCGCTCGCATGGCCTCCCAGCTGACCGAGATCTCCGTCGACTGCCACGACCCCGAGCGCCTGTCCGCCTTCTGGTGCGCCGTCCTGGGCTGGGTCGTCGTCCACCAGGAGCCGGGACTGGTCGAGATCGCCTCGTCGCCGCCTGACGACGCGGCGCTGCTGGAGGCGGTCCGGTCGGGCCCGGTCGTGCCGACGATGTTCTTCGCGCAGGTCCCGGAGGACAAGGTGGCCAAGAACCGGATCCACTTCGACGTCTCCCCCGTCGACGTGCCGCAGG
>JAYSEC010000237.1:0-5551 GCA_041914085.1 Nocardioides sp.
ACGGCGATCACGACGTAGTTGAGGTTCCCGACGAACATCATGATCGGCATGATCAGCCCGCTGACGAACTGGGCACCGTACGACGCCCGGTAGAGCTCGTCGTTCTGCTCGGCGAACACCCGCTCCGCCTCGGCCTGCCGACCGAAGACCTTGACGATCGCGTGGCCGGAGAAGGTCTCCTCGATGTGCGCGTTGAGGGTGCCGGTGCGCCGCCACTGCTGGACGAACAGGCCCTGCGACCGCTTCATCACCGCACCCGTGACGACCATCGAGATCGGCACCGAGACGAGGGCGACCAGCGCCAGCAGCGGGGAGATGTAGAACATCATCACGAGCACGGCCACGACGGTGAGCAGGGAGTTGAGCAGCTGGCTCATCGTCTGCTGCAGGGTCTGGCTGACGTTGTCGATGTCGTTGGTGACGCGGCTGAGCAGCTCTCCGCGCGGCTGCTTGTCGAAGTAGCCCAGCGGCAGCCGGTGCACCTTGTCCTCGACCTCGGCGCGCATCCGCAGGACGGTGCCCTGGACGACGTCGTTGAGGAGGTAGCCGGCGAGCCAGGCCAGCAGCGAGCCGGCGACGTAGACCGCGAGCACGAGCAGCAGCACGTCGGCCACGGCGGAGAAGTCGACCCCGTCGGTCAGCCGCATCGACGCGAGCATGTCGGCCTGGTTGTCCTCGCCGCGGGCGCGCAGGGAGTCGATCGCCTGCTCCTGCGTGGCGCCGCTGCGGAACACGTCGCGGCCGAGGACGCCGGCGAAGACCAGGTCGGTCGCCCGGCCGAGGATCTTGGGGCCGATCGCCATCGCCACGACGCTGAGCGCGGTCAGCACCACGACGGCGTACGCCTTGGTGCGCTCGGGGCGCAGTCGCGCGAGGAGCCGCTTGAGGGACGGCCAGAAGGTGTCGGCCTTCTGGCCGATCATCCCGCCGCCCATCGGGCCGCGACCCGGGCCGGGGCCCGACTGGATCCGCTCGGTCTCCTTCAGCTGACCGTCCTTGGCAGGTGCTTCGGTGCTCATGCCTACGCCACCTCCTCGGCGGTCAGCTGGGACTGGACGATCTCGCGGTAGGTGGCGCAGGTCTCGAGCAGCTCGTCGTGGGTGCCCGTCCCGACGACGGCTCCGTCCTCCATCACCACGATGCGGTCGGCGTGCCGGATGGTCGCCACGCGCTGGGCGACGATCACGACCGTCGCCTCGCGGGTCACCGGCCGGAGCGCGGCCCGCAGGCGGGCGTCGGTGGTCAGGTCGAGCGCGGAGAAGGAGTCGTCGAAGAGGTAGATGTCGGGCCGCCTGACGACCGCCCGCGCGATCGCCATGCGCTGTCGCTGGCCACCGCTGAGGCTCGACCCGCCCTGGGAGATCTCGGCCTGCAACCCGTCGGGCATGGCCTCGACGAAGTCGCGCGCCTGCGCGATCTCCAGCGCCTGCCACATCTCGTCCTCGGTGGCGTCGGGCTTGCCGTAGCGCAGGTTGTCGGCGACGGTGCCGCGGAACAGGAAGGCCTTCTGCGGCACCAGCCCGATGCGGGACCACAACGTCTCCGGGTCGAGGTCGCGCACGTCGACACCACCGACCCGCACCGCTCCCCCGGTCGCGTCGAAGAGCCGGGGCACGAGGTTGACGAGGGTGGACTTCCCGGCGCCGGTGGAGCCGACGATCGCCACGGTCTCGCCCGGGGCGGCCGACAGGACGACCTCGCGGAGCACCGGCGCGTCGGCGCCGGGGTAGGCGAAGGTGACGTGGTCGAGCTCGAGCGTGAGCCGCTCGGGCAGCACGGTGACCGGATCGGCGGGCGGGACCACGGACGACTCGGTGTCGAGGACCTCGGTGATGCGGTCGGCGCACACCGAGGCGCGCGGAACCATCATCAGCATGAACATCGCCATCATCACCGACATCACGATCTGCATCAGGTAGGAGATGTAGGCGGTCAGCGCGCCGACCTCCATGTGGCCGTCCTCGACGCGGTGGCCGCCGAACCACAGCACGCCGACGGTCGCGACGTTGGCCACGACCATCACCGTCGGGAACATCGCGGACTGCCAGCGCCCGGCGCGGATCGCGACGTCGGTCAGCTGCTGGTTGGCGTCGGCGAACCGCGCGGTCTCGTGCTCCTCGCGGACGAACGCCCGGACGACGCGGACGCCGGTGATCTGCTCGCGGAGCAGGCGGTTGACCTCGTCGATGCGCTCCTGCATCAGGCGGAAGCTCGGCACCATCTGGCGCACGATCAGCCCGATCGCGGCCCCGAGGACCGGCACGACCGCGAGGACCAGCCAGGACAGGCCGACGTCCTCGCGGGCGGCCATGATGATGCCGCCGACCATCATGATGGGCGCGGCCACCATCAGCGTGCCGCCCATCAGGACCAGCATCTGCACCTGCTGGACGTCGTTGGTCTCGCGCGTGATGAGTGACGGCGCGCCGAAGTGCTGGACCTCGCGGGCCGAGAAGGAGCCGACGCGGTGGAAGATCGCGGCCCTCAGGTCGCGGCCGAAGCCCATCGCGTTGCGGGCCGAGAACCACACCGCGGCCACGGAGCACACGATCTGCACGAGCGAGACGACGAGCATGAGCCCGCCGTGGCGCACGATGTAGCCGGTGTCGCCGGTCACCACGCCCCGGTCGATGATGTCGGCGTTGAGGCTGGGCAGGTAGAGCGCGGCCATCGTGCCGACGAACTGCAGCGCCACCACGGCGGCGAGCGGGGCGGCGTACGGCGCGAGGTAGGTGCGGACGAGTCGCAGCAGCATCAGGAGTCCTCCCGCTTCAGCACGCCGTGGAGGACGGTGTCGACGATCTCCTCCGCGCTGAGCGGGTTGCCGTCGGAGATATGGGGGTGGGTGCCGGAGAAGGTCAGCAGCCGGACCATGTGCATCAGCTGGCCCGGCGGCACCCGCAGGGAGTCGCGGTGCCGCTCGGCGAGCCCCACCAGGATCGCGGCGACCCGCTCGCGCTCGGCCTCCATGTGGCGGTGCGCCTTGGGGGGCCCGACCATGCCCATCCGGGTCATCAGCTGGAACACGCGGGCGAAGCGCTCCTGGAAGAGCTCGACGACCTCCAGCAGCATCGGCGCGAGCTCCTGGTCGGGCTCGACCTGCTGGAGCCGGGCGATGAACGGGTCGAGGTCGAGCGCGTGCTCGAGCGCCGCCGCGACCAGGTCGTCCTTGGCGTCGAAGACCCGGAAGATCGTGCCCTCGGCGATGCCGGCGGCGTCGGCGATCTGCCGGGTCGTCACGGACCGACCGTGCTCGAGGAGCAGCGGGACGGTCGCGTCGACCAGGGCGGCGCGGCGGTCGTCGGGCGAGAGCGGCTTGGCGCGAGGAGGCACCCGGCCAGCGTAAATGAGTGAGCACTCACTCACAAGCTGCTCGGCGATGCGCGGCAGCCCACACCAACTGGCGGCTCTGGCGGCTCCTTCCCATAATTGGGGCATGGAGCAGCCGGGAGGGACGGACCTTCAGCAGCAGATCGACGAGCTCGTCGCCCTCGTCGCCAAGAGCCGCGGCGACATCGACGCGCTCGTCGACCGCGCCGACGAGACCAACGCGCGGATCTCGGTGAACCGTGCCGACATCGACGAGCTGCAGGAGCACGTGGCCCTCGACCGCCAGCTCATCGCCGAGCTGCAGGCCGACGGCTTCGTGAGCCGCGAGCACGTCGCCCAGCTCGAGAGGGCGCTCGCCACCTCGCGCACCATCGGGGCCGCTGTGGGCGTGCTCATGGCGAGCCGCGGCGTCGAGCAGGACGAGGCGCTCCGCCTGCTCAGGGAAGCCAGCTCCCGGGCGAACACCCCCATGCGCGAGCTGGCGGAGGTCATCGTGGCCGGCCAGCAGGCGGACTAGGGAGCGAGACGCTCCACCGGCCAGCCGTCGCCGTCGCGGCGGTAGACCAACCGGTCGTGCATCCGGCCCGGTCGCCCCTGCCAGAACTCCACCGCGTCGGGCACGACCCGGTAGCCGCCCCACTCGGGTGGGACCGGCACCTCGCGGCCGGAGTCCTCGTCACCGAACCGCTCCTGCACCTCGGCGTACGCCGCTGCGAGCTCCGCGCGCGAGGCGACCGGTCGCGACTGGTGAGAGGCCCAGGCACCGAGCCGCGCGCGGCGCGGGCGGGAGCGGAAGTACGCCTCCACGCGGGCCTCGTCGAGCACCTCGGCCACGCCGTCGATGCGGACCTGCCGCTCGAGCGGGTGCCACGGGAACAGCAGCGCGCACCGCGGGTTGGCCGCGAGCTCCTCGCCCTTGCGCGAGGCCTGGTTGGTGAAGAAGACGAAGCCGTCGGCGTCGAACCCCTTCAGCAGGACCATCCGGCTCGACGGGCGCCCGTCGGGGGTGGCCGTGGCGACCACCATCGCGTTGGGCTCGTGCAGCCCCGCGGCGATGGCCTCCCCGAGCCACTGCTCGAACATGGTGAACGGGTCGGCGGCGAGGTCGGGCACGTCGAGGCCGCCACGGGCGTACTCCGCGCGGAGCGTCGAGAGGTCCATCCGCCGAGGGTAGCCGCGGGGCGTGGGTGCACAATGAGCCGTCCCGTGCAGTCCTCCGGGGCGTCCCGTCCACGAAGGAGTGGCCCATGACCGAGATCCACCACGGCCTCGAAGGCGTCGTCGCGTTCGAGACGCAGATCGCCGAGCCGGACAAGGAGGGGTCGGCGCTGCGCTACCGCGGCGTGGACATCGAGGACCTCGTCGGCCGCGTGCCCTTCGAGAACGTCTGGGGCCTCCTGGTCGACGGCTCCTACACCCCGGGCCTGCCGCCGGCCGAGCCCTACAACATCTCCATCCACACCGGCGACGTGCGCGCCGACGTCCAGGCCGCGGTGGCGATGCTCGCCCCGATGCTCGGCATGGGCCAGACCTACGACATCTCCGACGAGCAGGCGCGCCTCGACCTCTCGCGCGTCGCCGTCATGGTGCTGTCGTACGCCGCGCAGTCCGCGCGCGGACTCGGCAAGCCGATCGTCACCCAGGCCGAGGTCGACCAGGGCCGCACCCTCGCCGAGCGCTTCCTCATCCGCTGGCGCGGCGAGGCCGACCCCAAGCACGCGCACGCGATCGACGCCTACTGGTCCTCGGCCGCCGAGCACGGCATGAACGCCTCCACCTTCACCGCACGCGTCATCACCTCCACCGGAGCCGACGTGGCCGCCGCCTTCTCGGGCGCGATCGGTGCCATGTCCGGCCCGCTGCACGGCGGTGCCCCCTCGCGGGTGCTGGGCATGATCGAGGAGGTCGAGAAGCGCGACGGCGACGCGACGTCCTACGTCAAGGAGCTGCTCGACAACGGCGAGCGGTTGATGGGCTTCGGCCACCGGGTCTACCGGGCCGAGGACCCCCGCGCCCGGGTGCTGCGTCGGACCGCCAAGGAGCTCGATGCCCCGCGCTACGAGGTGGCCGAGGCGCTGGAGAAGGCCGCCCTCGAGGAGCTGCGCTCGCGTCGCCCCGACCGCGTGCTGGAGACCAACGTCGAGTTCTGGGCGGCGATCGTCCTGGACTTCGCCGAGGTCCCGGCCCACATGTTCACCTCGATGTTCACCTGCGCCCGCAC
>JAYSEC010000238.1:0-5474 GCA_041914085.1 Nocardioides sp.
CCTCCTCGTCGCGGGCGTACTGGGTCAGCGAGCGGCTCGTGAGCGCCTGCTGGATCGAGTTGCCGGTCACCGACCACCCGGTCGTGGGGTCGAGCGAATCCGGGCCCGGGTCGCCGGGCAGGTAGACCGTGATGGTGCCACCTGCCGTCGCGCCCTCGACCTCGGGCGCCGGTCCCTGGCGCCCGGCGTCCTTGGTCCCTCCTTCCTGCCCGCCGAACTCACGATCGGTGCCCGAGCCGCCGCCACCCTCGTCCGACGACCCGCCGCCACAGGCGGCGAGCGTCAGGAGGGCGGCACCGGCCACGAGCGCAAGCGGCTTGGTGCGCGCCATGTCTGTGCCTTTCGTCCGCGTCATCGCCCAGGAGGTCCCCGGACGTCACTCGGACGTTAGGGAGCCGAGGGCCGCCCGAGGTGGCCGCGAAGGTCACGAAGCGGTGACCCTTCGCCCGGGTTGGTCACGAGCAGGTCACGGAGCACCACCCCGGTGTCGAGCGCGCGGTCGCCGGGCACGACCACCACGACGACGGGGGCTGTGTGGCAGCAGGCGTGGCAGCACGGGCCGGCCGGAGCGGCCGGTGCGACGAGGCCGAGCACGCTGGGGTCCTGTCGCAGGATCGCCGTCTGCAGCTCCGCCACCGCAGGACCCGGGTCGATGCCCAGCTCGTCGGCGAGGGTGCGTCGCAGCCGGTCGAGCACCTCCAGGGCGTGCGCCTGCCTCCCGGACCGCACCAGGGCGACCGCCCACAGTCCCCACAGCTCCTCGCGCCACGGGTGCTGGTGCACGAGGTCCTCGAGGGAGCCGGCCGCCCCCGCGGACCGGCCGAGCGACAGGTCGAGCACCGCGGTGGCGACGTGCCCGTCGACGCGCAGCTCCTCGAGCCGCCGGCGCTCCGCGCCCGCGACGGCCAGGTCGGCGAGGTCGGCGTACGCGTCGCCGCGCCAGAGCCGCATCGCGGCCGCCACCTCGTCGCGCGCGGTCTCCGCGCGCACGGCGTCCGCCTCGGCCAGCAGCGGCGGTCGCATCCGGTCGCGCAGCCGCTCGACGTGGTCGCGTCCCCACCCCACCGCAGCCTCGAACCGGTCCACGTCGACGTCCGCGGCACCGGCGGCGAGCCGGTAGCCGCCACCCTCGTGCACGAGCACCGAGGAGGCACTGCGCGCGCGACGCCCCGGCTCGAGGCGACGGCGCAGGTCGGCGACGTAGCCCTGCAGCGTGTTGCCCGCGCCGGGCGGCGGGCTCCCGTGCCACAGCACGTCGATGAGCCGGTCGGCCGCCACCGGCTGGTCGCGCCACAGCACGAGCAGGCCGAGCAGGCTGCGCAGCTTGGGCGCGCCGAGCGGGACGGGTGTGTCGCGGACGCGGGCGGCGCTGGGTCCCAGCACGTCGAGGTCGATCGGCATCGACGTCATCAGGCCCCCTCCCCGCGTTACGACGATCAGCGATATGATCGTAACCGACGATTCGCCGACGCGCTCGAGACGAGGTCCGATGCCCACCGACCGCCCAGCACCCGGTCCCCTGGAGGAGGTGCGGGTCGTCCTCAACTCCGACGACCGGTTCCACGGCGTCGACCACGCCGTCGACGTCACGCGGCTCAACCGCTTCCTGGCGCTGGCCGGGTCGGCGTACGGCCCGCTGCCGGCGTCGGCGGACCTCGCTCCCTACCGCTCCTTCCGTGACGTCACCCGTGACCTGGTGCTGCACCCCTCCGCCGCGACGCGGGACGCCTTCAACCGCATCGCCGCCCGGCACCCGATGACGGTCGAGGTGCGCGAGGAGACGGCCCACCTGAGGCGGGCCACCACGGCGGGCCGGTCAGCGGTCGACCGGCTCGTGGGGGAGTGCATCGCCACCGTGCACGACGCCATCGTCACCGGCGACTGGGACCGGCTGCGCGAGTGCGAGCGCGACGACTGCCGGTGGATCTACTACGACCCCTCGCCCACGCAGGTGATGCGCTGGTGCAGCACCGACCCGTGCGGCAACGTGATGAAGGTGCGCGCCTACCGGGCACGCCGTGCGGCCGGCGACGCCTCCACCTGAAGCGACCCTGACGCGACCTGACGCGACCCGCCGCCTCAGTCCTCGATGACGTCCAGTCCCTGCGCCCGCAGTGCGGCGAGGCTCTCGAGCATGGCCGCCAGGGCCTCGGGCGGGTGCGGGGTCCAGTCGGTGACCTCGTGCAGCACCCGCAGCGGGTGCCGCGTCCGGTAGGACTCGGTGGGGTTCCCGGGGAAGCGCTTGTCGGTGACGTTCGGGTCGTCCTCGAACGGGCCGAGCGGCTCGACGGCGTACACGTGGCCACGCGTCTCCAGGCCCGCGAGGGCGGAGGACAGCTGGGCGCCCCACGCCGCGGTGCTCTCGAGCGTGGTGAAGTAGATGTGGTTCATCACCCGCCCCTCCTCGAAGTTCGAGGACCAGCCCGGCACGAGCTCCTCGCCCGGCAGGACCGTCGCCTTCGTGCCGTGGAGGAACGGACCCGTGACGTGGTCGTGGCGGTCGTACGTCACCGGCACCCGCGGCTCTTCCTCACGAGGCACGGGGCGCTCCCAGGACCTCGCGCCACGAGTGCTCGGGGGAGAAGCCCACGAGCGAGCGCGCCTTGTCGATGGCGTAGAACGTCTCGTCGGCGCCCAGCTCCCGGCGCAGCTCGACGCCGTCGTAGAAGCGGTCGAGCAGCTGGGTCGTGGTCGCCGCGACGGAGAGGTCCGCGTTGGCGACGTTGAACACCTCGTAGCCCAGGCCGTCGGTCTCCAGGCAGCGCTGCACCATCTGGCCGAGGTCGCGCACGTCGATGTAGGCGAAGATGTTGCGCCGTCGCTGCGCCGGGTCGTCGAGGAACGCCGGGAACAGCTCCTCGTACTCGTGCGGCTCGATGACGTTGTTGATCCGCAACCCGTAGACGTCGGCGCCCGTGCGGGCCTGGAACGAGCGCGCCGTCACCTCGTTGGCGACCTTGGACATCGCGTAGGAGTCCTCGGGCACGGTCGGGTGCTCCTCGTCGACCGGGAGGTAGAGCGGCCGGCGCTCGCCCTGGGCGAAGCAGACGCCGTACGTCGTCTCGGACGAGGCGAACACGACCTTGCGGATGCCGAGCCGCGTCGCGGCCTCCAGCACGTGGTAGGTGCTGAGCACGTTGGTGGCGTAGGTCGCCGCGTCGGGCACGCGGAGGATCGCGGGCACGGCGGCGAAGTGCACCACGGCGTCGTACGACGGCTTCTCGGCCAGGTCGAGCTCCTCGAACGTGGCGAGACCCGCGAGCGCCGAGTAGACCTCGCCGCCGTCGGTGAGGTCGACCCGCAGGTCGTGGACGTCGGGGTGGTCGAGGGGGACCAGGTCGGCGTTGGTGACCTGGTGGCCCTGCTGGGCGAGGAAAGGGGCGACGTGGCGGCCGGCCTTCCCGCTGCCGCCGGTGAAGAAGATGCGCATGGGTGCCTTCCTACCGGGGCAGCGCAAGGCGCGTCACACCCGTCCGGTCACCTCACCACGGCTGGACGCCCGTCTCGTCGGAGAACGTCCCGGTCGGCCCGCCGTCCGGGAGGGTCGCGAGGTCGAGGAAGACCGCGGCGCCCTGCTCCGGCGTGCGAGTGCCGCGGTGGCCGTTGAGGTCGGTGGCGACGTAGCCGGGGCAGCCGGCGTTGACCAGGATCCCGGCCCCGGCGAGCTCCTTGGCGTACTGGACCGTGAGCGCGTTGAGGTAGGTCTTGCTGGGGGAGTAGGCACCCGAGAGCGGTCCGACCGGCTCCGCCTGGGCGGTCTGCAGGCCGAGGGACCCCACGGTGCTCGACACGTTGACGATGCGCGGCGAGGCGGCGCGCCGCAGCATCGGCAGCATCGCGTTGGTGACCCGGATGACGCCGAGCACGTTGACGTCGACGACGCCGAGGACCTGCGCGGCGGTGACCTGCGAGGGCTCCTGCGGCATCCCGCCGGTGATGCCGGCGTTGTTGACGAGGACGTCGAGCCCGCCGAGCTCCTCGAGCCGGGCCGCGGCCGCCCTCACGCTGTCGTCGTCGGTGACGTCGAGCGCGACGCCGAAGACGTCGAGTCCCTCGGCGCGCAGCTTGTCCACCGCCTCCTCGCGGCGCGCGGTGTCGCGGGCGCCGACGCCCACCCGGAACCCGCGGCGGGCCAGGCCGGCCGCGATCTCGTAGCCGATGCCCTTGTTGGCGCCGGTGACCAGTGCTGTCCTGCTGTTCTCTGTCATGCCCCGATCGTGTGCTCGCGGGCGTGCCACGTTCCAAGACCGATCAGGTCGATCCCGATACCGCGCAGGTATCCCCGCTGGTCAGCGGCGTAGGCTCGGCGTCGTGGAGACCCGCGAGCTGCGCTACTTCGTCGCCGTCGCCGAGGAGGCGCACGTCGGCCGGGCGGCCGAGCGGCTCGGGATGGCCCAGCCGCCGCTGTCGCGGGCCATCGCCCAGCTCGAGCGGCGACTGGGTGCCGACCTCTTCGTCCGCACGCCCCGGGGCATGTCGCTCACGCCCGCCGGCGAGACCCTGCTGAGCGAGGGCCGCGCCGCGCTGGCCGCGGTCGAGGCCGCCGAGCGTCGTGCCCGCCGGGCCGCGGACGCCCGCGGACGTGCCCCTGTGGTGCTGACGGCCAAGGCGGGCGCGTCCAGCGAGCTGATGGCCAAGCTGCTCGACGCGTACGCCGCCGAGCCCGACGCGGTCGACGTCGAGGTCGTCCTCAGCCCGCCCGGTCACCAGGCGCTGATGCTGCGCGACGGCCGGGCGGACGTGGCGATCCTGCACCGTCCCTTCGACGACCTCAGCGGCTTCGACGTCGACGAGCTCGCGGTCGAGGACCAGCTGCTGATCCTGCCGTCGGGCCACCCGGCGAGCGGGCGCGCCTCGATGACGCTCGAGGAGGCGACCTCGATCCCGGACCTGCCCCTGCCCCGGTGGCCGCGCCTCGACGGCAGCTACCCCGACGGCCCCGGCCCCGAGCTGCGCGACCTCACCCAGGTGCTGCAGCTGGTCCGCCTCGGCCGGGCGGCGGTCGTGCTGCCCGAGTCGGCTCGCGCCAACCTGCGCGACGGGCTCGCCGTCGTACCCCTGAGCGACGCGCCCCGGGTCACCACCGTCATCGCCTGGCCGCCCCACAGCACCTCGGTCGGGGTCGCCGGACTCGTGCGCGTCGCCTCGCGGCTCTGACCCGGCGCCCTCCCGGTCCGTCAGGCGAAGCCGACCGTAGGGGTGCGGGTTCGGATGACGGATCGGAGGCCCCGAGACGCACGAACGGCCCCGACCGCAGTGCGGTCGGGGCCGTTCGTCGGACGTCAGACGGCGCGGACGTTCTCGGCCTGCGGGCCCTTGGGGCCCTGCGTGACGTCGAACTCGACCTTCTGGTTCTCGTCGAGCGACTTGTAGCCGTTGGTCTGGATGGCGGAGAAGTGGACGAACACGTCCTCGCCGCCGCCGTCCTGCGCGATGAAGCCGAAGCCCTTGTCAGCGTTGAACCACTTGACGGT
>JAYSEC010000239.1:0-5452 GCA_041914085.1 Nocardioides sp.
CGCAGCGGCATGTCGAGGATGTAGTCGGCCTGGACCTCGGAGAGGTCGAACACCGAGATCAGGCGCTCCTTGGCGGCGGCGGCGTTGTCGGAGGACCGGATGACCTGGATGACCTCGTCGATGTCGAGGATGGCGACCAGGAGGCCGTCGACGAGGTGCAGCCGGTCGGCGGCCTTCGCGCGGCGGAACGCGGAGCGACGGCGTACGACGTCGAAGCGGTGGTCGAGGAAGACCTGGAGCATCTCGATGAGGCCGAGCGTGCGGGGCTGTCCGTCGACCAGCGCGACGGCGTTGATGCCGAAGGAGTCCTCGAGCGCCGTCTGGCGGTAGAGCTGCTCGAGGATCGCCTCGGGGACGAAGCCGTTCTTGACCTCGATGACCAGCCGCAGGCCGTGGTCGCGGTCGCTGAGGTCCTTGATGTCCGAGATCCCCTGGAGCTTCTTGGCGAGGACGAGCTTCTTGATCTGGTCCATCACCCGCTCGGTGCCGACGCCGTAGGGGAGCTCCGTGACGACGATGCCCTTGCGGCGCGCGGTCACCGACTCGATCCGGGCCGTGGCACGCATCTTGAACGTGCCCCGCCCGGACTCGTAGGCGTCGCGGATGCCGTCGAGGCCCACGATCTTGCCGCCGCCGGGCAGGTCGGGGCCGGGGACGAAGCGCATGACGTCGTCGAGGGCCGCCTTCGGGTGGGTGATCAGGTGCTTGAGCGCCTGGACCACCTCGACGAGGTTGTGCGGGGCGATGTTGGTCGCCATGCCGACCGCGATGCCGGCCGAGCCGTTGACCAGGAGGTGCGGGATGGCGGCCGGAAGCACGACCGGCTCCATCTCGCGCGAGTCGTAGTTGGGCTTGAAGTCGACGGTGTCCTCGTCGATCGAGGCGGTCATCGCCACGGCAGCCGGCGCCATCCGGCACTCGGTGTAGCGCATGGCGGCGGGGGAGTCGTCCGGTGAGCCGAAGTTGCCGTGCCCGTCGACGGTCCGCAGGCGCATGGACCAGGGCTGCGCCATCCGGACCAGGGCGTCGTAGATCGCGCCGTCGCCGTGGGGGTGGAGCCGGCCCATCACCTCACCGACGACGCGGGCGCTCTTCACGTGGCCCCGGTCGGGGCGCAGCGACATGTCGTCCATCGTGTAGAGGATCCGGCGCTGCACCGGCTTGAGGCCGTCGCGGGCGTCGGGCAGGGCGCGGGAGTAGATGACGGAGTAGGCGTACTCCAGGAACGACGACTGCATCTCGTCGCGGATGTCGGTGTCGAGGATGTGCTCCTCGAAGTCGTCCGGGAGGGGCTGCTTCGTCGTACGTCGTGCCATGCGCGCCATTCTCCCCGCTCGCCCCCCGCCTCGGCCCGGGGGCACGCCGGACGGGGTCGGGCAAGGTGGTCGGCGCTGCGCTCGGGGCCGCACGGCTCGGGATAGATTGCAGCCGTGACCGAAGCGGACGAGCTGTCGACGGTGCCGCCGGCGCCGCGCCACTGGGAGGCGGACGTCCTGCTGCGCGACGGCCGGACCGCCCACATCCGGCCGATCCAGCCGACCGACCGGGAGCTGCTGGTCGAGTTCTACAGCCGCGTCTCGGACCAGTCGAAGTACTACCGCTTCTTCTCGCCGATGCCGGAGCTGTCCGAGCGCGACCTCGACCGGTTCACCCACGTCGACCACCGCGACCGGGTGGCGCTCATCCTGCTCGTGGCCGGCCAGATGATCGCCGTGGGCCGCTACGACACCATCCGGCCCGGCTACGCCGAGGTCGCGTTCCTCGTGGAGGACAAGCACCAGGGCCGCGGGATCGGCCAGCTGCTGCTCGAGCACCTCGCCCAGGCCGGTCGCGAGCGGGGCGTGGAGGAGTTCGTCGCGGAGGTGCTCCCCGACAACCAGGCGATGATCCACACGTTCAGGGACGCCGGCTACCAGGTGAAGAGCGCCTTCGAGGACGGCGTGATGGAGCTGGTCTTCCGGATCGACCCCACCGACACCGCCATCGGCGTGATGGAGCAGCGCGAGCACCGGGCGGAGTACGCCTCGATCGAGCGCTTCCTGACCCCGAGGTCGGTGGCGGTGATCGGCGCGAGCCGCCGCCAGGACACCATCGGCCACCTGCTCGTGCGCAACCTGGTGCTGGGCGACTTCACCGGCCGGGTCCACGTGGTCAACCCGAGCGCCGACGCCGTGGGCGGCATGCCGGCGTGGAAGTCGGTGGCCGAGATCCCCGGGGACGTCGACGTGGCGATCGTCGCGGTGCCGGCCGAGGCCGTGCAGGACGTCGTGCTCGACTGCGCCGCCAAGGGCGTGCACGGGCTCGTGGTGATCTCCTCGGGCTTCGCCGAGACGGGGGAGGAGGGCCGGATGCGGCAGCGCCGCCTGGTCGGCCTGTCCCGCTCCTACGGCCTGCGCCTGATCGGCCCCAACGCCCTCGGCGTGATCAACACCGACCCCGACGTGTCGCTCAACGCCTCGCTCTCCTCCGTGATGCCGCCGCGCGGCCGTGCCGGGTTCTTCTGCCAGTCCGGCGCGCTCGGCTCGGCGATCCTGGAGAAGGTGCAGAACCGCGGCCTGGGCCTCACCACCTTCGTCAGCGCGGGCAACCGCGCCGACGTCTCGGGCAACGACCTCCTCCAGTACTGGGAGGAGGACGACGCGACCGAGGTCGTCCTGCTCTACCTCGAGTCCATCGGCAACCCGCGCAAGTTCTCCCGGATCTGTCGCCGGGTGAGCCGCCGCAAGCCGATCGTCGCGGTGCGGTCCGGCCGGAGCTCGCAGGGCGTCCCGATGGGCCACGCGGTCCGCAAGATCGGCGCCCCGCCCGAGGCGGTCGACGCGATGTTCCGCCAGGCCGGCATCATCCAGGTCGAGTCGCTGGAGGAGATGTTCGACGTCGCCCAGCTGCTGGCCCACCAGCCGCTGCCGCGCGGGCGCCGGGTCGCGATCGTCGGCAACTCCGACGCGCTCGGCCTCCTCGCCGCGGACGCCGCGAACTCCGTCGGCCTCGTCGTCAACAAGCAGGTCGCCCTCGGCGCCGAGGCCACGGCCGAGGACTTCGAGGACGCCCTCGACGGCGCCATCGACGACCCCGAGGTCGACGCCGTCGTGGCGATCTTCATCCCGCCGCTCAACGTCGACGGCGCCCGCGAGGACGTCGCCAACGTGCTCGCCGCGGTCGGCGAGCAGTCCGACAAGCCGATCGTCTCGACGTTCCTCGGCACCGAGGGCGTCCCGGAGCTGCTGCGGGTGCCCGACGTGGCCGGCTCGAGCGCCGGGCGCGGGTCCGTGCCGTCGTACCCCGCCGTCGAGGCCGCCGTGCGCGCGCTCGCGCGCGTCGTGGAGTACGCCGTGTGGCTGCGCTTCCCGCAGGCCGCGCCGCTCGAGGCGTCGTCGTCCGAGCGCGACAAGGCCCGCCACCTCGTCAACGAGCTGCTCATGCGCCACCCCGAGGGCCGCGACCTCGACTTCGAGGAGCAGCACCGGCTCCTCGGCGCCTACGGCATCGACCTGTGGGACACCTACGCGGTGGAGTCGCTCGACGAGGCCGTCACCGCCGGCGAGGCGCTGGGCTGGGACGTCGTCCTCAAGGCGACCGCCGACCACCTCCGCGACCGCCCCGACCTGGCCCACGTGTGGCGCAACATCGACAGCGCGGAGGAGATGAAGGACGCCTGGTCCTCGCTCAACCGGGTGATCACCGACCCCGACAAGGCCGGCTTCGTGGTGCAGCGCAACGCCCCGCCCGGCGTGCCGGTGACGATCAGCACGATGGAGGACCCGCTCTTCGGGCCGGTGATCTCGTTCGGGGTGAGCGGCCCGCTGACCGAGCTGCTGGGCGACCGGTCCTACCGGATCCCGCCGCTCGCCGAGCACGACGCGCAGGACATGGTCCGCGAGATCAAGGCCTCGCCGCTGCTCTTCGGCTACCGCGGCAGCGAGATCGTCGACGTGGAGGAGGTCGAGCGGCTGGTGCGCCAGGTCGCGCAGCTCCAGCACGAGCTCCCGCAGGTCCGGGCGCTGCAGCTGCCGCTGGTGCTCGCCGGCGCGGAGGGTGCGACGGTGCTGGGCGCGAGCGTGCGCGTGGAGCCGGTCAAGGACTCGCGCTCGGACTGGTTCGTGCGGCGGCTCAGCACGATGCCGGGCGACACGCTCCCGGACTGACCGCCGTGACAGACTTCACCCATGGCCCGCTCCACCCGTGACCTGGACGTCTCCGACGACCTCCGCCGCGAGATCCACCGCACCGGCTACTACCCCGAGGTCGTCGCCGACGGCGTCTTCTCCGCCGCGGGCGGCGAGGAGGTCGTGTCGTACTTCGTGCACCACGAGACGACGTTCGACCACGAGGAGGTACGCCGCCACCTGACGGCGCTGCTGCTCACCCCGACGCGCCTGGTGATCGCGCACACCGACGAGCACCCGGGCGACGACCTGCTCCCCGAGCCCTACACCTCGACCACCACCGAGGCGGTGACCCTGACCTCGATCCGGACGGTGGTCGTGACCCGGATGGTGGCCAACCCCACCGCGGGCGTCGCGCCGCCGGCGGAGGCCGTGCTGACGATCGGCTGGGGTGGCGTGGGTCGCCTCGACCTCGAGCCGGCGGTCTGCTCCGACCCCAGCTGCGACGCCGACCACGGCTACACCGGCACGCTGGCCGGTGACGACTACACCCTGCGCGTCTCCGCGGCCGCCGAGGGCGCCGGCTCGGTCGCCGGCCTGCTCTCCTTCGCCGACGCGCTGTCGGCGCGCACGCGGGGATGAAAACACCCCACGACGTTCTTCGCCTCCCCCGCTGCGCTCCTCCGTCGAACAACGCCGCGGGGACCCCGTGAACCCGGGGTTCACCGCTCCCGCCTACGGCGACCGCTCGCTCGCCGACGTGGTGCCCTCCGTCGCTCGCGCGCTGGGGTCGGGCCTCGACGGGTACGACGGCGGGCTCGACCTGCCACCGGCTCCGGCGTACGTCGTGTTCCTGGTCGACGGCCTGGGGGCGGAGCTGCTCGCCCGCCACGGCCACGCCGCGCCGTACCTCTCCTCGCTGGTCGCCGACGGGTCGACGGGCACCGCCGGCGTTCCGTCGACGACCGCGACCTCGCTCACCTCGCTCGGCACCGGACTGGTGCCGGGCGCGCACGGCCTAGTGGGGTTCACCGCACGGATCCCGGGCACCGACCGGCTGCTCAACCACCTGTGGTGGGACAAGCACGTCGACCCGCTCGAGTGGCAGCCGCACCCGACCGCGTTCGGCCGGCTCGCCCACGCCGGCGTGCACGTCACCTCGGTCAACAAGAGGGACTTCGACGGGTCCGGGCTGACGGTCGCCTCGCAGCGGGGCGCGACCTACGTCGGGGCCGACCGCGTCGGCGAGCGCATCGCGGCCGCCGTCAGCGCCTCGGCGCACCAGCCGTCCCTGACCTACGTCTACGACTCCGACCTCGACTGGACGGGCCACAAGTTCGGCGTGG
>JAYSEC010000240.1:0-5447 GCA_041914085.1 Nocardioides sp.
AGTTCGGCGGCCACGGCATCGGTACGACGATGCACCAGGACCCGCACGTCTCCAACAACGGCCGACCCGGCCGGGGCTACCAGCTCCGACCGGGCCTGCTGCTCGCGCTCGAGCCGTGGATCATGGCCGACACCGACGAGCTCGTCACCGACGAGGACGGCTGGACGCTGCGCAGCGCGACCGGATGCCGCACCGCCCACAGCGAGCACACCATCGCCATCACCGAGGACGGCGCCGAGGTGCTCACCCTGCCGACGGCGCGCCCCTCGTCCTAGTGCACCGTCTCCAGCGGGGCTTCCGCCTCGGCCTCGGTGAGCGGGGTGTCGGCTGAGTCGAGCTTGCTCGGCCACCAGATCTTGCCGCCCAGGTCGAGGTTGAGGGCGGTGACGAGCACCGACCGGACGACCAGGGTGTCGAGCATGACGCCCAGGGCGACGGCCACGCCGAGCTCGGCCAGGAACACCAGCGGCAGCGAGCCGAGCACGAGGAACGTCGCGGCGAGGACGATGCCGGCCGAGGTGATCACGCCCCCTGTGGAGGCGAGCGCGATCAGCGAGCCCTTGCGCGTGCCGTAGGTCGCCGTCTCCTCCCGGACCCGCGTCATCAGGAAGATGTTGTAGTCGATGCCCAGCGCCACGAGGAACACGAAGGCGAACAGCGGGAACCCGGGATCGGACCCGGCGAAGCCGAAGACGTACTCGAAGAGCAGGGCCGAGATGCCGAGCGCGGCGCCGAAGGACAGCACCACCGTGGCGATGAGGATCAGCGGCGCGAGCACCGCGCGGAGCAGGCCGATGAGGATCAGCAGCACCACGGCGAGCACGAGCGGCATGATCACCCAGCTGTCGCGCTCGGACGCGATCTTGGTGTCGAGGTAGAAGGCGGCCCCGCCACCGACGAGGGCGTCGGCCCCCGTGACGCCGTCGACGGCGTCCCGGCTGGACTCCACGATGTCGGCCGCGGTCGTGGAGGAGATGTCGGCGTTGATGGTCGCCTCGAACCACGCCCGCCCGTCGGAGAGGGGCTGGACCTCACCCGGTGCGCCCAGGCCGTCGACGCCCTCCAGCGACGCGGCGACCGCGTCGGCTCGGTCGGCGTCGGTGACCACCTGGATGGTGTTGGAGTTGTCGGCGAGGCCGTGGTCGGCGAGCAGCCTCTGGCCCTTGATGGAGTCGAACTCCTTCGTGTAGGTGTCCTCGGTCGACAGGCCGGAGGCGTCGAGCCGGAAGAGCCCCAGGCAGGCCAGCAGCAGCAGGCCGGTCGTGACCACCCAGACCCGGCGCGGCCGGTGGCTGATCGCCCGACCGACCCGGGCCCAGAGCCCGTTGGAGGTGGGCTCGGCGCTGCGGTAGGTGGGGCGCTTGGGCCAGAAGACCCAGCGCCCGCAGATCACCAGCAGGGCCGGGAGCAGCGTGATCATCACCAGCATCGTCACCGTCACGCCGATCGCGTTGACCGGGCCGAGGCCCGCGGTCGAGTTCAGGTCGGCGACCGAGAGGCAGAGCATGCCGACGGCGACGGTCGCGGCACTGGCGAAGATCGCCGGCGCCGCCCGGTGCAGGGCGAAGGCCATCGCCTCGTGGCGGTCCTCGTGGCGGCGCAGCTCCTCGCGGTAGCGCGCGACCAGCAGGAGGGCGTAGTCGGTGCCGGCGCCGATGACCAGGATGCTCAGGATCGCCTGGCTCTGGCCGTTGACGGTGAGGCCGGCGTACTTGGCGAGGAGGTAGACCAGGCCCGTCGCGATGAAGTTGGCCGAGACCGCGCACAGGATCGGCAGCAGCCACAGGACCGGGCTGCGGTAGGTGAACAGCAGGATCACGATCACCACGGCCAGCGTGGCGAAGATCAGGTTGGTGTCGATGCCCTCGAAGGCCTCCGCGGAGTCGGCCGCCTGGCCGCCGTATCCCGCGAGGTGGACCTCTCCGCCGTCGATCTGGGCGATGTCGCGGATCTCCTCGGCGGCGTCGGGGATGTCGTTCCAGCCGTTGGCGCCGAAGTTGAGCACGAAGTAGAGGTAGGCGACCTCGCCGTCGTCGGAGACGAGCGTGGGCACGGGCGCGCCCTGCGCGGCGGCTGCCTCCGCGGCCGCCGGGGTCAGCACGCCCTCGTCGGTCACGCCGTCGAGCTCGGCGACCTGCGGTCCCTGCTCCTCGATCGCGGCGAGGTCGGCGTCGGTGAGCCCGCCGTCGCGGTGGTAGACCACGAGCGTGGGGATGTCGTTGGGGTCGACGGACTCGGAGAGCTCCTCGAGCACCTTGGTCGACTCGGCCGACTCCGGCAGCCAGGAGGAGGCCTCGTTGTTCTGGACCGAGGTCAGCCTGGACGAGAACACGGCCATGATCGCCGTCAACGCCAGCACGGCCCCGAGGACGACCCACTTGGTCACGCGGCCGGTGAGGGTACCGGCGATCTGTCGATGCATGGCTCCAGTCGAACAGCAGGGTCCGACATCCTGCATCGGTAAATACCCTGAGGTCTAGACCGGGTCTGCCCCGGGATCAGCGGGCTCAGCGGGTCTGGAGCTGGAACGGTGAGCGGGTGTCCATCGACCCGCGTCGCGGCGCGACGGCGTACTCCATGGAGCCGTCGAGGCCCAGGCGCACCACCGCCCACGCGCCGTCCTGGTAGGTCACCACGAGCACGTGCTCGGCGTCCTCCCAGACCTCGTCGAAGTACGTCGCCGAGTGGCCGTTGCGGGCGTGGGTGAAGGTGCGCGCCACCGAGCCGTCGGCCGTGTCGAGGACGTCGAGGACCGTCGGGCCGAACCCGTCGGCGTACGCCGGGGTGCCGAGCACGTGGGCGTTGTCCGGGGAGATGTCGGAGAGCTGGTTGTCGCACGTGCGCCACGCCACGCGCCAGCTGCGCATCATCGCGCTGCACGAGCCCATGTCGCTGAGCGAGGTGATGCCGCCGAGCAGGCGGCCGCGACCGGTGGTGGTCTGCATCAGGTGCGGGACCCGGTCGACGATGCCGTGGGAGGTCGTGTAGAACGCCCGGTGCGGGCCGTTGACGGCGATCGAGCACCCGGTGCCGGGGTCGCCCTCGCCCTCCTTGCAGCTCTCCCCGGCGACCGTCACGGCCTGCGCGGTGCCGGTGACCGGGACCGGGTTGAACCGGAGGACCCGGTCGCCGTCCTGGTCGATCGTCCAGACCTTGCCGCGTCGGCCGGCGAAGGCGACCGCCTCCCCGCGCGGCGAGACGCCGAGGCCGTACCCGGTGCGCCACTCGCGGCGCCCCGGGGTCCCGTCGGCGGCGATCCACCGCACGGTCGTCGGGCGGTTGAGCGCCGTCTGGACGACGTAGCCCGAGCCCATCGGTGCCAGCTCGACGACGTTGTTCGACACCGGTGTCGTCGTTCCGCCGGGACCGTGGACCACGGTGCGGCCGGACCGCCGCTCGGTCCAGACGACGGCGGGCGGCTCGCCCTGGTCGAGGCCGCGCACGTCGAGCACGGTGCGCGGCGCCTTTTCCGCGACGCCCGCGGCCGGCACGGAGGGGACGAGGGTGGCCACCGCCAGCGCGGTCGCAGCGAGGATGACGGTCTTCATGTCCAGAAGACGTCGCGGACGATGGCTTGGTTGCCTCAGCCGCCCGGAAACCCGGGCGGCAGGGCGCGGCCCTCGGCGGCGAGCACCTCGCGCAACCGGTCGGGACGGTTGGTGATGAGGCCGTCGACGCCGAGCCGCAGCAGGTGGCGCTGGGTGGGCGCGTCGTCGACGACGTAGGGCACGACGGCCAGCCCGACTGCGTGCGCCCGCCCGACGAGGTCGGCGGTGGCGAACGGACGGTACGCCGGGTCGTCGACGCCGGCACGGAACGGCGAGCCGTGGATCGGCGAGATCGCCGTGAACCCCTGGGCGGCCGCCGTCCGGACGAAGTCGGCGTCGACCGCGAGCCCGTCGAACCACGGGGACGGTCCCTCGGTGTGCCGGAGGTACTTCGGGGAGACGAGCAGGTTGCGGCCCAGCAGCGGCTCGGCGTCGGCGACGCGCGCGAGCACGCCCCAGTCGAAGCACTGGATGCTGGTGCGACCCACGAGCCCGTCGATGCGCAGCGCCTCGACGACCTTCGCCACGAACGCCTCGCGCGTGGTCAGCCGGGCGGCGTCGAGGGCGTCGTACTTGATTTCGAGGTTGACGCGCACCGGGTCGGCACCGCGCTCCTCGAGCAGTGCGGCGACCTGCCGCAGGAGCGGCATCGACGGCGGGAGGTCGGCGCGGGTGAGCTGCCGGATCCGGCGCGCGTCGGCCAGCGCCGGGTCGTGGGCGACGACGACGTCGTCCTCCGCGGTCAGGTGCACGTCGAGCTCCAGCGTCGACACCCCCAGCGCGAGGGCGCGACCGAACGCCTCCAGCGTGTTCTCGGGCCAGAGCCCGGCGCCGCCGCGGTGGGCCTGCAGGTCGAAGGGTGCCGAGGCTCGCTCCGCTCGGACCTCAGCCAACGGCGGGGGAGCCGTAGAGCCTGTCGACCACGTCGGAGTACTTCGCGTTGACCACCCGCCGCTTGAGCTTGAGGGTCGGGGTCAGCTCCTCGGACTCCGCCGTCCACTCGTGGGGGAGCAGCTCCCACGCCTTGACCTGCTCGGGGCGCGAGAGCCGCTCGTTGGCGGCGTCGACGGCCGCCTGCGCCATGGCGCGGATCTGCGGCTTGGTGGACAGGTCGGCCAGGTCGGTGAACTCGATGCCCATCTTGGCCGCCACCAGCGGCGCGATCTCGCCGTCGAGGGTGAGGACCGCGACGACGTAGGGCTGGTTGTCGCCGATCGCCATCGCGTGGCCGACGATCGGGGACTCCTTGAGGTAGTTCTCGATGTTGGACGGCGCGATGTTCTTGCCGGCCGAGGTGATGATCAGCTCCTTCTTGCGGTCGACCACCGAGTAGAAGCCGTCCTCGTCGACCGTGCCGATGTCGCCGGTGTGGATCCAGCCGTCGTCGTCGATCAGCGCGCGCGTGGCGGACTCCTGGCGGTGGTAGCCGGGGGTGTTCACCGGTCCGCGGCACAGGATCTCGTTGTCCTCGCCCAGACGCACCTCGATGCCGGGGTTCGGCCGTCCGACGGTGCCGAGCTTGAAGTGGCCGGGACCGTTGGAGGTGAAGGCGCCGGTCGTCTCGGTCATGCCGTAGACGTCGTACACCTGCAGGCCGAGCCCGCCCATGAACTTCGCCACCTCGACGGGCATCGGCGCCGCCGCGCTGGCCGCCCACGTCACCTGGTCGAGGCCGAGCAGCAGCCGCAGGAACCCGAGGATCGCCTCGTCGGCCTTCGCGTAGGCCTCCTCGACCTCCGGCGTCATCTCGTTGCCGTACTCGTGCGCCTGCGTCCACGCCAGACCGGCCGCCATGGCGTTGCGGACCAGCTCGTGGTTGGCGGGGTCCGGGTCCTCGGCCAGCTTCGCGGAGATGCCGGTCTTGATCTTCTCCCACACCCGCGGGACGCCGAAGAAGGC
>JAYSEC010000241.1:0-5422 GCA_041914085.1 Nocardioides sp.
GGAGGCCGGCTCCGCGGCCTCCCCCGGGCCCCGCCGCCGCCCCGCCGCGCCCGCCGCGGCCGACCCCCCGTCCCCCCCCCGGGGGGCGGGGGCGCCCGCGGCGGGGGTGTCCTCGGAGGTGACGCCGGGGGCGTCCTCGGGGGTGGCGCCGGGTGTGGCGTCGTCCGCGCAGCCGCCCAGCGCCAGCGCCGTGGCGAGGCAGGCGGCGACGGCGGCCAGGCGGGACCGGTCAGTAGGCACCGCGGTGCCCCAGCACGGCCCGGACGGTGCGGGCCAGGATGGATGCGTCGAGGCGCAGCGACCAGTTGTCGACGTACTTGAGGTCGAGGCGCACGGACTCGGTCCACGACAGGTCGGAGCGACCGGAGACCTGCCACAGGCCGGTGAGGCCCGGCTTCACCGCCAGCCGGCGGCGAGGGTCGACGTCGTAGTTCTCGACCTCGCCCGGCAGCGCCGGTCGCGGTCCCACCAGCGACATGTCGCCGCGCACCACGTTCCAGAGCTGGGGCAGCTCGTCGAGGGAGTAGCGGCGCAGCTTGCGGCCCAGCGAGGTGACGCGGGGGTCGCACTTGATCTTGAACATCACGCCGTCGAGCTCGTTGGAGAGCGTCAGGGTGTTGCGCTCCTCCTCGGCGGCCGTGCCCATCGTGCGCAGCTTGATCATCGTGAAGAGGTCGCCGTTGCGACCCACGCGCTCCTGCCGGAACAGGGCGGGGCCGGGGCTCTCGCGGCGGATCATCAGGCACAGCACGCCCAGCAGGGGCAGGAAGGCCACGAGGGCGGCGAGCGCGAGGGCGCGCTCGACGACGTCCTTGACGATGCGGCGCGGGCTGTCGAGGGCGGCCGGGGCGACGTGCAGCACGTCGAGGCCGGCGGTCGAGACCACCCGCGCCCGCTGCGGCTCCACGTCGAGGAGACCGGTGCCGAGGTAGATCTCGCCCCCGACCGAGGCGACCTCCCACTGCAGGCGGCGCAGCGCCACCGGCGCGGTGTGCCGGCCGGGCAGCACGACGAGCGCGTCGGCCTCCTCGGCCACGAGTGCCGGCACCGCCTCGGTGAGGCCGAGGTAGGTCGGCATGTCGAGGAACGGCAGGGTGCTGCGGCGGGTGAGGCAGACCGCGACGACGTCGTCGCGGTTGACGGTCCGCAGCTCGACCAGGGCGTCGCGGATGTCGCGCGGGTGCCCCGCCAGCACGATCCGGGCCCGGGGCCGTCCGGCGACGAGCACGAGCAGGGTGTGGGTGAGGACGAGAGCGATGACGAGCACCGACAGAGCGGCGGGGGCGGCCGCCTCTGTCGACAGGGGGGTGCCCGCCACCGCGACCAGGAGGGCGATCGCGCCTGTCTTCGCGATGCGCAGCAACGCTGCGGCCCGGTTGTCACCCAGCGTCGTGCGCCGGTAGTGACCCATGACGGCCAGGGCCAGCACCCAGCCGGCGGCCGCGAGGGGAGCGATCCAGAGCGGCAGCCGGACCTGCAGGGCGGCGGCGGCCGCGACGGCGGACAGGGCCGTCCACTCGGTCGCGACCCGCACCCGCGAGTCCCAGCGGCTGCGGCGCGGTGCGGGACGTGCCTGGACGGCGGGCGCGCTCTCGGTGCGCGGCCGCGGCACGGCGATGATGCGACTGCGTCGCGCCGGCGAGTCCGTCAGCGCGTCGGTGATCGTCGATTGCACCGTGACTGCTTCGGTCATGTGATGCCCACCCCCATTTGGCCCAACGTGGCACGTGCCTCCCCAGGCACCGCATGCCACGACCCTAGGAATTCGCCCGCCCTGCGGCATGCCGTAAATGCGGCAAAGCCACGCAGGGGCCGGGCCCGGCAGGGCGCTCAGGCGCCCTGCCGCCAGCCGATCTGGTTGGCCATCCCGACCGCCGCGAGCTGCGAGGAGACCTCGAGCTTGTTGAGGATGGACTTCACCTGGGTGCGCACGGTCGCCTCCGACACGACGCTGTCCTGCGAGATGGTGCGCACCGTGCGTCCGTCGATCAGCGCACCGAGGACCTGTCGCTCGCGCGGGGTGAGCAGGTCGAGGCGACGACGGATGTCGTCGTGGGCCTGGCGGTCGCGGGCCCACGCGTCGAGCAGCGACTCGAGCTCCTCGCGCCCGATGACCGGGAGGCCCTGGTGGAGGCGGCGCACGGTCGCGAGCGCCGACTGCAGCGCCCCGCTCTTGGGGAGCACCTTGCGGGCGCCCATCCGCATGCAGCCGCCCCAGCGCCCGACGTCCTCCGACGCGGTCAGCACCACGACGTTGACGTGGGCACGGGCCAGCGGCGCGATGAGGTTCATCCCGTCACCGAACCGGCCGAGGTCGAGGTCGAGCATCACCGTGCGGGGGTTGGCCCGCAGGGCGAGGGAGCGCAGCGTCGCCATCGAGCCGCCCTCGGCCGGCAGCTCGAGCCGGCGCACGTCGTAGCCCTCCAGGGAGAGCGCCAGCTCGAGGGACTCGGCGAAGAGGACGTGGTCGTCGATGATCAGGACGCGGTGGTCAGCCCGAGCGGAGCCATGCATGGCTGTCCTCCACGATCCCGTTCTCCGTGGACCGGCGCGCGGCCGGCAGCGAGATGACGAAGGACGAGCCGACGCCCTGGTCCTCGGCGAGCCGCAGGGACCCGCCGTCCTCGCTCATCAGCCGCTGGGCCAGGTGCAGGCCGATGCCCTCCCCGGGCGACCCCTCGCCCTTGCGGCCCCACTCGAAGATCTCGGTGCGACGGTCCTCGGGGATGCCGCACCCGTCGTCGGTGACCCGGATGTCCACGGTCTCGTCGTCGCGCTGCACCACCTCGACGACGCTGGTCTCGCTGCCGCCGTGGGTGACCGCGTTGTCCATCAGGATGTTGACGGTCTCGGCGAGCGCGTCGTAGCGCGCACGCACCTTGGTGCCGTTGCTGCGGAACTCGACCCGGCGTCCCTTGAGGTGCTGCAGGTCGAGGATGTGGCCGAGGGCCTCGTCGAGGTCGATCTCGGCGGCCGGCTGGTCCTTCTTGCTGAGCAGCCGCTCCATGCGGTCGAGCTCGCGCCGGACGGACGCCCACAGGTGCTGGCGGGTCTCGGCCGGGATGTCCGGGTTGTCGAGCAGGGCCGAGCCGCTCACCAGGCCGGCGACGGTGCTGCGCAGCTCGTGGAGCTGCTCGCGCTGGTCTCGGGTGGCGGCGACCAGGACCCGGTCGACGTCCTCGGCCCGCCTCCGCTCGAGCGCGCTGGCCCGTCGCACGCCCGCGAGGGCCCCCATCACGAGGGCCACGCCGAGGACCGCCACGCCCAGCTGCGACACCAGGTCGGCCACGTCACGAGACGACGTGGCGCCGAACGTCAGCAGCGACAGGAGCAGGGCCTGCCCCGCCACCAGTGCCGTCGCCGCGACGACCCACCTCGTCAGGACCTCGCTGCTCGTCCTGCGGTCCGACCTGGTCCCACGAGGCCCCCCGTGCCCCGTGGCCAGCACCGCCCGACGGCGGTGCGGTCCCCCGATGATCTCCCCACGCATGTGCTTCCCCCCATGTGATGACGCTGACTGCTGGAACTGTCGATCTGTGCGTCCGGCGCTCCTGCGGCCTGACTGAGGTGCTCCTCGGGAGAGCCGGCTCAGAAGTGGCAGGTGGTGCCGGTTGTGGGGGTGTCCATGGATTGTGGGTGCCTACCGAAAACGTGGCAAAAGCGGTCTGGTCCGCCGTCATCAGGACTCCCGAAGTCTTCGTCAAGGCTCCCTTGAGGCAGCACCCAGCGGATCGGCAGGGGTTTTCAAGACCGGAGGGCCCTGGATGTGGCGACCGTCTCCCCAAAACGGTGCACATTGCTCGGCTGGCGCGCACGGGTGGGCCCTCCCCCCTCAGGGTGGGGTCATCGTCTTGCGCGAGGGAGTAGTGATGGGCGTATCGGGACGCGACCGCGACGACGCGCGGACGGGCGTGGGCGCCGGGGCGCCGCCCTGGGTCGTGTCACCGCACCTGCTGGTGTCCCAGGCGGTCGGCGCGGCGCTGGGCGCGGAGGGCACGCCGGTCGCGGTCCATCCGTGGGAGACGTTCGTCCACGAGGCCGAGATCGCGATCTCGCAGGGCTCGGCCGTGCACGTGGTGGTCATCCTCGACGCCCTCGACAGTCGCGGCGTCCGGGAGAAGATCACCCGTCTGCTGGCCCTCGGCGAGGCGCGGATCGCGGTGGTGACCGCGGGCCCGCCGGCCCCCTGGTGGGGTGGCCTCCTCGAGGGCGAGGCCGTCGAGGTCGTGTCGATGGCGACCTCGGTGATGCAGCTCGCCCGGGTCGTCCAGCGCTTCGCCTCCGGCGAGCGCTTGATGGATCTTGAGAAAAGAGCCGAAATGCGGGAAGCGTGGGCGAAGGCGCTTGACAGGCGCCAGCACCTCGTGCAGACGGTCCGCACGCTGACGCCGCAGCAGCTGCGGGTCCTCGAGCTGCTGTCGTCCGGTCGCCGGGTGCGCGAGGTCGCCGAGGTCCTCGGCGTCACCAGCGGCACCGTCCGCAGCCACGTGAAGACCCTCCGCGCCAAGCTCGGCGCGCGCACCCAGCTCGAGGCGGTCGCCATGCTCCGGCAGGTCCACGAGGTCGGCGACGGCGCCGACCTGGTGCCGCGGCCCCGCGCGGCCGCGCCTGCCGACGAGGAGTCCGCGGCGCGTCGCTAGGCTCCGTCACATGACCTCACCCCACGACGAGCCTCGCTTCGCTCCCCTCGACGCGGGGGCCCCGAGATGATCGATCCCACTGCCCTCGACGACCACGCCTTCGCCGTCTGGGCGGCCGAGCGCGCCGGCACCGTGCTGCTCGACGTACGGTCCCGGGCGGGGGACGACGGCCTGGAGGGCAAGGCGCTCAAGGACGCCGGCGACGCGGCGGCGCAGGCCGAGCTGGACCGCATCCTCACCAAGCACCGTCCCACCGACGCCGTCCTCTCCGAGGAGGCCGCCGACGACAAGTCCCGGCTCACCGCCCGCCGGGTGTGGATCATCGACCCGCTCGACGGCACCCGCGAGTTCTCCGAGCCGCCGCGCGACGACTGGGCCGTGCACGTCGCCCTCTGGGAGGACGGCGACCTCGTCGCCGGGGCCGTCGCGCAGCCGGCACTGGGGGAGACCTTCTCCACCGGCCGGCCCAGCGTCGTGCCGCCCCGCACCTCCGAGCGCCCCCGGATCGCGGTCTCCCGCAGCCGCCCGCCGGCCTTCGTCGAGGCGCTGGCCGCAGAGCTCGACGCGGAGCTGGTGCCGATGGGCAGCGCCGGGGTCAAGGTGATGAGCGTGGTGCGCAACCTCGCCGACGCCTACGTCCACGCCGGCGGGCAGTACCAGTGGGACAACGCGGCGCCGGTCGCCGTGGCCCGCGCCGCCGGGCTGCACTGCAGCCGCGTCGACGGCTCGCCGCTGGTCTACAACGAGGACGACACCTCGCTGCCCGACCTGATCGTGTGCCG
>JAYSEC010000242.1:0-2564 GCA_041914085.1 Nocardioides sp.
CGGCGGCGAGGTCGGCGACGATGCGGGCCAGCTCGGCCTTGCCGGCGTAGTCGAGCCCCCTGGTGGGCTCGTCGAGCAGGACGACCGACGGGCGGGCGGTGAGGACGATGGCCAGCGCCAGCGCCAGCCGCTGGCCCTCGGACAGGTCGCGCGGGTGCCGGGAGTCCTCGATGCCCGGCGCGAGGCGGTCCAGCAGGCCGCGGCAGGTGCCTGACGCGGCGTCGGCCCCGGCGTCCGCCGCCGCACACTCCTCGGCGACGGTCTCGAGGTAGAGCAGGTCGGCCGCGGTCTGCGGCACCAGCCCGACGTGCGTACGCCGCTGCGCCGGGGACAGCGCAGCCGGGTCGCCGCCGGCGACGTCGATCGTGCCGCCGCGGCGTCGACCCGAGCCCTGCAGCGCCCAGATCAGGCTCGACTTCCCCGAGCCGTTGCGACCCATGAGCACGGTGACGCGGCCGGCCCCGAGGGCCAGGTCGACGTCCCGGACGGCGACGGTCGAGCCGTGGACCACGGTGATCCCCCGCCCGGTGAGGACGCCCGGGGGCTCGCCGTCGGGTGCGGGTCGCGGGACGGCCAGCTCCGGCAGCGAGCGGGCGTGGCGTCGGGCGTCACGCACGGTCAGCGGCAGCGGCTGCCAGCCGGCCAGCCGGCCGAGCTCGACCAGCGGCGGCGCGACCGGCGAGTCGGCCAGCACCACCTCGGGGCGGTCGACCCGGATCCCGCCGTCGCCGGTGACGAGGCAGATCCGGTCCGCGAAGGGGACGACGCGCTCGAGCCGGTGCTCGGCGAGCAGCACGGTGAGGCCGAGGTCGTGGACGAGCCGGGTGATCGTGGCGAGCACGTCCTCGGCTGCAGTGGGGTCGAGCGCCGACGTCGGCTCGTCGAGGACGAGGACCCGGGGGTGCGTGGTGAGGACCGCGCCGATCGCGACGCGCTGCTGCTGGCCCCCGGACAGGGTGCGCAGGTCGCGCGCGCGGAGGTCCGCGATGCCGAGCAGGTCGAGCGTCTCCTCCACCCGGCGGCGCATGGTCTCGGGCGCGATCCCGAGCTGCTCCATGCCGTAGGCGAGCTCCTCCTCCACCGTGTCGGCCACGAAGCCGGCCAGCGGGTCCTGGCCGACGTACCCCACGAGGTGGGCCCGCTCCCGCGGCGGCTGGCCGACGATGCTCACGCCGTCGAGGAGGACGTCGCCGGTCAGGACACCGCCGGTGAAGCGCGGCACCAGTCCGGTGACCACGCCCAGCAGCGTCGACTTCCCGGCGCCGGTGCGACCGGACACGAGGACCAGCTCGCCCTCGTCGAGGGTGAGGTCCACGTCGCGGAGCACGTCGTGCTCGTCGTAGCGGAAGCCGATCCCGCGCAGCTCGATCACGCCGCCACCTCGCGCACGATCGCGGTCGAGGGCAGCGGCGTGGCGACCGCCGGGACGAGGCCCAGCAGGCCCACGACGAGCGCGAGCGGGGAGAGGTACGGCGTCACGTCGACGCCCGGGTAGGCCACCGGCACCTGGCTGCGGGAGAGCCACCAGCCGAGGACCCCGACCGTGACTCCCGTCGCGACGGTGAGCAGCTCGGCCCAGCGCCACGGGTCGGGCCGGTAGCGGGTGCGCTGGACGCGGCGGCCCGCGCTGGCCAGGCCGAGGACGGCGACGACGACGCCCCCGGCCAGCATCGGCAGGGCGAGGACCCGTGGCGCCGTGGGGTCCAGCCACGCGTAGGTGCCGACGCAGATGCCGGTGAGCGCCAGCAGGAGCAGACCGCCGGTGACCCAGCGCTCCCGCCGGGTGGCGCCGCCCGACCGGCCGTAGCCCCGGGTGTCCATGCCCGCCGCCAGCGCGAGGGAGCGCTCGAGCGCGTCCTCGAGGACCGGGACGAGGAAGCGGCGGAGCCGGCCGACACCGGTGGTGGTGCCGCCACGCAGGGCCTGGGCCGACCTGACCCGGCGGGCGCTGTCGGCGAGCTGCGGGAAGATCGTGACCGCGACGACCAGTGCCGTGCCGATCTCGTAGAGCGCCGGCGGCACGGAGGCCAGCAGCCGCTTGGGGTTGGCCAGGGAGTTCGCGGCACCGACGCACAGGATGATCGCCGCGAGCCGGAGACCGTCGTACAACCCGGCGAGGAGCGCCTCGCTCGTGACGGGTCCGAGCAGCCGGATCCCCGCCGCCCAGTCCGGGAGGGGCACCTCGGGCAGGTCGAGCAGGACGTTCCCGACCTCCTGTCCGCCGAACAGGATGCGGAACACGACCCGCGCGACGACCGTCACCGCGGCGAGCAGCGCGTAGAGCCGGAAGGACCGGCCGAACGGGTGCCCCGAGCGCCGTGCCATCACCACGACCGTGGCCGAGCCCATGACGATGAGCAGCAGCAGCGGGTTGGTGGTCAGCGAGGCTGCCGTGGCCAGCCCGACCGCCCAGGTCCACCAGGCGATCGGGTGCAGGTCACGCGGCAGTCCCCACAGGGACGGCGCCGGTCCGGTCACGGCGTGCCGGACCCCCGGCGCCGGCGGGCGACCAGGGCGCTCGCCGCGATCGCGGCCGCGAGCAGGCCGACGACGCCCCAGGTGAC
>JAYSEC010000242.1:2664-5356 GCA_041914085.1 Nocardioides sp.
CCAGGGCGCTCGCCGCGATCGCGGCCGCGAGCAGGCCGACGACGCCCCAGGTGACCGCGGCGGGGATCCGGGTCGGCTCGCCGGCGGCGGGCTCCCCGGCCTCGGTGGCGGCGCTGGGCGTTGAGTCGCTGGGAGACTCAGCTCCCGCGGCGGGGGCCTCGGACGGCTCGCTGGACGGTGAGTCGCTGGGAGACCCACCGTCCGCGGTCGGCTTCTCCGACGGCTTGCTCGACGGTGAGTCGCTGGGAGACTCAGGGTCGAGGGGCGACTCGGAGGGGCTGCTCGGCGTCCCGGACGGGGAGGCCGAGGGCGTGCCCGAGGTGGTCGGGCTCGGCGTGGCCGACGGCGAGCTGCCGCCGCCCTTTCCGCCCTTGCCGCCCTGGCCTCCCTTGCCGCCGGACCCACCCGAGCCACCCGAGCCATCTGAGCCCTGGGTCGGGGTGGCCGTCGGGGACGGGGTCGGCGACGAGGTCGTCGGCGTCTGCGTCGGACTGGGCGGTGCCACGGGCGGGGAGACGGACGGCGGGACGGTGGAGCCGCTCGGGCGTCCCTGCTGCCACGACCAGCCCACGCTGCCGCCGGCGGGCACGGTCTGGCCGCCCACGCCGGTCGTCGCGAAGGTCCACGAGCCGGTGGTGCCGTCGGACCACCACAGCCCCCAGTAGGCGTCGGCGGGGGACGTGTTCACGCACGGGTCGCTGGTGGGTACGCCGTTGACCCGGCACACGAAGCCCGGCTGGCGGGTCGCATAGGTGATGTCCACGCCGACCGAGGCGAAGACCGCCGCGGCGCTCTTGCCCCCGCCGTCGGGCGCGCACGCGGTGACGGTGCTCCCCCCGAGCTCGCGGTAGTCGACGACGACGCTCACGCCGCCCGACGAGGTGCACGTCGCCGCCCCGGCCGCAGCGACGTACGCCGTCGGGGCGAGCAGGACCGACCCCCCGCCCACCACGGCGAGTGCCAGTGCGCGGGCGAGGGGCCGGATCCAGGAAGAGCACATCGACCGATCAGCCCTTGGCGGCCTTGAGGCGGAACGTCGTGACCGATCGCTGCGCGCCCTTGGCCTTCTGCACCGCGCGGACCTTCAGCGGACCGTCGGCCACGAGTGCGCGCGCGGTCCTCGTCAGCTTGAGGACCAGGCGCCTTTCGCTGCCGGGGGCGACGGTGTAGGTGCGCTCGGAGACCATCACGAGCTTCTTGCGCACCATCCCGGGGACCTTGACCTTGCCGGCGGTGCGGACGGTGAGGGTGCCCGCGCAGGCGACGGTCGCGTCACAGGCGACGGTCACCTTGAACCGGTTCTTGCGCACCTTGACCACCTTGGCGGCCGACAGCTCGCCGACGCTCGGCGCGGGAGCCGGCGGGGTGACGGCGGACACCGTGGTGGCCGCCGCCGAGCCACCGAGGGTCACCAGCGTGAAGGAGTGGGTGGCCGCACCGGCCGGGAGGTCGAAGGCGACCGGGAGGCTGCCGCCGGTGCCGGTGACGGGCTTCGCCACGCTGCCGAGGCTGACGCAGCCGGCCTCACCCTGGCCGAGGCCGGTCACGGTGACGGTGACGGTGCTCTTCTCCGCGGCGGAGGCCGGTGCGGAGAGGCCGAGGGCACCGGTCGCAGCGGGCGCGCTGGCGAGGGCCGGCAGCGCCTGCGCGGTGGTGCGGCGGTACTGGTCGCGCGCCCCCACGGGGATGCCGGAGGTCCGCGACCCGGCCAGGATGCTCGGCTTGTAGGCGACGGCGCCGTTGTCGGCGGCCAGCTTGGTCGCGCACGGCGCGAGGTCGGCGACCTGCACCGCGCGGAGCCAGGTGGCGGCCTTGGTGGCTGCGGCGGTCTCGCCCGCGCGGGACAGGGCCCAGCCGGCCAAGCCGGTGGTGTTGGCGTTGTAGCCCTCGGTAGCACCCGCGCTGAACGAGCCATCGGCGGCCTGCTGGCTCTTCAACCAGTCTGCGGCGAGGGCGGCCGCCCCACGGGCTGCCTTCGAGGCGCCCTCCGTGTCCAAGATGTTGACGACTGCCAGCGCGGTCGTGTCGACGCTGCCGGTGTCGGCGCTCGTGCATCCCTGCTGCACATCGGCCTTGTCGCCGTTCAGCTGAGCACGGAAGAAGCCGGCGTCGCACTGCTGAGCGAGCAGGAACGCGGTCGCGTCAGCGGCGCGAGCCGAGCCGGCCGTGGTCAGCGCGCGGGCGGCGAACGACTGGCCGATGACGTTGACGAAGTCGGCGTCGTAAGGGTCGCCGGCGTCCACTCCAGCGTCCTCGAGGCGACCGGTGAGCGGGGCCGAGGACGAGACGAGGCCCTCGAGGCGGGCGACCTGGTCGATGCCGTTGAAGTCGGTGGCGTCCTTGCCGGTCGCCTGCGCGAGACTGGTCAGCTTGGCCGCGCTGCCGGCGTACACGCGGCTGGGCGTCCACGGTGCGCCGGTGGCCCAGGTCTCCGAGAGCGGCTCGACCGCGTCAGCGATCGCGCTCGCGGCGTCGTCCTTGCCGACGGCCTTCATCGCGAAGGCGACGTCGGCGGAGAGCCCGAGGTCGTCGAAGTCGTACTCGTCGTTGTGCACGACCCCGTCGGTCAGCTGACCGGCGAGCCAGGCGGCTCCGGCCTCGACAGCACGGCCAGCCGTCGGGCTGCTCGGCAGCGGAGCGGCCGAGGCCGACGACGGCAGGGTGAGCGTGGTGGCGGCCAGCGCGACGGCGG
>JAYSEC010000243.1:0-5322 GCA_041914085.1 Nocardioides sp.
CCGGCCAGCCCGCAGGTCGGGGTGACCACGACCCTCTCCCCCACGGTCTCGGGGTCGAGCCCGAGCATGTCGAGCCACCTCTGCAGTCGCTCGGTGACGCGCGCGTCCGACACCTCGGTCGTCGGGTCGGTGGACGGCACGACGCCCAGCGCCGCGTGGCGCCCGCCCTCCAGCACCTCCGCGAAGGTGTCCAGGTCCTCGGGGCCGAGCATCGACAGGTCCGCGGACAGGCCGGCGGCGCCGGTGCCGGCGACGAGCGACCACGGGGTCTGCGGCGCGCAGGAGTGGACCCAGGCCTCGCCACCCGCGTCGGCGATCGCGGCGACCACCCACTCCAGGTGCGCCGAGGCCTCGGGAAGATCGACGCTGCGGTGCCGGCCGAAGCCGCTGGCGGTCGGCACCCGGCCGGCCACGACGGCCGCGAGCGCCGGCTCGTCGACCTGCACCACGAGCCGGTCCACCCCGGCGAGGCGGCGCCGGAGGTCGGCCAGGTGGGTGACCAGGCCCTCGGCCAACGCCTGGGCGAGGTCGCGCCGGGCGCCGTGGTCGCTCAGCACCTTGTCACCCCGCGGCTTCTCGACCGTCGCGGCGAGCGTCCACGGTCCGGCGACCTGGGTCTTGAACGCACCGGCGTACCCCTGGGCCAGCTCCTCGACGGTGTCGAGGTCCTGGGCCAGCAGCGACCGGGCGCGACGGTGGTCGACGCCGCTGGCGTCGGTGAGCCGCCAGCCGGCCGGCTGCAGGTCGGCCGACAGCCCCTCGACCACGGCCAGCGCGCGGCCGGTCATGCCGGCGGTGACGCCGCGGCCCGGCAGCTCCGGCACGTGCGGCAGGTCGGGGAGCTCCCCCAGCACCAGGCGCGTCGCCTCGGCGAACTCGCTGCCCGGCAGGGACCCGACGCCGGTCGCGGTGCTCATCGGTCGCCCGCCTCGGCCAGCAGCCGCGCGGCGGCGCCGTCGACGGAACGGGTGGAGGCGCTGACCAGTGCCACGCCGACGCCGTGCGCACGGTCGATGCCGACGAAGGAACGGAAGCCACCGGTCCCGCCGTTGTGCCAAGTCACCTCGCGGCGCAGCAGGTCCCCGGTGATCCAGCCCGCGCCGATGCGCTGCTTCCCGGCGAAGGAGGTGCGCGGCTCCAGCGCGTCGGCGCCCGGCACCGTCCGGTCGAGCATCGCGCGCAGCAGGACGGCGAGGTCGGCCGCCGACGACCGGACGCCGCCGGCCGGGCCGATCGCCTCGTTGGCCCACGGCTCCACGACGCGGCCGGAGCGATTGCGGGGCGCGACCGCACCCGGTCGGAGGTGCTCGGAGGACGTCGGCACGTAGGTGTCGACCAGGCCGAGCGGCGTCGCGAGGCGCTGCGCGACCAGGTCGCCGTACGTCGTCCCCGCAGCGGCCGCGACCGCGTGGCCGAGCACCTGGAAGCCGAGGTTGGAGTAGCTCGGCCGGCCGCGCCGGCCGACGTCGACCCGACCGAGGCCGGCCAGCAGCGCCGGCAGGTCCTCGCGGTAGGGGTTGCGACCCTCCCTCCAGAGCTCCCAGGTGCGACGCAGCACCTGCCCGCCCGGCGCCAGTCGCGGGAGGCCCGAGGAGTGCGTGGCCAGGTCGGCCAGCGCGATGGCACCGACCGGACCGTCGACCGGCAAGTGGTCACCCACGACGGCCGTCTCGGACAGCTCACCGCGTGCGACCGCGTCGCGCCACAGCAGCCCGGTGACGCCCTTGGAGACCGAGCCCAGCTCCACGTCGTCGTGGACACCGGCACCGACCGCGTCGACCTCCGGTCCGTCCGGGGTGACCAGCGCGACGACGTACGTCGTGTGCCGGGAGCCGAGCAGCGCTCCGGCCCGGTGGGCGAGCGTGCTCATGCAGTGACGACCTCGACGGGACGGGTCGAGTCGATCGTGGCCGACCCGACGACACGGGTGCCGTCGTAGATCACGGCCGCCTGGCCGGGCGCGATGCCCTGGGCGGGCTCGTGGAGCTCGATCTCGACACGGTCGCCCTCGACCACCACGGTGGCGCGGTGCTCGGCACCGTGCGCCCGGAGCTGGACGGTCCCGTCCACCCGCTCCGGGACGGTGCCGCACCAGCGCGGCCGGATGCCCGAGACGTGGCCGACGGCCAACCGCTCGCGAGGCCCGACGGTGACGGTGCCGGTGACCGGCTCGATGTCGAGCACGAACCGCGGCTTGCCGTCGGCGGCCGGGACGCCCAGCCGGAGGCCGCGTCGCTGGCCGATGGTGAAGCCGTAGGTGCCGTCGTGGCTGCCGACCCTCTCCCCCGTCGTGACGTCGACGATGTCGCCGCCGTGGTTGGGGGCGCGGTCGCCGAGCTTCTCCCGGAGCCAGCCGGCGTTGTCGCCGTCGGCGACGAAGCAGATGTCGTGCGAGTCCGGCTTGTCGGCGACCAGCAGGCCGCGGGCCTGCGCCTCGCGCCGTACGGCCGGCTTGTCGGTGTCGCCGAGCGGGAAGAGGGAGTGCCGCAGCTGCTCCTGGTCGAGCACCCCGAGGACGTAGGACTGGTCCTTGCCGTGATCGGCGGCGCGGTGCATCTCGATCAGCCCGTCGGCGCCGGTGCGCAGCTGGGCGTAGTGGCCCGTCGCCACGGCGTCGAACCCGAGCGCGAGCGCCCGGTCGAGCACGGCGGCGAACTTGATCTTCTCGTTGCACCGCAGGCAGGGGTTCGGCGTGCGGCCGGCGGCGTACTCGTCCATGAAGTCCTCCACGACGTCCTCGTGGAAGCGGTCGGAGAGGTCCCAGACGTAGAACGGGATGCCGATCACGTCGGCGGCGCGGCGCGCGTCGTTGCTGTCCTCGATGGTGCAGCACCCCCGCGCGCCCGAGCGGTACGACGCCGGGTTGCGGCTGAGCGCGAGGTGGACGCCGGTCACCTCGTGACCGGCCTCGACGGCGCGGGCGGCGGCGACGGCGGAGTCCACGCCGCCCGACATCGCGGCGACGACCCTCATCAGCGCACCCTGGCGGCCCGGGCGCGCTCGACCACGGGACCGATCGCCTCGACGAGGGCGTCGACGTCGGCCGGGGTCGTCGAGTGCCCGAGGGTGAACCGCAGCGAGTGGCGGGCCTGGTCGTCGTCGCAGCCCATCGCGAGCAGCACGTGCGAGGGTTGCGGCACGCCGGCCGAGCACGCCGACCCGGTGGAGCACTCGATGCCGCGGGCGTCGAGGAGCATCAGCAGCGAGTCGCCCTCGCAGCCGGGGAAGCCGATGTGCGCGTTGCCGGGCAGCCGCAGCGGGCCGCAGGGCGTCCCGTGCAGGTGGGCGTCGGGGACGACGTCGACCACCCGGCGGACCAGGTCGTCGCGCAGGGTCGCGACCCGCACCGCGTGCTCGTGCTGGGCCTTGACCGACGCCTCCACGGCCGCCGCGAGCCCCGCGATCGCGGGCACGTCGAGCGTGCCGCTGCGGATGTCGCGCTCCTGCCCGCCACCGTGCACCAGCGCGCTCACCGCGAGGTCGCGACGCACCACCAGCGCGCCGACGCCGTACGGGCCGCCGACCTTGTGGCCGGTGAAGGTCAGCGCGTCGACGCCGCACCCGGCGAAGTCGACGGGCACCTGCCCCACCGCCTGCACGGCGTCGGTGTGGACGGGGATCGCGTGCTCGGCGGCGATCGCCACCACCTCGTCGATCGGCTGGAGCGAGCCGACCTCGTTGTTGGCCCACATCACCGAGACGAGGGCCACCGAGGCCGGGTCGCGGGCCACCGACTCGCGCAGCGCCTCGACGTCGAGGACGCCCTGCGACGAGACGGGCAGCAGCTCGACCTCGGCACCGTCGCTCTCCGAGAGCCAGTGCAGCGGGTCGAGGACGGCGTGGTGCTCGATCGCGGTGGACAGGATGCGGGTACGACGCGGGTCCTCGGCGCGCCGGGACCAGAAGATGCCCTTGATCGCGAGGTTGTCGGACTCGGTGCCGCCGGAGGTGAACACGACGTCGCCGGGACGGGCCCCGATGACGCCCGCGATGGTCTCGCGCGACTCCTCCACGACCCTGCGCGCACCGCGACCCGAGGCGTGCAGCGAGCTCGCGTTGCCGACCCCGGTGAGCTGGCGGGTCATCGCCTCGACCGCGACCGGCAGCATCGGCGTGGTCGCGGCGTGGTCGAGGTAGACGATGCGCTCGCTCATGACCTGCCAAGCCTACGGGGCGACCGGAGTCACCCCGCCATCGTGCCGTCCAGCCAGGCGTGGCCGGGGTACAGCCGGCCCACCGCCTCGCGCAGCCAGTCCCGTGCCGACCGGTCCAGCAGCGGCCACGTGACGGCGAGGTCGCGGTCGTCCTTGGGCCGCGCGGGCAGGGCCTTGTAGAGCAGCGTGACCTCCGGGCGCTGGTAGCGGACCCCGGAGTCCGCGACCCAGGTGACCTCGTCCAGTGACGCGACGTGATCGGGGTCCCGCTTGTTGGTCCAGAGCCCGTCGCGGTCGGGAGTGGGCACCATGTCGATCACCCAGGGCTCGGCGGCGCTGCGCCGGATCCAGACCTGGCTGCCGACGTCGAGCACCTCGGGGAACCGGTCGTCGAACGGACGCAGGGTCCCGCCGTGGTTGCTCCAGAGGTTCCACTCCTCGCCGACGTGCTCGCGGAACGCGGTCAGGTCGCACCCCAGGATCGAGACGTCGACGTCCTCGTGCTCTCGCGGCCGACCGGTGAAGGCCTCGATCGACCAGCCTCCGACGATCCACCACGGCCGGCCGAAGCCGGCCATCAGCTCGACGACCCCGTCGGGGTCGAGCGGGTCCCACGCGCCGTACCACCGGAAGAACCGCTCGTCCTCCGCGACCTCCTCGGCCGTGCGGTGCAGCGGCTCCCGCTCCTCGTCCATGGGGCGACGCTAGCGCCGCGACACCCTCGCGCGGAGGATCCGGCCGCTCGCCTGCCGATGGTTCATCACGGTATGTCGACGAACAGGCACTTCCCACGATCACCTGACGCTGGGAAGTGCGGGTTCGCCTGCATACCGTGATGAACCGTCAGTGGGGGCGGAAGCGGCAGGGGGCGGGTCGACTACCGGAGCAGGACGAGGTCGTCGCGGTGGATGACCTCGCGCTCGTACGCCGCCCCGAGGGCCGCCTTGAGCTCCCGGGTGGAGCGGCCGAGGAGCGCCGGGAGCTCGTCTGCGTCGAAGTTGACCAGGCCCCGCGCGACGGGCGAACCGGTGGGGTCGAGGACGTCGACGGCGTCCCCGGCGACGAAGCTCCCGTCGACGGCGGTGATGCCGGCGGCCAGGAGCGAGGCGCGCCGCTCGACGACCGCGCGCACGGCGCCGGCGTCGAGGGTGAGCGTGCCCTGCCCCGA
>JAYSEC010000244.1:0-5307 GCA_041914085.1 Nocardioides sp.
GAAGACGAACGCCGGGATGTGCCACAGGTAGATGAAGTCGTAGACCCAGTGGCTGCCGTCGGTGGCCTCGACGAGCCCGATCGCGTGGCCGACCACGACGAGGGTGACCAGCACCATCTTGACGTTGTCGAGCCAAGGATCTCGGGACGCGGGGGACACGGCGCTCACCGTACTTCACTAGGTTGGACGCATGGGATCCCTGCCGAGGCGCCTCCGCGTGGGGGCGTACGCCGTCATCCTCCGCGAGCGCGGCGGGCTCGTCGAGATCCTCCTGAGCCGACTCGCGCCGCGCGTCTCGCGCTCCGAGCTGTGGACGCTGCCGGGCGGCGGCGTGGACCACGGTGAGGACCCCCGGGACGCCCTGGTCCGCGAGGTCCACGAGGAGACCGGCCTCGCCGCGACCATCGGCGACCGGGCCCGCGTCTACAGCGCCCACATGCCGCGCGCACCCCGCGACGGCCAGCTCGTCGACGCGCACGCCATCCGGATCGTCTACGACGGCTGGGTCGCCCCCGACGCGCCCGAGCCCCGCGTCCTGGAGGTGGACGGCTCCACCATGGAGGCGGCCTGGAAGCCCCTCGCCGACGTCGCCTCGGGCGCCGTGCCGGTGTCCGCGCTCGTCGGCGAGGCGCTCGTGGACCACCAGCCGTTCCGCCTCCAGCGGGTGGCGGCCTACGCCCTCGTCCTGCGCCGGCACGACGGAGCCGAGCAGGTGCTGCTCACCCGGCTGTCGGCACGCGCCGCACATCCGGGTCGGTGGACGCTGCCCGGCGGCGGCATCAACCACGGCGAGCGGCCCGCACGCGCGCTGGCGCGCGAGGTCGAGGAGGAGTGCGGGCTCGCCTGTGAGGTCGGCGAGCTGCTCGACGTCCACGACGCCCACTTCTCCGGCACCGCACCCTCCGGACGCATCGAGGACTTCCACGGCGTGCACCTGCTCTACCGCGCGAGCGTCGCCGACGGCGAGCCACGGGTCGTCGAGGAGGACGGCACCACCGACGCCGTCGCGTGGGTGGACGTGTCCGACGTGGTCGGTGGCACCGTGCCGGTGCTCGACCTGGTCCACCATGCCCTCGGGAGGGGATCTGAGTGAGTGAGAGCGTCTTCACCTACGCGGCACCCGGCCTGAAGTTCGGGCGGGGTGCCAGCGAGGAGATCGGCTGGGACGTGCAGCAGCTCTGCGGCGCGGCTCCCGGCGGCCGGGCGCGACGGGTCCTGCTCGTCACCGACCCCGGGGTCGCCGCCACCGGCCACCCCGACCGCGTCGCCGGCGCGATGAGGACGCGCGGGCTCGACGTCACGGTCTACGCCGGTGCGCGGGTCGAGCCGACCGACGCCTCGCTGGAGGAGGCGGTCGCGCACGCCCGCGAGGCCGGCCCCTTCGACGCGATCGTCGCCATCGGGGGCGGCTCGGCGATCGACACGGCCAAGGCCGTCGACCTGCTGCTGACCAACGACGGCGAGCTGATGGACTACGTCAACGCCCCCGTCGGGGGCGGGCGGGCCCCGGAGCACCCGCTGCTGCCGCTCGTCGCGGTGCCGACGACGACCGGCACCGGTGCCGAGTCGACCACGATCTGCGTCCTCGACGTCCTCGCCCTCAAGGTGAAGACCGGCATCTCCCACGCGAGGCTGCGCCCCACCCTGGCCGTGGTCGACCCCGACCTGACGATGACGCAGCCCGCGATGGTCACCGCCTCGTGCGGGATGGACATCCTCTGCCACGCCCTCGAGAGCTGGACCGCGCGGTGGTTCGGCGACTTCGCCGCCAAGCAGCCCGAGCAGCGGGTGCCCTACTGCGGTGCGAACCCGATCGCCGACATGTGGGCCGAGAAGTCGCTCTCCCTCCTCGCCGGCGCGTTCCGTCGCGCCGTGCAGGACGGGTCCGACCGCGAGGCGCGCGAGCAGATGGCGCTGGCCGCGACGTTCGCGGGCCTCGGCTTCGGCAACGCGGGCGTCCACGTGCCGCACGCCTGCGCCTACCCGATCGCCGGTCGCGTCCGCGACTACCGACCGGAGGGCTATCCCGCCGACGAGCCGATCGTCCCGCACGGCATGGCCGTGGTGATGACCGCACCGGCCGCGTTCGACCTCACCTTCCCCGCCTCGCCCGAGCGCCACCGACGCGCGGCCGAGCTGCTCGGCGGCGCGGGCGAGCCGCTCCCCGACGTGCTCCGCGGCCTGATGCGCGACGTCGGCCTGCCCAGCGGCCTGGCCGAGCTCGGCTACGGCGCCGCCGACGTGGACGACCTGGTCGAAGGCGCCCTCAAGCAGCAGCGGCTCCTCGCCACCGCCCCGATCGAGGTCACCGCCGACGACCTCGCCACGGTCTTCCGGCGCTCCCTCGAGCACTGGTGAGCCGGCGCCGTGGGATCGGTCGTCGCGGCGGCGGTCACTAGGATGAGGACATGAACCCGCGCCACCGCCGACTCGTGATCCCGGTGGCGCTGGGGGCCCTGATCCTCATCGTCGTCCTCGCCGCGGTCCTGTGAGCACCGTCCCCGCTCCGACCGGCGAGTGGGCGCGCGTCCGGGAGGCCGTCCTCGACGCCGACCACCTCGTCCGCGCGCTGGCCACCGGGCGCCGCAAGGGCCAGCCGGCGCCGATCGTCGACGGGCGCGAGGTCCGGCGCGTGGAGGTCCGGGTCGTCGACCTGAAGGCAGGTCGCCACCTGCAGGTGACGACGTACGACGCCACCCAGGCGCACACCGCCAACCACCCGGCCGGTGCGGCCGCGGAGGCGGCGGTCGACGCGCTGCTGGCCCAGCCGTTCGCCAACTGGCACGTCGACACCAGCTCCGAGACGCTCCAGGTGCGGGTGACCAAGAAGGGCGTCCCGATGCTGCACGCGTCCGCCCGGGCTGGGGAGGCCGACCTCTCGCGCGAGCACGACCGGGCCAAGGACCGGCTGCTGCCCGAGGACCACCCCGTGCTGAGGGCGCTGGGCATCAGTGACGCGCAGGGGCGGGTCAAGCCGAGCCGGCAGGCGAAGTACCGCCAGGTCGAGGAGTTCGTCCGGCTGCTCGACGCGAGCCTCTCGGAGGCGATCGACCAGGGGCACGTCCGCACGCCCACCGCCGACGACCCGCTGCGGATCGTCGACCTCGGGTGCGGCAACGCCTACCTCACCTTCGCGGCCCACGCCCACCTCAGCGACCGGATGCCGGTGCGGATGACCGGTGTCGACGTCAAGCAGCAGTCGGCCGACCACAACTCGGCCGTCGCCGCCGAGCTGGGGATCGACGCGGACTTCGTCGTCGGGTCCATCACCGACGCCTCGCTCGACCGCCGTCCCGACGTGGTGCTGGCGCTGCACGCCTGCGACACGGCGACCGACGACGCGCTGGCGCGGGGGATCGAGTGGGAGGCGGCGCTGGTGCTGGCGGCGCCGTGCTGCCACCACGACATCGCGGCCCAGCTGCGCACCGCCCCGAGCCCGGAGCCGTACGCCATGCTCACCCGCCACGGCATCCTGCGCGAGCGCTTCGCCGACACCCTCACCGACGCGCTGCGGGCCACGCTGCTGCGCCGCGAGGGCTACCGCGTCGACGTCGTGGAGTTCGTCGAGAGCGCCCACACCCCGCGCAACACCCTCCTGCGTGCGGTCCGCACGCCGGGCGGTGCCGCCGGCCGGGAGGGCGCGGCCCGCGAGTACGACGAGCTGCTGGCCGCGTGGGGCGTGCGCCCGAGGCTCGGCGAGCTGCTGTGAGGCGGGTCGCCGTCGGCGTCGTGGTGGCGCTGCCGTTCCTGCTCGGTGCGGCGGCCGGGACGGAACCGACCGGGAGCCGCCCCGCGTTCCGCTTCGCCGACCCCGAGGTCGTCGAGTCGAGCGGGCTGGCGGTGGCCGGTGGCCTCGTCGTCACGACCAACGACTCCGGCGACAGCGGTCGCGTCTTCGTCGTCGACCCGGCCAGCGGTGCGACGGTCGGCGTGACCTCGTGGGAGCCGGACCCGACCGACGTCGAGGCACTCGCGCCGGCGGGCCCGGGCCACGTCTGGGTCGCGGACACCGGCGACAACCGCCAGGTGCGCGACTCCGTCGAGGTGCTCCGGGTCCCGGTCGGCCGAGGCGACGTCACCGTGACGCCGACGGCCTTCGAGCTCGTCTACCCCGACGGACCGCGAGATGCCGAGGCGCTGGTGAGCCATCCCGTCACCGGTCGGCTCCACGTCATCACCAAGGGTGTCTTCGGCGGCACGGTGTACGCCGCCCCCACGCGGTTGGACCCGCACGGGCCCAACCGGTTGGAGGCGGTCGCCGACGCACCGGGCATCGTCACCGACGCGACGTTCCTGCCGGGCGGGGGAGGAGTGGTCATGCGCACCTACTCACGGGCCCACCTCGTGGCGTACCCGTCCTGGGAGGGTGTGGCCTCGTGGGACCTGCCGCCGCAGGACCAGGGCGAGGGCGTGGCGGTCTCCGGGCGCGACCTGCTCGTCAGCACCGAGGGCGCCCGCTCGCGGGTGCTGGCCGTTCCGCTCCCCGCGGAGGCCGGCGCCACCGACCTCCGCTCGCCGGCCTGGACGGCCCTGCGCTGGCTGGCGACCGCGCGCGGGCTTCCGTTGACCGCCGGCTGAGGTGCGAGCGGAGCGGGCCTCGAGACCCTAGGCGAGCGCCGCGTCGAGCGCGGCCTGCACGTGGAGGGTCGTGCAGGGGAAGACCGGCAGCTCGACGTCGGCCTGCTTGACCAGCAGCTCGAGCTCGGTGCAGCCGAGGAGGACGCCACCGGCGCCGGCGTCCCAGAGCTCCTCGATGATCGAGACCACCCGGCTGCGGGTGCGCGGCAGCACGACTCCGTGGACGAGCTCCTCGTAGATCGCGTCGTTGAGGACGTCGTGGTGGCGCTCGTCGGGGACGACGACCGACAGGCCGTGTCCGGCGAGCCGGTCGACGAAGAAGGACTCCGACATCGCCACCTTGGTGCCGATCAGGCCGACGGTCTCCACCCCGGACGCCTTCACGGCGGCGGCCACCACGTCGGCGAGGTGGAGCACCGGGATGTCCACGGCCTCCTCGACCTGGTCGGCGACCTTGTGGAACGTCGTCGTGCAGAGCAGGAGGAAGTCGGCACCGGCGCGCTCGACGCCGCGGGCCGCGTCGGCCAGCAGGGTGCCGACCTGGTCCCAGCGCTCCTCGTCCTCGAGGTGGGTCACCTCGGCGAAGTCGACCGTGGTGAGGGCGAGCTTCGGCGAGGACAGGCCACCGAGGCGCTCCCGCATCCCGAGGTTGAGGTCGCGGTAGTAGGCCGCGCTGCTCTCCCAGCTCATGCCGCCGACGAGTCCGATGGTCTTCACGCGCGGCAGTCT
>JAYSEC010000245.1:0-5301 GCA_041914085.1 Nocardioides sp.
GAGACGCCCATCTTGGACATCACCTTCAGCACGCCCTTGCCGAGCGCCTTGATCAGGTTGGCGACGGCCTTCTCGGGGTCGACCTTGACGTAGTAGGCCTCGCGGGCGAGGTCCTCCACCGACTCCATGGCGAGGTAGGGGTTGACCGCAGCGGCGCCGTAGCCGACCAGCAGCGCGACGTGGTGCACCTCGCGGACGTCACCGGCCTCGACGAGCAGGCCCACCTGGGTGCGGGTCTTCTCGCGGACCAGGTGGTGGTGGATGGCCCCGGTCAGGAGCAGGGACGGGATCGGCGCCAGGTCGGCGGTCGCGTGGCGGTCGGACAGCACGATGATCCGGGCGCCGTCGGCGATCGCGGCCGAGACCTCGGCGGAGAGCTCGTCCAGGCGGGCGGCGAGGGCCTCCCCTCCCCCGGCGACCTCGTAGAGGCCGCGGACGACGTGGACCTGGAAGCCGGGCATGTCGCCGTTGCGGTTGATGTGGCGGATCTTGGCCAGGTCGTCGTTGGAGAAGACCGGGAAGGGCAGCACCACCTGGCGGCACGAGGCCGGCGTCGGGTGCAGCAGGTTGGCCTCGGGACCGATCGAGCCGCTCAGCGAGGTGACGAGCTCCTCGCGGATGGCGTCGAGCGGCGGGTTGGTCACTTGCGCGAACAGCTGCGAGAAGTAGTCGAACAGCAGCCGCGGCTTGTCGCTCAGTGCCGCGATCGGGGTGTCGGTGCCCATCGAGCCGAGCGCCTCGCCACCGGTGTTGGCCATCGGGCTGAGCAGGATGCGCAGCTCCTCCTCGGTGTAGCCGAAGATCTGCTGGCGGCGGGTCACCGAGGCGTGCGTGTGGACGATGTGCTCGAGGTCGTCGAGGTCGTCGAGGTGGATCAGCCCGGCGTGCAGCCACTCGTCGTAGGGGTGCTCCGAGGCGAGCTGGCTCTTGATCTCCTCGTCCTCGATGATCCGGTGCTCCTCGGTGTCGACGAGGAACATCCGGCCCGGCTGCAGGCGGCCCTTGCGGACGACCGTGGCGGGGTCGAGGTCGAGCACGCCGACCTCGGAGGCGAGCACGACGAGGCCGTCGTCGGTGACCCAGTAGCGCGAGGGGCGCAGGCCGTTGCGGTCGAGCACCGCACCGACCTGGGTGCCGTCGGTGAAGACCACGCAGGCAGGCCCGTCCCACGGCTCCATCAGCGTGGAGTGGAACTCGTAGAACGCGCGACGCTTGGGGTCCATGTCGCGGTGGTTCTCCCAGGCCTCCGGGATCATCATCAGCACCGCGTGCGGGAGGGACCGTCCGCCGAGGTGGAGCAGCTCGAGGACCTCGTCGAACGAGGCCGAGTCGGACGCGCCGGGGGTGCAGATCGGGAACAGCCGCTCGAGGTCGCCGGGGATCAGCTCGCTCTCGAGGAGCGCCTCGCGGGCGCGCATCCAGTTGCGGTTGCCCATGACGGTGTTGATCTCGCCGTTGTGGGCGATGAACCGGAAGGGATGGGCCAGCGGCCAGCTGGGGAAGGTGTTGGTGGAGAAGCGCGAGTGCACGACCGCCATCGCCGAGGCCACGCGCTCGTCGGTGAGGTCGGGGAAGACCTGGTCGAGCTGGTCGGTGGTGAGCATCCCCTTGTAGGCCAGGGTGCGCGAGGACAGCGACGGGAAGTAGACGTCGGTCTCGGACTCGGCGCGCTTGCGCAGGCAGAACGCCAGGCGCTCGAGGCCCATCCCGCTCACCCGCGCGCCCTTGCCGGCCACGAACAGCTGCGCGAACGACGGCATCACGCTGCGGGCCGTGGCGCCCAGGGTGGAGTCGTCGACCGGCACCTCACGCCACCCGAGGACCGCGAGACCCTCCTCGTCGGCGATCTCCTCGATGCGCTGACGGGTCTTGGCCACCGTGTCGGCGTCGCCGGGCAGGAACGCCGTGCCGACGGCGTACGAGCGGGCCGGCGGCAGCTCGAAGTCGACGACGGCCCGCAGGAACGCGTCGGGGACCTGGAGCAGGATGCCGGCGCCGTCACCGGAGTTCACCTCGGCGCCGGCGGCACCGCGGTGGTCGAGGTTGCGCAGGGCGGTGAGCGCCTTGGCCACGATGTCGTGGCTGGCCTCACCCGTCAGGGTCGCCACCATGGCGACGCCGCAGGCGTCCTTCTCGTGGCGAGGGTCGTAGAGACCCTGGCTCGGCGGGAATGCGTGCATGGAGGCATTCTCCCGTCGTCGTCTCGGCGCGCCGGGGCGTGCTGAGGGGTGGGCGTTACCGCTGGGGACGACGTTGGCCCGAGCGAGACGGAATCTATCACCGGTGACAGGCGCCGGCGCGCGTCGTTTCAGGCCGTGGGATCGGCGGTGCTGCGCTCGTCGGCCGTGTCGTCCTGCGCGTCCACCGCCGGCTCGCGCGTGCGCACGACCTCCTCGCGGCCGGGGTGTCGCCGGGCCGACCAGACGAAGAACGCCGCCGCGAGGACGAACAGCACGATCGAGGTCCAGACGTTGAGCCGCAGGCCGAGGACGTCGTCCATCTGCACGTCGTCGATGCGGAGGTTCTCGATCCAGGCCCGGCCGGCGGTGTAGAGCATGACGTAGAGCGCGAGCACCCGGCCGTGGCCCAGCCGGAACCGGCGGTCCAGCCAGACCAGCAGCGCGAAGGCCGCCAGGTTCCACAGGCACTCGTAGAGGAACGCCGGGTGGTACGTCGCCACGTCGAGGTACTGGGCGGGGCGGTGCGCGACGTCGATCTCCAGGCCCCACGGCAGGTCGGTCGGGCGGCCGTAGAGCTCCTGGTTGAACCAGTTGCCCCACCGGCCCAGCGCCTGCGCGACCAGGACGCCCGGCGCGAGCGCGTCGAGCAGCGGCAGCAGCTTGATGCCGCGCAGCCGGGCGCCGATCCACACGCCGAGCGCGCCGAGGGCGATCGCGCCCCAGATGCCGAGCCCTCCGCGCCACACGTAGAGGGCGGTGACGGGGTTCTTGTCCTCGCCGAAGTAGAGCTCCCAGTCGGTGATCACGTGGTAGAGCCGGCCGCCCACGAGGCCGAACGGGACCGCCCAGATCGCCAGGTCGCTGACCTCCCCGGGGAGCCCGCCACGCGCGACCCAGCGCCGCTCCCCCAGCCAGATGGCGAACACGATGCCGGCGATGATGCACAGCGCGTAGGCGCGGATCGGCACGGGCCCGAGGTGCCACACGCCCTCGGCCGGGCTCGGGATCGAGAACAGGGTCACCCAGGGGGACGGGAGGGACGCGGCGATCGGCATGGTGAGCATCATCCTTCGTCGAGCAACATCGTGACGTCGTGGGCCAGCTGCGCCTGGGAGACGTCGTAGTCCCAGAAGACCGGGGTCTCGTCGGCCGCGTCGATGGCCATCACCTGGGTGCCGTGGGTGACGTCGTACCCGCCGCTGGGCAGCTTCTTGCCCTTGTCGACCCCGATGGCCAGGCTGCGGCCGACCTCGACGATGTCGTCGAGGTCGCCGGTGAGGCCGATGATGCTCGGGTCGAACGCGTCGACGTACTCCTGCACCACCTGTCCCGTGTCACGCGCCGGGTCGGTGGTCACGAAGACGACGTCGAGCCGCTCCTTCTGCTCGTCGTCGAGGCGGGTGAGGGTGCCGGCCAGCGTGGCCATCACCTGTCCGCAGATGTCGGGGCAGTTGGTGTAGCCGAAGAACACCAGGGTGAGGTCCTTGTCGGTGTCCTCCGTCAGGCTGTAGGCCGCACCGTCGGTGTCGACGAGCGGGGTCGAGGAGACCTCGAAGGGTGGGTCCAGCTCGGTGCCGCTCAGCTCGGCCGCCTCGCCGGTGCCACCGCAGGCAGCGACCAGGCCCAGCAGCGACACGGCCAGCAGGGTGCGGGCTCTACGCACGGCGTACGCCCTCGGCCAGGTCGGCGGTGAGCGCACGCAAGGCCTCGAGGCCGGCGGCCTCGTCGCCGGCGTGGTCGAGCAGCACCCGGACGAACGCGGAGCCCACGATCACGCCATCGGCGAAGCGAGCCACCTCGGCGGCCTGGTCGCCGTTGCTCACCCCGATGCCGACGGCGACCGGGATGTCACCGGCAGCGCGCACGCGCGCCACGAGCGGACCGGCGAGGTCGGAGGTCGCGTCGCGGGCGCCCGTGACGCCCATGACGGCGGCGGCGTAGACGAAGCCGCGGCTCTCGGCCGCGGTCATCGCGACCCGCTCGTCGGTCGAGCTCGGGGCGACGAGGAAGACCTTGTCGAGGTCGTGGGCGTCGGCTGCGGCGATCCACTCCGACCCGTGGTCGGGCGTGATGTCGGGGGTGATCAGGCCCGCACCGCCGGCCGCCGCGAGGTCGGTGGCCCAGCGCTCGACGCCGTAGCGCTCGACGGGGTTCCAGTAGGTCATCACCAGCGTCGGCGCGCCGGTCTCGGCGACCCCGCGGACCACCTCGAGGACGTCGCGCGTGCGCACGCCCGCGTCGAGCGCCTGCTGCGCGGCCGCCTGGATGGTCGGGCCGTCCATCACCGGGTCGCTGTAGGGCAGGCCGACCTCGATCGCGTCGCACCCGGCCTCGACCATCGTGCGCATGGCCGCGATCGAGCCCTCCACGCTGGGGAACCCGGCCGGGAGGTAGCCGATGAGGGCGGCGCGGTCCTCCGCGCGGGCCTTGTCGAACGCGACGCTCGTGGAGGTCACTGCGCCGCCTCTTCCGCGACCTGCTCCAGGTCGGCGTCGGGACCCAGGTCGGCGTCGCCGAGGCCGAACCACTCGATGGCCGTGCCCATGTCCTTGTCACCGCGACCGCTCAGGTTGACGAGGACCGTCGCGTCCGGGCCCTTCTCCTGCCCCAGCCGCTTCGCGAGCTCGAGCGCACCGGCCACGGCATGGGCGGACTCGATCGCGGGGATGATGCCCTCGGTGCGGCTCAGGAGCGCCATCGCCTCCATCGCCTCGGCGTCGGTCACGGGCGTGTACGTCGCCCTGCCGGACGCGGCGAGCCACGAGTGCTGCGGGCCGACGCCGGGGTAGTCCAGGCCGGCGGAGATGGAGTGGGACTCGACGGTCTGGCCGTCCTCGTCCTGCAGGACGTAGGTGCGCGCACCGTGGAGCACGCCGGCCTCCCCGGCGTGGATGGTGGCCGCGTGGCGGCCGGTCTCGACGCCGTCTCCCCCGGGCTCGAAGCCGTGGATCTCCACGCCCTCGTCCTCGAGGAAGGCCGTGAACAGGCCGATCGCATTGGACCCGCCGCCCACGCACGCCGCGACGGCGTCCGGCAGGACGCCGTACTGCTCGAGGCACTGCGCGCGCGCCTCGTCGCCGATGCCGCGGCAGAAGTCGCGCACCATGCTCGGGAACGGGTG
>JAYSEC010000246.1:0-5299 GCA_041914085.1 Nocardioides sp.
GCGGCCAAGGAGCTCGAGGACCTCGGCTTCTTCGTGGTCGACAACCTCCCGCCGACGCTCGTGCGCGACGTCGTGCGCCTCGTCGACGACAGCCGGGGGATCCACCAGCCGATCGCCGTCGTCGTCGACGTGCGCTCGGGATCCTTCTTCGACTCCCTCCAGGCCAACCGGCACCAGCCGGTGACGGGCCGGCCCACGACGCTGCTGTTCCTCGAGGCGACCGACGAGGTGCTCGTCCGCCGCCAGGAGGCGGCCCGTCGCCCGCACCCGCTGCAGGCCGGCGGCCGCCTGCTCCACGGCCTCAAGCGCGAGCGCGAGGTGATGGCCGACATCCGCGGCGACGCCGACGTGCTGCTCGACACCTCCAACTACAACGTGCACCAGCTGCAGGACCGGATCGCCTCGCTGTTCGGCACCGAGGCCTCCACGCGCCTGAAGGTGACCGTGATCAGCTTCGGCTTCAAGTACGGCATCCCGGTCGACGCCGACTGGGTCGCCGACATGCGCTTCCTCCCCAACCCGCACTGGGTGCCCGAGCTGCGCCCGCAGAACGGTCGCGACCCCGACGTGGCGGCCTACGTCCTGTCCCAGCCCGGCGCCGGCGTCTTCCTCGAGCAGTACCTCCCGGTCCTGCGGACCGTCGCGCAGGGCTACATGGAGGAGGGCAAGCGGTTCATGCAGGTCGCGGTCGGCTGCACCGGCGGCAAGCACCGCAGCGTCGCCATGACCGAGGCGATCGCCGGGCTGCTGCGCGACGCCGGCCACGACGTGAGCACCGCCCACCGCGACCTCGGCAGGGAGTGACGTGGCCCGCCACACCGCGCAGGCCGCGGTCGCACTCGGTGGCGGGCACGGCCTGGCGGCCACGCTGTCGGCGCTGCGGCGCCTGCACGACGAGCTCACCATCGACGACCTCACCGCCGTCGTGACCGTCGCCGACAACGGCGGGTCCTCGGGCCGGCTGCGGGGCGAGTTCGGCGTGCTGCCCCCGGGCGACCTGCGCATGGCGCTGGCCGCCCTGTGCGGCGACGACGAGTGGGGGCAGACGTGGGCCGAGGTCGTCCAGCACCGGTTCGCGGGCGACGGCGACATGAAGGGCCACGTCGTCGGCAACCTGCTCATCGTCTCGCTCTGGGAGCTCATGGGCGACCCCGTCCGGGCGCTCGACTGGGTCGGCCGGCTCCTCGGCGCCCACGGACGGGTGCTGCCGATGGCCACCACGCCCATGGACATCACCGCCCGCATCCGCGGCGCCGATCCTGGCGACCCCGCGGGCGTCGCCGTCGTACGCGGTCAGGTCGAGGTGGCCTCCAGCGCCGGCCAGATCGAGTCCGTCGCCCTCGTCCCGGAGCACCCCGAGGCGTGCCCCGAGGCCGTGGAGGCGATCCGCTCGGCCGAGTGGGTCGTGCTCGGCCCCGGGTCGTGGTTCACCTCCGTCATCCCGCACCTGATGGTGCCCGGCCTGCGCCGGGCCCTTGCGGAGACCCGCGGCCGCCTCGTCGTGGTGCTCAACCTCGAGGCCCAGGCGGGCGAGACGACGGGGTTCGGCCCGGAGGACCACCTCGCCGCCCTCTACGAGCACGCGCCCGACCTCCCCGTGCACGCCGTGCTGGTCGACGCGACGTCGGTGGGCGACGACCGCGACCAGCTCGCCAAGGTCGTCGCCGACCGTGGCGCCCGGCTCGTCGTCGACGACATCGCGGTCCCCGGTGAGCCTCGTCACGATCCCGACCGGCTCGCCGCCGCGTTCCGCAGGATCGTGGAGGGAAGCATGGAGGGAAGCGGCTGAGGGTCGTTGACCCGCATGGCAGGATTCCGACCATGGCAATGACGGCACAGGTGAAGGCAGAGCTCGCCTCCACCCAGATCACCAAGACCTGCTGCCGGAAGGCCGAGGTGGCCTCCATGCTCCGCTTCGCGGGGGGCCTCCACATCGTCAGCGGCCGGATCGTCGTCGAGGCCGAGCTCGACACCGGCGCCGCAGCGCGCCGCCTGCGCAAGGACATCTCCGAGGTCTACGGCCATCCCTCCGACGTGGTGATGGTGCAGGGCAACGGCCTGCGCAAGGGCAGCCGCTACATCGTGCGCGTCACCAAGGACGGCGAGGCCCTCGCCCGCCAGACCGGGCTGCTCGACCAGCGCGGCCGGCCGGTGCGCGGACTGCCGCCGGCCGTCGTCAGCGGGGGCGGCTGCGACGCCGTGGCTGCGTGGCGCGGCGCCTTCCTCGCCCACGGCTCCCTGACCGAGCCTGGCCGGTCCTCCTCGCTCGAGATCACCTGCCCCGGACCCGAGGCCGCCCTCGCGATCGTGGGCGTGGCCCGCCGTCTCGGCATCTCCGCCAAGGCACGCGAGGTCCGCGGCGTCGACCGGGTCGTGATCCGCGACGGCGACGCGATCGGTGCCCTCCTGACCCGCCTCGGCGCCCACGAGTCGCTGATGGCGTGGGAGGAGCGCCGGATGCGCCGCGAGGTCCGGGCCACCGCGAACCGCCTCGCGAACTTCGACGACGCGAACCTGCGCCGCTCCGCCCGGGCGGCCGTGGCCGCCGGTGCCCGCGTCGAGCGGGCTCTGGAGATCCTCGGCGAGGAGATCCCCGACCACCTCCGCCAGGCCGGGCACCTCCGTCTCGAGCACAAGCAGGCCTCGCTCGAGGAGCTCGGCCAGCTCCACGACCCGGTGCTGACCAAGGACGCGATCGCGGGCCGCATCCGGCGCCTGCTGGCGATGGCCGACAAGCGCGCCGAGGAGCTCGGCATCCCGGACACCGAGGCGTCGCTGACGCCGGAGATGCTCGCCGACGAGGCGTGAGGGGACCTTCGGCCCTACTGGCCGCCCGTCCCGCCTGTGAGGCTCCTCGTAGGCCTTTGAACGATCCAAAGTTACCTGTCCGTACCGCGGGAGACCGCGGTCCTGGCGCCCGTCCGCACCCGATAGGGTCGACGTAGGTCACCGAAGGCCAGAGTTGTCCACGGGGTCACCGAAGGCCCCACACCTCAAGGAGACATGCACCCATGACCGTCCGCGTAGGTATCAACGGCTTCGGCCGCATCGGCCGCAACTTCTTCCGCGCCGTCCGGGCGTCGGGCGCCGACATCGAGATCGTCGGCGTCAACGACCTCACCGACAACGCCTCGCTCGCCAACCTGCTCAAGTTCGACTCCATCCTGGGCCGGCTCGACGCCGACGTCTCCAGCGACGACACCTCGATCAAGGTCGGTGACCAGAGCATCGCCGCCTTCGCCGAGCGCGACCCGTCCGCCCTCAAGTGGGGCGACCTGGGCGTCGACGTGGTCGTCGAGTCCACCGGCTTCTTCACCGACGCGACCAAGGCCAAGGCCCACGTCGACGCGGGCGCCAAGAAGGTCATCATCTCCGCGCCGGCCTCCAACGAGGACATCACCATCGTGATGGGCGTCAACCACGACCTCTACGACCCGGCCGCGCACACCGTCATCTCCAACGCGTCGTGCACCACCAACTGCCTCGCGCCCATGGCGAAGGCCCTCAACGACGGCCTCGGCATCACCAAGGGCCTGATGACGACGATCCACGCCTACACCGCCGACCAGAACCTCCAGGACAACATCCACAAGGACCCGCGCCGCGCTCGTGCCGCCGCGCTCAACATGGTCCCGACCTCGACCGGTGCCGCGAAGGCCATCGGCCTGGTGCTCCCGGAGCTCAAGGGCAAGCTCGACGGCTACGCCATGCGCGTCCCGGTGCCGACCGGCTCGGCCACCGACCTCACCTTCGAGGCCTCCCGCGAGACCTCCGTCGACGAGGTCAACGAGATCGTGAAGGCGGCCGCCGACGGCCGGTTCCTGAAGTACTCGACCGACCCGCTGGTGTCCACCGACATCGTCACCGACCCGGCGTCCTGCATCTTCGACGCCCCGCTGACCAAGGTCATCGGCAACCAGGTCAAGGTCCTCGGCTGGTACGACAACGAGTGGGGCTACTCCAACCGCCTCGCCGACCTGATCACGCACGTCGGCTCCTCGCTCTGAGCCCGATGTCCGACATCAGCTCGCTGGGTGACCTGACGGGCAAGCGCGTCCTGGTCCGCTCGGACCTCAACGTGCCCCTCGACGGCACCACCATCACCGACGACGGCCGCATCCGCGCCAGCGTCCCCACGATCAAGCAGCTGTCCGACGCAGGGGCCCGGGTGGTCGTCACCGCCCACCTGGGCCGCCCGGACGGCTCGCCCGACCCGAAGTACTCCCTGCAGCCAGTGGCAGCGCGGCTCTCCGAGCTGCTCGGGCGTCCGGTCGCGTTCGCCACCGACACGGTGGGCTCCAGCGCCGCCGAGACGGTCGCCGCCCTGGCGGACGGCGAGGTGGCGGTGCTGGAGAACGTCCGGTTCAACCCGGGCGAGACCAGCAAGGACGAGCAGGCCCGCGGCGCGTTCGCCGACCAGCTCGCCGAGCTGGCCGACGCCTTCGTCTCCGACGGCTTCGGCGTCGTCCACCGCAAGCAGGCGAGCGTGTACGACGTCGCGCAGCGGCTGCCGTCCGCGATGGGCGGCCTGGTCGCGGCCGAGGTCGACGTGCTGCGCAGGCTCACCGAGCACCCCGAGCGCCCCTACGTCGTGGTGCTCGGCGGCTCCAAGGTGTCCGACAAGCTCGGCGTCATCGACAACCTCATCGACAAGGCCGACAAGCTGCTCATCGGCGGCGGCATGGTCTTCACCTTCCTCAAGGCCCAGGGCCACGAGGTCGGCAAGAGCCTGCTCGAGGACGACCAGCTCGACACCTGCCGCCGCTACCTCACCGAGGCGGCGGACCGCGGCGTGGAGATCCTGCTCCCGACCGACGTCGTGGTCGACACGGCGTTCCCGTCGGGTGACCGCGAGCCGCAGCCCTCCGTCGTACCCGCCTCCGAGATCCCGGCAGACTCCCTGGGCCTCGACATCGGTCCGGAGTCGGCTCAGGCCTTCGCGGACGCGCTGCGCGACGCGAAGACGGTCTTCTGGAACGGTCCCATGGGCGTGTTCGAGGTCGACGCCTTCGCCGACGGCACCCGTGCGGTGGCGCAGGCGCTGACCGAGGTCGACGGCCTGTCCGTCGTCGGCGGTGGTGACTCGGCCGCTGCCGTGCGCAAGCTGGGCTTCGACGAGGCCGCCTTCGGCCACATCTCCACCGGCGGTGGCGCGTCGCTGGAGTTCCTGGAGGGCAAGGAGCTCCCGGGCATCGCCGTACTCGAGAGGGACTGACGTGGCCACCACACCCAAGGGACGCACCCCGCTGATGGCGGGCAACTGGAAGATGAACCTCAACCACCAGGAAGCGGTGGTGCT
>JAYSEC010000247.1:0-1318 GCA_041914085.1 Nocardioides sp.
TCACGGTGGGGGAGTCGGCCGACGCCGACCTGCGCATCCACGACCTCGTGCTCGAGGGCTCCACCTCGTCCTGCCGGGTCTCCCGCGACGGCGCCGACCTCGGCGTGCTGCGGCTGCGGATCCCGGGCCGCCACTACGTCCTCGACGCCGTCGCCGCGCTGGCGATGGGCCTGCGTCTCGGCTTCGGCTTCGACGCGCTGGCCGACGGGCTGGGCCGCTTCACCGGCACCGGGCGGCGCATGGAGCTCAAGGGGGAGGCCGGCGACGTCCGCGTCTACGACTCCTACGCCCACCACCCCGTGGAGATCCGCGGCGACCTCGAGGCCGCACGCGCCCTGGCGGGCGAGGGCCGCGTCGTCGCGGCCTTCCAGCCCCACCTCGTCTCCCGCACCCGGATCTTCGGCCCGGCGATGGGCGAGGCCCTCGGCGCCGCCGACGAGGTGGTCGTGCTCGACGTGTACGTCGCCCGCGAGGACCCCGACCCCGCCGTGACCGGACGCCTCGTCGCGGACGCCGTACCCCTGCCGGGGGACCGGGTCCACTACGTCGACGGGCTCGCGGCCGCCGCTGAGGCCCTCGCCGACCGGGCGCGTCCGGGTGACCTCGTGATCACCCTCGGCGCCGGCGACGTGACGACGGTGGGGCCGCAGGTGCTCGCCCTGCTCGGGGGTGCCTGAGTGGAGCAGGAGGAGCGCGCCGCCCGGCGCACCCGTCGACGCTTCGCGCGTCGGCAGTGGGCCCGGCGCTGGTTGTCGCTGCGCTACGTCCTGGCGCTGGTGCTCGTCGTCGGCCTCGTCGCGACGTCGGTGTGGCTGGTGTTCTTCTCCGCCACCTTGCAGGTGAAGCGCGTGGAGGTCGTGGGCAACGAGCTGCTGAGCGACGGCCGGGTCCGCGAGGTCGCCGACATCCCGCTCGGCGAGCAGCTCGCCCTCGTCGACCTCGGGCGCGCCGACGCGCGCGTCGGGTCGCTGGCGGAGGTGCGCTCGGTCGACGTCAGCCGCACCTGGCCCGACGTCGTACGCATCCAGGTCGTGGAGCGCACCGCGGTCGCCGTCGTCGAGCTGGCCGGCCGGCTGCGCGGGCTCGACGCCGACGGGGTCGTCTTCCGGGAGTACAAGTCGGCGCCCCAGGGGATGCCCCGCGTCCGTCCGGGCAGCAGCGCGGGCACCGACGCGCTCAGGGAGGCGGCCACCGTCGTCTCGGCCCTGCCCGAGGACCTCGCTACCCGCGTCGACCACGTCGAGGTCGCCACCGTCGACCAGATCACGCTCGTGATGCGCGACCAGCGCCAGGTGCTCTGGGGGAGCGCGGAGGAGTC
>JAYSEC010000247.1:1418-5296 GCA_041914085.1 Nocardioides sp.
CACAGACCCACTCGAGGAAGGCCCCGGAGCCGTGGCAGCAGCGCAGAACTACCTGGCGATCATCAAGGTCGTGGGCATTGGTGGAGGTGGCGTCAACGCCGTCAACCGGATGATCGAGGTCGGCCTGAAGGGCGTCGAGTTCATCGCGATCAACACCGACGCCCAGGCCCTGCTCATGAGCGACGCCGACGTCAAGCTCGACATCGGCCGCGAGCTCACCCGTGGGCTCGGCGCCGGCGCCAACCCCGAGGTGGGCGCCAAGGCGGCCGAGGACCACGCCGACGAGATCGAGGAGGTCATCAAGGGCGCCGACATGGTGTTCGTGACGGCCGGCGAGGGCGGCGGCACCGGCACGGGCGGCGCGCCCGTCGTGGCCCGCATCGCCCGCTCGCTCGGTGCCCTGACGATCGGCGTCGTGACCCGACCGTTCGCCTTCGAGGGTCGCCGCCGCGCGAACTCCGCGGAGGAGGGCATCAGCCAGCTCCGCGAGGAGGTCGACACCCTCATCGTCATCCCCAACGACCGGCTGCTGTCGATCACCGACCGCAACGTGTCGATCCTCGACGCCTTCAAGCAGGCCGACCAGGTGCTGCTGCAGGGTGTCTCCGGCATCACCGACCTGATCACCACCCCCGGGCTGATCAACCTCGACTTCGCCGACGTGAAGTCGGTGATGGCCAACGCCGGGTCCGCGCTCATGGGCATCGGCTCGGCCCGGGGCGAGGACCGCGCGGTCGCCGCCGCGGAGATGGCGGTCTCCAGCCCGCTCCTCGAGGCCAGCATCGAGGGCGCCCACGGCGTGCTGCTGTCCATCGCGGGTGGCTCCGACCTCGGCCTGTTCGAGATCAACGAGGCCGCTGCGCTCGTCTCCCAGGCCGCGCACGCCGAGGCCAACATCATCTTCGGCGCGACGATCGACGACGCGCTCGGCGACGAGGTGCGCGTCACGGTCATCGCGGCGGGCTTCGACGGCGGCATGCCGAAGCGTCGCTCGGACGGCAACGTGCTCCGGCAGAACCAGCCGGCGCAGACGCAGGAGCAGACCCGCGCCGCGGCCCAGCAGATCGCGACCAAGGCCGCTGCGCCCGCGTCGAGCCCCTCGGGCGCGAGCGGCGCGGGCGCCGGCTCGTCGTCGACCCCGGCCGCCCCGGCGCCGGCGACGTTCGCCCCCTCGTCCCAGGAGGGCCAGGCGAATCCCGCCCAGCCCCGTCAGACCCGGCAGGTCGAGTTCGACGACGACGACCTGGACGTGCCCGACTTCCTGAAGTGAGCGCCCCTGACGCGACGCGCGTCCTGCGCCACCGCGACCGGATCGAAGGCGACCTCGTGATCGAGGTCGCCTTCACCGACGTGTCCCTCAGCCTGGGCGACGCCGCCGAGGCGTCGGTGCGCGACGCTGCCCTCGCGACGCTGGCCGGGGCGACCGGTGCCACCCCGGTGCTGATGCACCAGGTGCACGGCGCGCAGGTCGACGTCGTCGACGACCGACGCACGAGCGGCCGGGTCGCGGCCGACGCGATGGTCACCGCCCAGTCCGGGGTCGCCCTGCTCGCCCGCGCCGCCGACTGCGTGCCGGTCCTGCTGGCCGATCCCGGGACGGGGTGGATCTCCGCGGTGCACAGCGGCCGCCCCGGCCTGGCCGCCGGTGTCGTCCCCGCTGCCGTCGCTGCCGTGCGCGCACGGGGCGGCGAGCCGTCGGTCGCGTGGGTCGGACCGCACGTGTGCGGCTCCTGCTACGAGGTGCCGGCCGACCTCCAGGAGGAGGTCGCCGCGCTCGTGCCCGAGGCGCGCTCCACGACGTCCTGGGGCACACCCGCGCTCGACCTCGGTGCGGGGGTCCGGGCACAGCTCGCCGCGGCCGGCATCGCGGACGTCCGGGTCGTCGGTGCGTGCACCCGCGAGGACGCCACCTGGCCGTCGTACCGTCGCGACGGCACGGCCGCCACCCGTTTCGCCGGCGTCATCTGGAGCCACCCGTGACCGACACCGCCCGCCGCGACGAGCTCGCCGCGAACCTCGCCGTCGTACGACGTCGCATCGCCGACGCCTGTGCCGGCGCCGGCCGCGACAGCGACGAGGTCTCGCTGGTCGTCGTCACGAAGTTCTTCCCGGCCTCCGACGTCCGCCTCCTCGCCGACCTCGGCGTCACCGATGTCGGCGAGAACCGCCACCAGGAGGCGCAGGTCAAGGCCGCCGAGTGCGCCGACCTCGGGCTGCGGTGGCACTTCATCGGCGGCCTGCAGTCGAACAAGGCTGCAGCCGTCGCGTCGTACGCCGACGTGGTGGAGTCGGTCGACCGCGCGAAGCTCGTGGGCCCGCTCTCCCGCGGTGCCCACGAGCGCTCCCACGAGGTGGACGTGCTGCTCCAGGTGAGCCTCGACCCGCCCGGCGCCGACAACCGCTCCGGAGCGCCGGCCGCGGACCTCGCCGCCCTGGCCCAGCGCGTCGAGGAGGCCGGGATGCTGCGCCTGCGCGGCCTGATGGCCGTCGCGCCGCTGGGAGAGGACCCCGACGCCGCCTTCGCCCGACTCGCCGCGATCCGCGCGGACTTCCTGCGCGACCACCCCGGCGCCACGCTGCTCTCGGCCGGCATGAGCGGTGACCTCGAGGCCGCCGTCACGCACGGCGCGACACACGTGCGTGTCGGCTCCGCGGTCCTCGGTCCGAGGCCTGCGGTCCAGTAATGTCGACAACGTCTCACCTGGTGTCCGGACCCGGACACCACGTCTAGCGGAGGATCTGTCTCATGAGCGGCGCGATGCGCAAGATCGGCGAGTACCTCGGCCTGCTCGAGGACACCGGCCACTACGACGACTACGACGGCGACACCGAGACCTCCACCCACGACGCCGTCGAGCAGCGCCCGGTCGTCCGCGAGCGTCGCCCTGCCCCTGTGTCCGACCTCGCCGAGCGCCGCCGACCGGCCTCGGTCCAGACAGGAGTCGTGGCCGAGTTGAGCCGCATCACCACCCTGCACCCCCGCAACTACAACGAGGCCCGCCTCGTCGGCGAGAACTACCGCGACGGCACGCCCGTGATCATGAACCTCAGCGAGATGGACGACAACGACGCCAAGCGCCTCGTCGACTTCGCCGCCGGCCTCATCTTCGCCACCCGTGGGTCGATCGAGCGGGTGACCAACAAGGTCTTCCTGCTCTCGCCGCCCAACGTCGCGGTGTCGGCCGAGGACAAGGAGCGGATCGCCGAGGACGGCTTCTTCAACCAGAGCTGACAGATACTTCACCTGTGCAGATCATCGGCCAGACGCTCTACATCATCCTCTTCGTCTTCATCGGCCTGCTCTGGGTCCGGTTCATCGTGGACTGGGTCCAGGTGTTCGCCCGGCAGTGGGAGCCGCGCGGCCCCCTGCTCGTCGCGCTCGAAGGGGTCTACTCCGCGACCGACCCGCCGATCATGGCGCTGCGCCGGGTGATCCCGCCGCTGCGGATCGGATCGGTGGCCCTCGACCTCAGCTTCCTGCTGGTGATGGTGGCAGCATGGTTGCTGCTCAACGTGATAGCCACCATCTTCAATCTCTGAACCATCCGTCACACGGGTCACTGTGCCCCGCGCGGCGCCGGGCGCTATTGTCTCCTGACAGCAGAGCCACCATGTGTCAACGATCGTGAAAGTTTGGGTGAGGTCATGCCGCTGACGCCTGAGGACGTGAGCAACAAGCGCTTTACACCTGTCCGTCTCCGCGAGGGGTACGACATGGGCGAGGTGGACCAGTTCCTCGACGAGGTCGAGGCCGAGCTCGCCCGGCTCACCAAGGAGAACGACGACCTGAGGTCGAAGCTCGCGGCTGCCCAGTCCGGTGGCGGGGCCGCACCTGCTGCCTCCTTCGCCCCGTCCGCTCCCGAGCCGGAGCCCGAGCC
>JAYSEC010000248.1:0-5269 GCA_041914085.1 Nocardioides sp.
GTCCTCCACAGGGCAGCACGGCCGGGACGGCGCGATGGGGGTCGCGAGCCCGAGGCTGGCGCGCATGTCCGTCCTCCTCGTCACCGCATCCGCTCCCGTCCACGACGCCGTGCTGCCGTTGTGCGCAGCGGCCGGGGCCGGCGCCGAGGTCTGCCGCGACCCCGTGCTGGCCCTGGCCGGCTGGGCCGCCGCCGACCTGGTGCTGGTGGGCGCCGACGTCGCGGAGGAGCTCGCCGCGCTCGCGCCCGCACGCCGGCCGGGCGTCCTCGTGGTGGGTCCGACGCCGCAGGACGCCGCCTTCCGGGCCGCCGTGCTGCTCGGGGCGCAGTCGGTCGTCGACCTCGACACAGCGGCGGAGTGGCTCGTCGAGGCGCTCGCCGACGTGGGCGAGCGGGCCTCGCCCGGGCGGGTCGTCGGGGTCGTGGGTGGCTCGGGCGGCGCCGGCGCCACCACCCTGGCGTGCGCGCTGGCCCAGTGGAACGCGGGCCGCGCCCGCACGCTCCTCGTCGACACCGACCCGCTCGGTCCCGGGCTCGACCGCCTGCTGGGGATGGAGGCGGAGCCGGGCGTGCGGTGGGAGGGGCTCACCGAGACGGCGGGGCGGCTCGGCGCCCGGGCGCTGCGCGAGGGCGTGCCCCGGCGCGACCACCTCGGCGTGCTCACCTGGTCGGGCCTGCGGCGCCGGCTCGACCTGCCGACCGTGCGGCGGGTGCTGCCGTCCGCCGTGCGCGGGCACGACCTCGTCGTCCTCGACCTCGCGCGCCACGGCGAGTCGCTCGCCGAGCTGGTCGACCGCTGCGACGACCTGCTCGTCGTCACCCCCGCGACGGTGCCCGGCCTGGCTGCCACCGCGCGGCTCGTCGGCCTGCTCGACCGCGACGCCCGGGGCGGGCGCGCGGGGCTGGTCGTGCGGCCCGGCGGGCTGGGCGACGCCGACGCCGAACGGGTCACCGGCCTCCCGGTGGTGGCGGCCCTGCCCGACCAGCGCGGGCTCGCCACGTCCGTCGACCGGGGCTGGGGACCGCTGACCGGGCGCGGACCGCTGGCGCGCGCGGCGCGCGACCTGCTCCGGGAGGCGGCATGAGCACCCCGGTGCCGGCGGCGGTCCTCGACGACGTACGCCGTCGGCTGGCCGGCGCCGCGGGCGACCTGACGCCGCACCGGGTGGCGGAGGCGCTGCGGGCGTCCGGCTCCCCGGTGGGCGACGCAACGGTGCTCGCCGTCCACGACGTGCTGCGCCGCGACGTGCTCGGCGCCGGACCGCTGGAGGAGCTGCTCCGCCTGCCCGACGTCACCGACGTGCTCGTCAACGGGCCCACCGACGTCTGGATCGACCGCGGGCGGGGGCTCGAGCCCGCCTCGGTCGGCTTCCCCGACGACGCGTCCGTGCGCCGCCTCGCCCAGCGCCTCGCCGCCTCGGCCGGGCGGCGGCTCGACGACGCGACGCCGCACGCCGACGTTCGGCTTCCCGACGGCACGCGGTTCCACGCCGTCCTCGCGCCCGTCGCCCGGTCCGGGACCGTGATCTCGCTGCGGGTGCCGCGCGGCCGGGTGTGGACCCTGCCCGAGCTCGTCGCCGCCTCCGCACTGCCGCCCGAGGGCGCCTTCCTGCTCGAGGAGGTCGTCGACGCGCGCTGCGCCTTCCTGGTCACCGGCGGCACCGGGACGGGCAAGACCTCGGTCCTCTCCGCCCTGCTGTCGCTGGTCGACCCCGGCGAGCGGATCGTGCTCGTCGAGGACGCCAGCGAGCTGCGGCCCGAGCACCCGCACGTCGTCGGCCTGGAGGGCCGGCCCCCCAACATCGAGGGTGCCGGCGAGATCACCCTGCAGACGCTCGTGCGGCAGGCGCTGCGGATGCGGCCGGACCGGCTCGTGGTCGGGGAGGTGCGCGGCGCCGAGGTCGTCGACCTCATGGCGGCGCTCAACACCGGGCACGGCGGCGGCTGCGGGACCCTCCACGCCAACTCGGCGGCCGACGTGCCGGCCCGGGTCGAGGCGCTGTCGCTGGCCGCCGGCCTGCCGCGCGAGGCGGCGCACAGCCAGCTGGCGGCCGCGCTCGACGTGGTGATCCACCTCGGCCGGGGTCGCGACGGCCGGCGCCGGGTGCTCGAGCTCGGGGTGCCCGAGCGCGACGACGACACAGGCCTCGTCTCGCTGCGCACCGCCGCGACGTTCGAGCCCGACCGCGTCGTCCGGGGGCCTGCCGCGCCGGTGCTCGCCCGTCGGCTCGAGGCGGTCGCGTGGTGAGCGCCTGGGTCGCGGCCGTCCTCCTCGGGGGAGCGGTGGCGCTGCTCCTGCCGGGGCCCGCTGCGACGTCCGCGCGCCCCCGGCCCTTCCGGCTGCCGCGGTCGGTGCGCGGGCGGCGGCGCCGGCGGGCGGCTGACCAGGCGGCGGTGCTCGAAGTCTGCGACCTGCTCGCCGCCGAGCTCGCGTCCGGGCAGCCGCCCGGCACGGCGCTGGGGGTGGCGGGCGAGCGGTGGCCGCCGCTGCGCTCCGCCGTCGACGCCCACCACCTCGGCGCCGACGTGCCGCAGGCGTTGCGCGAGCTGGCGGCGGCCAGGCCCGGCGCCGCCGATCTCCGGTGGGTGGCGGGTGCCTGGCAGGTGGCGCACCACTCCGGCCACGGGCTCGCGGCCGCCCTCGAGCGCACGGCGGCGGGGCTGCGGGCCCGCCGGCGCACTCGTCGCCTGGTCGACTCCGAGCTCGCGTCGGCCCGGGCGACCGCACGCCTCGTCGCGTGCCTGCCCCTGGCGGTGCTGCTGATGGGGTCCGGTGCCGGGTCCGACCCGTGGGCGTTCCTGCTGGGCACCCCGGTCGGGTGGGCGTGCCTCCTCGCCGGTCTCGCCCTCGTCGCGCTGGGGCTGTGGTGGATCGAGCGCCTGGCCGACCGGGCGTCCGCCCCATGACCTGGCTCGCGGCGGTGTGCGCGTCCCTCGCGGTCCTGCTCTGGCTGCCCCCGACCCAGCGGACGCCCCGGCGTCCCACGTCGTCCGGCCCGCCCCTCCAGGCCATCGGCGTGGTCGGGGCGGGCGTCGCCGCGTGGCTGTTCGTCGGCGGCGCCGCCGGTCCGGTGGCCGGAGTGGTCGGCGCCGCAGGCGCCTGGTGGACGCTGTCGCGGGTCGAGCCGCCAGGGTCGCGTCGCGAGCGCGAGGAGGTGCAGCGCACCCTCCCGCACCTCATCGACCTCCTCGCCTCGACGCTGCGCTCCGGCGCCGATCCCGTCGCCGGGCTGGCGCAGGTGTGCGACGCGCTGCCCGGTGCGGCCGCCGAGCGGCTCGCCCCGGTGGTCGAGCACGCCCGCTGGGGCGCCACGGCGGCCGAGGCCTGGCAGGCGGTTGGCGACGACGAGCAGCTCGCACCGCTGGTGCGGGCGATGGTGCGCTCGTACGCCTCGGGCGCCTCCGTGGTGGACCTCGTCGAGCGGCTGGCCGACGAGCTGGAGCGCGAGGGCCTCGCGCAGGCGGAGGACGCCGCGAGGAGGGTCGGGGTCGCGGCTGCCGTGCCGCTCGGGGTCTGCCTCCTCCCGGCGTTCCTGCTCCTCGGCGTCGTGCCGACCGTCGCCTCCCTCTTCGGCACGGTCGCCCCGTGAGCGCGCGTCGAGTCACGCCCGGGCCGCGAGACGTCCACAGAACCCGTCGGCCGGGGTCCGTCCACAGCCTGCGGACCGACCGCGTGCGGACCCGGGACGGGGCGTCCATCGTCGTCGGGGACGGGGCTCGACCGGAGCCCCGCACCACCTCCAGGAGGACAGATGACGACCCTGCCCACGACCAGGCCACGCGACGACCGGGGCATCACCACGGCGGAGTACGCCGTCGGCACCGCGGCCGGTGCCGGGTTCGCCGCCCTGCTCTACAAGCTGCTCACCGGGAGCTTCGGCAACCAGCTGCTCGGCCGGCTCTTCGACCACGTCATGGGCCTGCTCGGCATCGGCTGATGGGGGCCCTTCGTCACCGCGAGCAGGGCGCGGCCACGGCCGAGCTGGCGCTCGGCATCCCGATCCTGGTGGCCCTGGCGGCCGGCCTGGTGTGGATGCTGGCCGTCGGCGCGGCCCAGGTGCGCGTGGTCGACGCGTCGCGCGAGGCGGCCCGGGCGGTGGCCCGCGGTGACGACGTGGCCGCGGCCGAGGCCGTGGCGCTGCGCATCGCCCCGGAGGGCGCGTGGGTGCGCGTCGTGCCCGGTGACGGGCAGGTGGTGGTCACCACCAGCGCGCGGGTGCGCGGCCCCGGCGGGCTGCTGGCGTCGCTCCCGGGTGTGACGGTCTCCGACGAGGCGGTGGCCCTGGTGGAGGACCCGTGAGGTCGCGGACGGATGGCGGGGGTGCCACGGTGCTGGTCGTGGCGATGGCCGGGCTGCTGATGTTCGTGGCGATGGGGCTGGCCGCGGCCGGGGGCCTGGTGACGGCCCAGCGCCGGGCACAGGCGGCTGCCGACCTCGCCGCCCTCGCCGCGGCCACGAGCACGGCCGACCGGTGCGCCGAGGCCTCCCGGATCGCGGCCCTCAACGACGCGGTCGTCGCGGACTGCCGGATCGCCGGGCGCGAGGCCATCGTGGCGGTGTCGGTCGCTGGTCCCGCCGTGCCCTGGCGGACGGTGCGCGTCACCGCCGAGGCGCGGGCCGGGCCCGCTCAGGCTCAGGTGCGGGGGTCGCCGTCGCTGTCGCCGTCGGCGCGCCGCTCGGCCTCGACGCGCTCGAGCTTCTGGTTCAGCTCGGTGAGCTCCTTGCGCTCACGCCGGTGGGCGAGGCTGCGCTTGGTGCCCCACTTGAGGATCGAGAAGCCCCAGAGGATCGCCGCGCCGGCGGCGACGCCGATGAAGAACGACTCGAGCGTGCTGACGTCGAACCCGAGGAGCTCGCCGCCGCTGCCCGGCTCGCTCACGAACACGGCCGAGAGGATCGCGATGCCGCCGAGGATGATGAGGGCGAGTCCGAGGATGACCATGCGCCGAATCTAGCGCCATCAAGCAGCGCGGGGAGCCCCCGCGAGGAGGGCGTCGAGCAGCAGGATCGCGCCGGGCTTGTCGAGCGGGTTGTTCTGGTTGCCGCACTTCGGCGACTGGATGCACGAGGGGCAGCCGCTGACGCACTCGCAGCCGGCGATCGCCTCGCGGGTGGCGCCCAGCCAGTCGACGGCCGTCCGGAAGCCCCGCTCGGAGAACCCCGCGCCGCCCGGGTGGCCGTCGTACACGAAGACGGTGAGCACGCCCGTGTCGGCGTGCCGGGCCGTGGAGACACCGCCGATGTCCCAGCGGTCGCAGGTCGCGAAGAG
>JAYSEC010000249.1:0-2424 GCA_041914085.1 Nocardioides sp.
GTCGACGGTGCCGGCGAACTCGTCGAAGGCCCGGTGGTAGGCCTCCTCCGTGCCCCAGTTGTCGAGGTGGTCGGCCTCGACGTTGGTGACGATCGCGGCGTGGGGGCGGTAGACCAGGAAGGCGCCGTCGCTCTCGTCGGCCTCGGCGACGAAGAGGTCGTCGCGTCCGGCATCGGCGTTGCGGCCGGTCGCGGTGAGCACCCCGCCCACGGCGTACGACGGGTCGGCGCCCGCCGCGAGCAGGGCCGAGGTCAGCAGGCCCGTGGTCGTCGTCTTCCCGTGCGTGCCGGCCACGGCCAGGACCCGTGAGCCCGCCATGACGGCGGCGAGGCCGGCCGAGCGCGGCAGGATCCGCAGACCCCTGCGGCGCGCCTCGACGACCTCGGGGTTGTCCTCGCGCGCCGCGGTCGTGACGACGAGGGTGTCGGCGTCACCGACGTGGGAGGCGTCGTAGCCGAGGTGGCAGGTGACGCCGAGCTCGCGCAGCGCCGGGAGGAACGGGGTGTCGTGGTCGTCGCTGCCCGAGACGGTGACGCCGCGGGCGGCCATGATGCGGGCGATCGCGGAGATGCCCGCACCGCCGATGCCGACGCAGTGGACCCGGCCCAGCTCGGCGGCGGGGAGGATCTCGTCGGGGACCGGGATCCTCACGACGCCCTCCCCCGCGCGGCGTCGAGGACCATCCGGGCGAGCTTCTCGTCGGCGTCGAGCGGGATCACCCCGCGCGCTGCCGTGCCCATCGCCGCGAGCCGCTCGCGGTCGGTGAGGAGCCCGGGGACGCTCGCCCGGACCCACTCGGGGGTGAGGGCCGCGTCGGCCACGAGGAGGCCACCGCCCGCGTCCACGACGGGGCGGGCGTTGAGCGCCTGCTCGCCGTTGCCGATCGGCAGGGGGACGTAGACCGCGGGCAGCCCGACCCCGGACACCTCGGTGACGGTGTTGCTCCCCGCCCGGCACAGCACCGCGTCGGCGGCGGCGTAGGCGAGGTCCATCCGGTCGACGTAGTTGAGCACGACGTAGGGGACGTCGCCGGACGGCACCTCGAGGTCGTGCTTCGGACCGACGACGTGCAGCACCTGGACGCCCGCCGCGGCGAGCGCCGCGGCGGCGCCGGACACGGCGTCGTTGATCCGGGCCGCACCCTGGGAGCCCCCGGTGACGAGGAGGGTCGGCAGGTCGGGTCGCAGGCCGAAGGTGGTGAGTGCCTGGTCGCGCAGGGCGGCCCGGTCCATCGTGGAGATCATCCGGCGGATCGGCAGGCCGGTGAAGACGGCGTGCGGCAGGGCCGTGTCGGGGAAGCTGGTCGCGACGTGCGTCGTCATGCGCGCACCGAGCCGGTTGGCGACGCCGGGGACGGTGTTGCCCTCGTGGACCACGATCGGCAGGCCGCGCTTGCGCGCGGCGAGGTAGGCCGGGACCGAGACGTAGCCGCCGAAGCCGACGACCACGTCGGGGCGCACCCGGTCGAGGACCTCCAGCGCCGCGGCTCGGGCCGCGCGCAGCCGCGTCGGCACACGGAGCAGGTCGGCGCCGGGCCGGCGCGGTAGCGGGACGCGCGGCACGACCTCCAGCGGGAACCCGGCCGCGGGGACCAACCGTGCCTCGAGGCCCTCGCGGGTGCCGAGGCACACGATGTCGGTGGCGGGGTCGAGGCGGCGCAGGGCGTCGGCGGTGGCGAGCAGGGGCGAGGTGTGGCCGGCGGAGCCGCCGCCGGCGAGGAGAACGCGCATCAGGCCAAATCTAGCGGCGGGCGTCGGGCGGCGACGCGGCGGAGAGGCCCGCCGAGCGGTTGCGCCTGCGCGCGGCCAGCGCGGCCGCCGCCTCGGGCTCGCGCCGGGCGAAGCCGATGACCAGCCCGAGCGCCACCAGCGACGGCAGCAGCGCCGACCCGCCGTAGGACACGATGGGCAGCGGGATGCCGATCACGGGCAGGACGGCGAGCACCATGCCGACGTTGATCATCATCTGTCCGAGCAGCCAGACCACGATGCCGAAGGTCGCGTAGCGGACGAACGGGTCCTCGGTGCTGAGCGCGACCCGGATCGCGGCGTAGGCGATGGTGAAGAACAGGCAGACCACCAGCAGCGTGCCGACCAGGCCGAGCTCTTCACCGAGCACGGCGAAGATGTAGTCGGTGTGGGCCTCCGGCAGGTCGCCCCACTTCTGCGTGGAGGCGCCGATGCCCTGCCCGAACCAGCCGCCGCTGGACAGTGCGTAGAGGCCGTGGGCGGGCTGCCACCCGGTGTCGGTGTAGTCCTTGAACGGGTCGGTGAAGTGCGTGATGCGCTGGAGCCGCTCGGGGTCCATCGCGGCCAGCGCGGCCGCCGCACACCCGAGGATCGAGATGCTGAGGACGAACAGCCGCATCGGCGCCCCGACGACCCACAGCATCCCGAGCATGATGATGCCGAGCACCATCGCCGT
>JAYSEC010000249.1:2524-5194 GCA_041914085.1 Nocardioides sp.
GAACCCGGGGTAGGCCAGGCGGCGGACGTGCTTGACCGGCATCCGGGAGGCGACCCACGCGCACGGCAGGCCGATCGCCACCCACATGAGCTGGCGCTTCACCACGGCGTAGGAGTCGTCGTAGGTGAGGAACGAGCGCACGCTCGAGGCGCTGAGGACCATGATCAGCCCGATGGTCAGCAGCAGCAGGGACGCACCGAGCAGGAGGTAGTAGGACGCCAGCGGCTTGTCGAGCGCCTCGCGCACCGACCGCCAGCCGGCGACGACCCCCGACCCGAGCGGTGCACGGCTCTTGACCGGCGCCGTGGCGACGTCCTCGGGGTTCGCGGTGGTCATCGCTCGCGGTCCCCCTCGGTGTCGGGCTGGGTCTCAGGTGGCGCGGTCCAGGTGGGCCCGCACGGCGGCCGCGAACGCGTCGCCGCGGGCGCCGTAGTTGGTGAACATGTCCATGGACGCGCATCCCGGCGCCAGCAGCACGGTGTCGCCAGTCCTGGCGAGCCGGGCGGCCGCGTCGACCACGCGCTCCATCGGGGCACCAGTCTCGTCGGCACCGACATCGATGACGGGCACATCGGGCGCGTGTCGCGAAAGAGCGTCGGCGATGACCTGGCGGTCCTTGCCGAGCAGTACGACGCCCCGCAGCCGCTTGCGGACCGCGACCACCAGGTCGTCGAAGCGGGCGCCCTTCGCCAGCCCGCCGGCCACCCACACGACCGGGTCGTACGCGGCCAGGGACGACTGCGCAGCGTGCGGGTTGGTGGCCTTGGAGTCGTCGACCCACGTCACGCCGTCGGCCTCCCCCACCCGGGCGATGCGGTGGCCGTCGGGGGTGAAGGCGCGCAGGCCGTCGCGGACCGCCTGCTGGCTGACGCCGTGGGCCCGGGCGAGCGCGGCCGCGGCCAGGGCGTTGGCGACGACGTGCGGCGCCGGCGAGGCGAGGTCGTCGAGCGTGCAGAGCTCGGCGGCGCTGGTCGCGCGCTCCTCGATGAAGGCGCGGTCGACGAGGAGGTCGTCCACCACGCCGAGGTTCCCGGGCGAGGGCGTGCCGAGGGTGAAGCCCACCGCACGCGCCCCCTCCACCACGTCGGCCTCGCGGACCATCGCCTCCGTGGCGGGGTCGGCCAGGTTGTAGACGCAGGCGCGCTGGACGCGCTCGAAGATGCGCGCCTTGTCGGCGGCGTAGTCGCGCATGCCGTCGGGGCCGTCGTACCAGTCGAGGTGGTCCTCGGCGAGGTTGAGCACGGCCGCGGACTCCGCCGACATCGACCAGGTGTAGTGGAGCTGGAAGCTGGAGAGCTCGACGGCGAGGACGTCGTAGGGCTCGGGGTCCATGACCGCCTCCACGATCGGCAGGCCCACGTTGCCGACGGCGGCTGCGCGGAGGCCTGCCGCGGTCAGGATCGACTGCAGCATCTGCACGGTGGTCGTCTTGCCGTTGGTGCCGGTGACGGCCAGCCACGGCGCGGGTTGCGCGGGGTCGCGCAGCCGCCAGGCCAGCTCGACCTCGCCCCACACCGGGACGCCGCGCCCGGCGGCCTGCGCCAGCAGCGGCGCGGTGGGCCGCCAGCCGGGCGAGGTGACGACCAGGTCCACGTCGTCGGGGAGCACGGCGGTGGCGCCGGGCTCCAGCCGGACGGTCGCGCCGAGGGTCTCCAGCAGCCGGGCCTTCTCGGCCTTCTCCGGTGTGCTGACGTCGTCGAGGGCCGTCACCTGGGCGCCGAGGAACAGCAGGTTGTCTGCGGCTGCGAAGCCGGAGACGCCGAAGCCGGCGACGACGACCCGGACGCCGGACCAGTCGCTCGTGCGGCCGAGCGCGTCGATGTCGAGCGACTCAGCCAATGCCGGCGACCCACTCGGCGTAGAAGATGCCCAGGCCGATCGCGACGGCGAGCCCGGTGATGATCCAGAAGCGGATCACGATGGTGACCTGCTCCCAGCCGAGCATCTCGAAGTGGTGGTGCAGCGGCGTCATGCGGAACACCCGGTGGCCGGGGCCGATCTTGAATATCGACCGCACGAGCCCGCTGGCCCGGCTCGCCTTGAAGACCGACACCTGGATCATCACCGACAGGGTCACCGCGACGAACAGGCCGCCGATGATCGCGAGCAGCAGCTCGGTGCGCGTCATGATCGCGAAGCCGGCCATCGCGCCGCCCAGCGCCAGGGAGCCGGTGTCGCCCATGATGATCTGGGCCGGCGAGGCGTTCCACCAGAGGAAGCCGAAGCAGGCGCCGGTGATCGCGGCGGCCACCACGGCGAGGTCGAGGGGGTCTCGCACCTCGTAGCACTTCGGGCCCGCCTCGAGCGCGCAGGACTGGCTGTTCTGCCAGATGTTGACCAGCGTGTAGGCGGCGAAGACCAGGATCGACGACCCGGCCGCCAGGCCGTCGAGGCCGTCGGTGAGGTTGACCGCGTTGCTGAACCCGGTGACGAAGAACCAGACGAGGAGCATCGCGAGCACGGTGGGCAGCGCGAAGCCCTCGTAGTCGCGGATGAAGGAGATGTGGTCGGATGCCGGGCGCCAGCCGCGCTCGTCCTCGAGCATCGGCGACAGCGCGAGGAAGCCGAAGACGACCGCGACGAGCGTCTGGCCGATCATCTTGGCGCGGCTGCGCAGGCCGAGGTTGTGCTGGCGGCTGACCTTGAGGAAGTCGTCGAGGAAGCCGACCG
>JAYSEC010000250.1:0-5192 GCA_041914085.1 Nocardioides sp.
CGTTCTCGGCGAACTGCGCCATCCGGAAGCCGGCGAACCAGGTGAACACGTCGTCCGGCGTGCCCTGGAGGTAGGTGTTGATGCTCTCCTGGAAGGTGTTGTGGTCCACCGCGTTGAGCGCGACGGTGTTGCCCGACTCCTTCTCGTACGCCTTGGCGATGGCCGCGAGGCGGTCGTGCGCCGCGCCGACGCCCTCGGCCTCGTTGATGCCGAACTTCACCGTGCCCGAGCCGGACCCCGAGCCCCCACCGGAGTCGCCGCCGCAGGCAGCGAGCAGGCTGGCCCCGCCCACGGCGAGGCCGGAGAGGGCGGCGCCGCGCAGGATCGTGCGGCGCGTGGCGGCCATGGTCACGAGAGCGGACCGGGGCACGGAGGTGCCGCCCAGGGCACCAGTGGGACGGGGTCGGGACACGGGAGCCTCCAAGACACAGAATCAAACAGGGAACGACAGCATGTGACGGCCGACACAGCCCCGTCAACCCTCAGGATGTCGATATCTCGGTCGAAAGTCCACAGAAAACAAACAAAGTCACCGTCGGTCCGTTGACTTGTGGTGCGATGCTCGTCACAGTTCTGGCATGCCGACTCCCCTGCCCGCGCTCGCCTTCGGCGGCGACTACAACCCCGAGCAGTGGCCCCGCGAGGTCCAGGAGGAGGACCGACGGGCGATGGCCGAGGCCGGGGTCGACCTGGTCACCCTGGGGGTCTTCTCGTGGGCCTTCCTGCAGCCCGCGCCCGACCGGTGGGACTTCGGCTGGCTCGACGAGCAGATGGACGAGCTGCACGCGGCCGGCGTCCGGGTCGACCTCGCGACCGCCACCGCGTCACCGCCTCCGTGGCTGACCCACCAGCACCCCGAGATGCTCCCCGTCACCCAGGACGGTCGCACGCTCTGGCCGGGTGCGCGGCAGGGCTTCTGCCCGAGCTCGCCGGTCTACCGCGAGCACGCGCTCGCCCTGTGCCGTGCCCTCGGCGAGCGCTACGCCGACCACCCCGCGCTCGCCCTGTGGCACGTGTCCAACGAGCTCGGGTGCCACAACGCGCGGTGCTACTGCGACGTCAGCGCGGCGGCATTCCGCGACTGGCTCCGGCGGCGCTACGACGACGACGTCGACCGCCTCAACCACGCGTGGGGCACCGCGTTCTGGTCCCAGCGCTACGGCGACTTCGACCAGGTCCTGCCGCCGCGCGTCGCCCCGGCGTGGGCCAACCCCACCCAGCAGCTGGACTTCCTGCGCTTCTCCTCCGACCAGCTCCTCGACAACTTCGTCGCCGAGCGCGACGTGCTGCACGAGGTCTCCCCCGGCGTCCCGGTGACCACGAACTTCATGGTCATGCGGCACACCTTCGAGATGGACTACCTCCGCTGGGGTCGCGAGCTCGACGTGGTGTCGAACGACCACTACCTCATGGCCGAGGACCCGCACTCCCACCACGAGCTCGCGTTCAGCGCCGACCTGACGCGCGGCACCGCCGGTGGCCGGCCGTGGCTGCTGATGGAGCACTCCACGAGCGCGGTGAACTGGCAGCCGCGCAACATCGCCAAGCGACCGGGTGAGATGGCCCGCTCGAGCCTGGCCCACGTCGCCCGCGGCGCCGACGCGGTGCTGTTCTTCCAGTGGCGCGCGTCGCGTGCCGGTGCGGAGAAGTTCCACTCCGGGCTGATGCCGCACGCCGGCACCGACACCCGGCTGTGGCGCGAGGTGTGCGAGCTGTCCGGCGTCCTGGACGCGATCGAGGAGGTCGCCGGGAGCGCACCGCGCAACCAGGCGGCGATCCTCTTCGACTGGGAGGCGTGGTGGGGCTGCGAGCTCGACTCGCACCCGAGCATCGACGTGCGCTACCGCGACCGGGCCGAGGACTTCCACCGCGCGCTGACGGCCCTCGGCGTCGGCGTCGACGTGGTGCACCCGAGCGCCGACCTGTCGGCGTACGACCTGGTCGTGGTGCCGACGCTCTACCTCGTCACCGACGAGGCGGCCGCCGCCGTGGCGGCCGCGGCCGAGCGTGGGGCGAGCGTCGTCGTCACCTACTTCAGCGGCATCGTCGACCCCCACGACCACGTCCGACTCGGCGGCTACCCGGGCGCCTTCCGCGACCTGCTGGGCGTGCGCAGCACCGAGTTCCTGCCGTTGCACGCCGGGCTGGTGGTGCGGGTCGACGGCCTGGGCGACGGCGGCCTCGAGGCCGACACCTGGTCGGAGGACCTGGAGCTGGCCGGCGCCACCGCGGTCGCGACCTACGCCGACGGGCCCGCACGCGGCCTGCCGGCGGTGACGCGCCGCGACGTCGGGTCCGGCGCCGCCTGGTACGTCGCCACGCGCCTGGCCCCGGACGGCACCGACCGCCTCGTCGAGCGCCTCGTGGCCGAGTCGGGGGTCGAGCGCCTGCCGGGCGCAGGCCCCGACGTCGAGGTGACGCGACGGGTGGGCGACGACGCCTCGTGGCTCTTCGTCATCAACCACGGCGAGGCCGACGCTGCGGTCCCGGTGCGCGGCCACGACCTGGTCGGTGACCGCGCCGTCGACGGGGACCTGGTGGTCCCGGCCGGCGGGGTGGCCGTGGTGCGGGAGCAGAGGGCCTGATGCTGGCGGCACAGCGGCGGAGCCTCATCCTGGCCGAGCTGAGCCGAGGCGGCACCGTGCGCGTCACGGACCTCGTCGACCTGCTCGGCGTGTCGGACATGACCGTGCGCCGCGACCTCGTGGCCCTGCACCGCGAGGGCCTGCTCGAGAAGGTGCACGGCGGGGCCCTCGCGGTCGCCGAACCGTCCTCCTCGGAGCCGGGATTCGCCGCCAAGTCGGTGCAGCGCCGCAAGGAGAAGGAGGCCATCGCCGCCCGTGCCGCCGGCTTCGTGCACGCCGGGATGGCGATCGCGGTCTCGGCCGGCACCACGACGCACGCCCTCACCGAGCACCTGACCCGGATCCCCAACCTCACCGTCGTCACCAACTCCGTCTGGGTCGCCGACGTGCTGCACCGCCACGGCGACAGCACGACGTCGGTGCTGCTCACCGGCGGTCTCCGCACCCCGTCCGACGCCCTCGTCGGACCGGTCGCGGTGTCCTCGCTGCGCAGCCTGCACGTCGACGCCTTCTTCATGGGCGTGCACGGGATGGACGTGCGGGCCGGGTTCAGCACCCCCAACCTGCTCGAGTCCGAGACCAACCGGGCGATGATCGAGCGCTCCCGCCGCCTGATCGTGTGCGCCGACTCGAGCAAGTGGGGCGTGGTCGGGCTCAGCAGCATGGCGTCGCTGTCCGAGGCCTCGGTGCTCGTCACCGACGCCGGGCTGTCGGCCCAGGCGAGCGGCATCCTGTCCGACCACGTCGACGAGCTGGTCCTGGTCAACGCGGGCGACTCCGGTGTGGCGGCGCATGACGACTGAGACCGTCGCCCCCGTCCACCTCGGTCGGGGCGGGGTGAGCGTCGTGGTGGCGCCCGACGCCCAGGGCGTCCCCGTCCTCGTCCACTGGGGTGCCGCCCTGGGCGCGACCTCCTCCGAGGTGCTGGCCGAGCTGGTCGCCGCGCGCCGGCCCGGCGTGCCGCACTCCGCCTACGACCACCCGCGCACCACCGGGCTGGTGCCCGAGGTCACCCGCGGCTTCACCGGGACGCCGGCGCTGGAGGGGCACCGCGTCGGTGGCGACGCGGCGGCGGTGCTCCCCCGGCTCGCGCGGTGGTCGAGCCGGCCCGCCGACGACGGGTCGGACGTCGGCGTGCGCCTCACCGGCGTCGACGACGAGGCCGGGTGGTCGGTCGACGTCGAGCTCCTCCTCAGCGACGCCGGCCTGCTGCGGGTGCGCACGTCGGTGACCAACACCCGTGACGGGGTGCTGCACCTCGCCGCGGTGCGCTCGGCGCTCCCGGTCGGGGCGCACGCGAGCGAGCTGCTCGACCTGACCGGACGGTGGTCGAAGGAGCGCTCCCCGCAGCGCCACCCCTGGGTCCAGGGCACGCACCGCCGCGACGGCCGCCACGGTCGCACCGGCCATGACGCGACGCTGCTCATGGTCGCCGGGACACCCGGCTTCGGGTTCTCCCACGGCGAGGTCTGGGGTGTACACACCGCCTGGAGCGGCGACCACACGACGTACGCCGAGCGCACCCCCGAGGGCGACTGCCTCCTCGGCGGGGGCGAGCTGGTCGCCCCGGGCGAGGTGGCACTCGAGCCGGGTTCGACCTACGTCGGGCCGTGGCTTCTCGGCTCGTGGTCGGGCGAGGGACTCGACCCGATGAGCCACCGGCTGCACGCCCACCTGCGCGCCCGGACCCCGCGGTCGCGGACCGAGCGCCCGGTGGTCGCCAACACGTGGGAGGCCGTCTACTTCGACCACCGCCTCGACCGGCTCACCCACCTCGCCGACGTCGCCGCCGCTGCGGGCGTCGAGCGGTTCGTCCTCGACGACGGCTGGTTCCTCGGTCGGCGCGACGCCACTGCCGGGCTCGGCGACTGGACCGTCGACCCGCAGGTCTGGCCCGAGGGGCTCGGCCCGCTCGTCGACCACGTCCGGGGGCTCGGCATGCAGTTCGGGCTGTGGGTCGAGCCGGAGATGGTGAACCTCGACTCCGAGGTCGCCCGGCGCCACCCCGAGCGGGTGCTGCGCGGGCACGCGGACCTGCCGGCGTCCTGGCGCGACCAGCAGGTGCTGGACCTGCAGGACGGGGCGGCCTACGCCGAGGTGCGCGACGCGCTGCTCGCCCTGCTCGACGCCCACGACATCGCCTACCTCAAGTGGGACCACAACCGGGACCTCACCGACGCCACCCACGGCGGCCGGCCCGCCGTCCACGGCCAGACCCGCGCGCTCCACCGGCTGCTCGACGAGCTGCACGCGGCCCACCCCGAGGTCGAGATCGAGTCCTGCTCCTCCGGCGGCGCCCGCGTCGACGCCGCGATCCTCGAGCGCACCGACCGCATCTGGGCCAGCGACACGATCGACGCCCTCGAGAGGCAGAGCATCCAGCGGTGGACCTCGCTGCTGGTGCCGCCCGAGCTGATCGGCTCCCACGTCGGCGGCCCCGTCGCACACACCACGGGGCGCGCGCACCGCCTCGGCTACCGCGCGGCCACGGCGCTGCTCTACTCCTTCGGCATCGAGTGGGACGTGACGGGTCTCGACCCGCTCACCCTCGACGCCCTCGGCCGGTGGATCGACCTGCACAAGCAGGTGCGCCCGCTCATCGCCACC
>JAYSEC010000251.1:0-5190 GCA_041914085.1 Nocardioides sp.
GTGGTGGCGATCGCGTCGACGACGTCGCGGCTGGCCTGGTCGGCCACCTCGCCGAAGATGGTGTGCTTGCGGTTCAGCCACGGGGTGGCCGCGACGGTGATGAAGAACTGCGAGCCGTTGGTGCCCGGGCCGGCGTTGGCCATGGCGAGCAGGTAGGGCTTGTCGAAGACGAGCTCGGGGTGGATCTCGTCCTTGAACGTGTAGCCCGGGCCGCCGGTGCCCGTGCCGAGCGGGCAGCCGCCCTGGATCATGAAGCCGTCGATGACGCGGTGGAAGCCGAGGCCGTCGTAGTACTTCTCCCCGCTGCGACCGGCGTCGTCACGGTAGTCCTTGGTGCCCTCGGCGAGCCCGACGAAGTTGTCGACGGTCTCGGGCGCGTGGTTGGGGAACAGGTTGACGACGATGTCGCCCCGGTTGGTCTTGAAGGTCGCCTTGGGGTCGGCCATGGGATGTGCCTCTCGGATCTGTGTCGCGGTTCGCGTGTGCGCCTCGATCCTGCCACGTGCGACCACGGAGGGACCGCCCACCCGGACGGGGCTGGCCGCGTGTGGGTGGCCGTGGTGAGATGGAGCCACAACGACTGAGGAGGTCACGCATGCCTTTCGGCCGCAAGAAGTCCCTCATGGACCGCGCCCACGACTACGTCGAGCAGATCTCGGAGACGGTGATCCCACAGCTGGAGCAGGCCTGGGACCAGGCGGTGGAGGCGGTGGAGAAGGCCGGCGAGAAGGCCGGGCCCGCCCTCTCCGACGCGCGCGACAAGGCCGCGCCGCTGATCGCCGAGGGTCGCGCCACCGCCGCCGAGAAGGCGTCCGTCGCCGCGGCGCTGGCCGCCGAGCGGGCCGCTGAGGCCCGCGAGAAGGCCGCCCCCCTGCTGGCCGAGGCCCGCGCCACCGCCGCGGACAAGGCGTCCGTGGCTGCCGCCCTCGCCGCCGAGCGCGCGGCGGAGGGTCGCGACCTCGCGGCGGCCAAGGTCAACGAGCTGCGCGGTGTCGAGCCGGAGCCGCAGGGCGGCAGGCTCAAGAAGCTGCTCCTGGTGACCGGTCTGCTCGCCCTCGGCGGGATCGTCTTCAGCAAGCTGCGCCAGAAGCAGGACGACGGCGCGCACTGGCAGTCGACCTACGTCCCGCCGAAGCCGCCGACGACGACGTCCCCGACGCCGCCCCCCACCCCGTCGGCCGCTCCGGTCGCCACCGGCGGTGACCCGCTCTCCGACCCGCTCCCGCAGGACGGTGCCGTCACCGCCGACGACGTGGTGACCGAGGAGCCGCCCGCGACCGACGACATCGGTGGCGGCGCCCCGGGTGAGGCGGTCAGTGACGCCGCCGAGGAGCCGCACCCCGCGACCACGCCCGACGAGCCCGCGGAGATCATCGACATCGACGACGTGCCGCAGAAGAAGTAGCCCCACCTCACCGCCACGGGCGGTGCCTCGTCCCTCGGGGCGGGGCACCGCCCGTCGTGCGTCCGGCTCAGGTCGCGGCGTCGACGACCCGGTTCTCCTCGATCCAGTCGTCCACCCGCTCCCACCAGGCGTACAGCCACTCGATGCGCGCCTCGCGCTCCTCGGGGATCTCCGATCGGGGGATCGCCCACCACCGCATGGTGATCTGCTTGTCCATCGGCAGCTCGCGCCACACGTCGCTCACCGTGAGGAGGTGGTCGAGGCCGGTGTGCGCCACCATCAGCACGTCGGCCTCGGGCGCGGCCTCCAGCGCCGCCAGCACCCCTCCGGGACGGGGAGCCAGGACGTGGGTCATCTCCTCGGCGCGCACGGCCATCCGCTCCAGCCCGAGCTTGCGGAGCCTGGCGATGGCCCGGTCGCGGCGGGCCGGGGTGAAGTTGCCGCCCTCGGGGAAGATCACGAAGGCGTCGTTGAGGTCCAGCCCCGTGGCGAGGGCGGCGATCTGGGACTCGAGGTCCTCCCCGAGGTCGGGGTTGGGCGAGATGAACCGCGCCGGGATGCGCCGCAGCACCACGTCGATCGCCGGGTCCCACGCGAGGGTGTTCTTCAGGACCACCCGTGGCTCGCGGTGGTACCAGTGCAGCAGCGCGTACATCAGGATGAACGAGTCGCCCGGTCCGGCGTGGCGGCACATCACCAGCACCGGCCCGTCGGGGACGCGTGGCGGGTGCGGGCCGTCGGTGCGGATCCGCAGTGCCAGCACCCGCCGCGCCTCGCGGAAGAACACGATCAGCGTGCCCTGCACCAGGTCGTAGTGGATGCCGGCGAAGTACGGCGAGCGGATCCGCCAGCCGAAGCCGCTGGCCAGCCACAGCCCGAGCATCACCGTGAGCAGCAGCGTCTCGAACGTCAGGTAGAGCAGCGCGATCCACAGCAGCCGCAGGGCCCGCCAGCGACCCGGCAGGACCGGGGAGAGGGCCGCGGCCACCAGCAGCCAGGCCGGCAGCGTCACCCAGAGCACCACGGTGAGGGCGACCACCGCGGGCGCGACGACCAGGCGCCGCAGGACCCACACCGGTGCGCCGCCCACGACTACGCGCCCAGGGCTTCGTCGAGGTAGGCGCGCGAGGCGTCGTACGTCGCGTCGATGCGCGCCTGCACGCCACCGAAGTCACGGTGGGCGCGCAGCGTGTCGTCGCGGGCGGAGGTCCCGGACGCGGGCAGCACGTGGGCCTCGACGCCGTCGGGGATCGCGGCCATCTCGCGCATGAACCGGTGCCGGCGGGCGACCTCGAAGCTGACCCGGGCGACCTGCCACGGACGGCTCGGCACCTTCAGCGGCCGGTCGATGCGGCCCACCTGCAGCACGAAGATCCGCGTCGCACCGAGCTCGACCGCACGGCCGACGGGGATGGAGTTCACCAGCCCGCCGTCGAGGAAGTGCTCGCCGTCGACCTCGGCCGGCGGCAGCAGGCCCGGCACGGCGGCGCTGGCCAGGATCGCCGGCACCAGCGGACCGGACGTGAACCAGTGCTCCGCGGCGCGCTCGATGCTGGCGGCGCACACGCCCAGCGACACGGGCAGGTCCTCGAACCGGGTGTCGCCGAGCTCCTCCTCCAGGCGCAGCCGCAGCGGCTTGGGGGAGTAGATGTGGGTGCCGGTGGCCACCGCCCGGCGCACGGTGCGCAGCGGGCGGTCGCCGTACACCTCCCGGCTCTGGGCGGTCGCCGCCCACAGCTCGGTCAGCCGGTCCACGACCGCCAGGTCGGGCTGCCGGGCGACCATGGCGCCGTTGAGGGCGCCGACGCTGGTGCCGAGCACCAGGTCCGGGACGATCCCTCGTTCGAGCAGCGCCCGCAGCATGCCGACCTCGACGGCGCCGAGGACGCCGCCGCCGCCCAGCACGAACGCGGTCTTCATGGGCCGACCCTAGTCAGTCGGCGCCGGCGGTCGCGTCACGTCAGCTCGGGGTGCTCCGCGCGCACCCGCCGGGTGGCGCGGTGCTCGGCCCAGAACGAGAGCACCGGGATGGTGCCGCACACGAGCGTCACGAGGGTGAAGGGGAAGTCCCAGCCCGCCCGGCGCGAGAGCAGGAACGCGCTGAACAGGAAGATCATGTAGAGCCAGCCGTGCGCGATGCCGAGGTAGGTCGTGATCAGCTCGCCGACGTGCTGCGCGTCGGAGCCGGTCGAGACCCAGGCGGGGGTGCTGTCGAAGAACCCCCACATCGGGGAGCCGTCGAAGTTCGCGAGGGGCACACCGATGAGGCAGAGCACCACGAGCAGGACGCCGACGATGGTGGCCATCACGCGGTAGGCGGTGAGGTTGCGGGACACGGCCGCCAAGATATCGGGGCGGACCTACCGCGCCACGGGCTGGTCGACCTCGACCACCTCGGGCGCGGTGGCGTCGCGCCGCCAGCGCCACCAGATGAAGGCGGCGAACGCCCCGAACACCCACCACTCGAAGGCGTAGAGGAGGTTCCGCACGCCGGTGAAGCGACCCGGTTCGGGCAGCGCCGCGAGCTCCGCGGGCTCGAGGCCCGGCGCGGGCTCCTGGCTGATGAGGTAGGCGGAGTAGAGGTCCACGTCGACGCGCTGGACGGCGTCGGCGACCCGGATCTCGGGGAAGACGTCGTCGGCGGGATCCGCATCCGTGACGAGGCTGCCCTCGGGGGCCTGGATCCAGCCGACCACCTCCGCATCGCCGGAGGCGGCGAGCAGCGCGTCGTCCGGCTCGGCGGCCCACCCGCGTACGACGAGCACCGCGGCGTCGCCGACGTGCAGCGGGGCGACGGCCCAGTAGCCGTCGGTGTCGCCGTAGGTGCGGTCGGCGACCCAGAAGCCGCCCTCGAGCCACTCACCGCGCGCCTCGACGGGCCGGCCGAGGTCGGGCCCCGGGAACGGGTCGTCGCTGCCCATCACGTCCTGCAGGGGCACCGCGGCGACACCGGTCAGGTCGCGCGCCTCGGCGTCGCGGTGCGCCTGCCACGCGTCGTACTGCCACTTCCCCAGCCAGCCGGCGATGCCGACCAGCACGAGCGCGAGGACCGCGGCGCCGAGGTCGGTCAGCAGGCCGGGTCGGCGGGAGGCGGTCACGGGCTCGATTGTCCCAGCCGTCCGGTGACCGGCCGTCGGCGGCCGTCAGGCCGAGGCGAGGGCGAGCTTGACCGCGAACCCCACGAAGACCGCGCCGACGGCCGACGTCGCGCCTGCCGAGAGCGCCTTGCGGCGCCGGAACGCCTCGGCCAGGTGGGTGCCGCTGACGATGAGCACGCTGAGGTACGCCGCGCTCGCGAGCGTCGCCAGCGTGCCGAGCGCCAGGAACGAGATCGCCGGGTGGGCGTAGGCGGGGTCGACGAACTGCACGAAGAACGCCACGAAGAACAAGATCGCCTTGGGGTTGAGCAGGCTGATGACCAGCGCCCGGCGGTAGGGCCGCTCCCCCCGCGTCCGGGACTCCACGCCCGCCTCGGCGGTCGCGTCCGCGAGCTGCTCGGCGACCGACCGGCGCGAGCGCCACATGCTCCAGGCCGAGCGCAGCATCCCGACGGCCAGCCACAGCAGGTACGACGCGCCCGCCCACTTCACGACGCTGAACGCCGCCTCGTTGGCCTGGAGCAGCGACGCCACGCCGGCCGCCGACAACGTCATCAGCACCGCGTCGCCGGTCCACACGCCCGCCGCGGCGGCGTACCCGCTGCGCGCGCCGCGCCTCGCCGCGACCGAGAGCACGTAGAGCGAGTTCGGACCCGGCAGCAAGATGATGAGGACCAGGCCCACGAG
>JAYSEC010000252.1:0-5128 GCA_041914085.1 Nocardioides sp.
TGGGCGCGGGGCTTGATGACGAGCTCGTCGATGTCGACGTGGGAGGGCCGGGTGGCGACCCAGGCGATGGCGTCGGCGACGTCCTCGGCGACCAGGGGCCGGTCCACGCCGGCGTAGACCGCGTCGGCCTTCTCCTGGTCGCCGCCGAAGCGCACCAGCGAGAACTCGTCGGTGCGGACCATCCCGGGGGCGACCTCGGTGATCCGGATCGGCTCCCCGTTGAGCTCGAGGCGGAGCGTCTCGGTCACCACCTTCACGCCGTGCTTGGCGGCGGTGTAGCCCGCGCCGCCCTCGTAGGCCCAGCGACCGGCCGTCGACCCGACGTTGACGATGACGCCGTCGCCGCTCGCCCGCAGTGCGGGCAGCAGCGCCTTGGTCACGCGCACCAGCCCGAGCACGTTGACGTCGTACATCCAGCGCCACGCGTCGACGTCAGCCGCGTCCACGCGGTCGGTGCCGATGGCGCCGCCGGCGTTGTTGACCAGCACGTGGCACACCGGCACGGCCGCGGCCAGCGCCGCCACCGAGTCGTCGTCGGTGATGTCGCAGGTGATCGCCTCGCCGCCGATCTCGGTGGCGAGCTCCTCGATGCGCTCCGTGCGCCGGGCGGCGCACACCACGCGGAACCCCTGGGCGGCGAGCGCGCGGGCGGTGGCCGCGCCGATGCCGCTCGAGGCGCCGGTGACGACGGCGGTGCGGGGCTGGGTGCTGTCCTGGGTCATGCCGGACATCCTGCCAAGATCCGCTCCTGACAGGATGCGGGGGTGATCATCGCGGCGGCCGACGGTTCGGCACTCGGCAACCCCGGTCCGGCCGGCTGGGCGTGGTACGTCGACGACTCCTGCTGGGCGTCCGGCGGCTGGAAGCACGGCACGAACAACATGGGCGAGCTGATGGCCGTCCTGGACCTGCTCCAGCAGACCGCGCACCTCGACGAGGAGCTGCACGTCTACTGCGACAGCAAGTACGTCATCGACTCGGTGACGAAGTGGATGCCCGGCTGGAAGCGCAAGGGCTGGAAGAAGAGCGACGGCAAGCCGGTGCTCAACGTCGAGCTGATGAAGGCGATCGACGCCGCGATGGAGGGCCGGCGCGACCGCGTCCGCTTCGAGTGGGTCAAGGGCCACGCCGGCCACGAGCTCAACGAGGCCGCCGACCGGCGCGCGAACGCCGCCGCGTCGGCCTACCAGCGCGGCGTCGAGCCGGACCCCGGGCCCGGCTTCACCGGCAGCAGCACCGCCCACCCGGCCGCCACCGTGGGCCAGGTCGAGGCGGAGCCCGACCTGTTCAGCGACCTCGCGGGCGACCTGGGCGTGCCGACGCCCACCGACGAGGAGCGCGTCGTCGCGCTCGAGCGCTCGCTGCTGAGCGACGAGGTCCGCTCGGACCGCGCAGCAGTCGCCGCGCTGCTGCACCCCGACTGGCAGGAGGTCGGCCGCTCGGGCCGGCTCTGGACCCGCGACGACGTCCTGGCCGAGATCGGGCCGATCGCGCCGGTCGAGTTCGAGGTCGTCTCCACGGACCGACTGGGGCCTGACACGATCCTGCTGCTGTGGCGTACGTCGACCCCCGAGCGGTCCACGCTGCGGAGCACCCTCTGGCTGCGCAGCGGCGGCCAGTGGCAGGCGCGGTTCCACCAGGGCACCGACGAGCCGTGAGGTGGGCGGGCTCGCGCCCGCGTGGCACACTCGTCCGATGCCCCCCGCAAAGCTCGCTGCATCGGCTGCACTTCTCGGCGGTGTGCTGTGGATCCTCCACGCCCTCCTCGGTGGGGGCAGTGACCCGCTGCCCAGCACCCTGCACTTCGTCGGCCTCGCCGCCATCCTGCTCGCCGCCGCCGTCTTCGGCAGCACGCTCGTCAAGAGCGACGCCGTGGCGATGCGGGTGTTCGTCGCCTTCGCCTCGGGCCTGCTGGTCCTGTCGATGATCGAGGCCTTCCGCCCGGCGGACACCGCCTGGTACGACGGCTTCTGGGGCGTCGTCGCCGCGCTCCTCGGTGGCATCGCGCTGCTGCGCCAGCGCGGGCGCACCCCCGGCCGACCGGCGGCCGGCGCGCACGCGCGCTGACGCACGTCACACGCCCGCCCGGGAATCCCCGGGTCGTGCGCGCCGTTGTGCTCGAGGTGCCCCTTTCTGGGTACTCCCTGGCAGCAGACCGAAGGAGACGCGCGTGGGCGAGCGGGTGGCGATGATCAGCCTGCACACCTCGCCCCTGGACCAGCCCGGGACGGGCGACGCCGGGGGCATGAACGTCTACGTCATCGAGCTCTCCCGGCGCCTGGCCGCCCAGGGCATCGCCGTGGACGTCTTCACCCGTGCCACGTCGTCCCAGCTGCCGCAGGTCGTGGAGGCCGCTGACGGCGTCCTGGTGCGCCACGTCGCCGCCGGTCCGTTCGAGGGCCTCACCAAGGGTGAGCTGCCCGGCCAGCTGTGCACCTTCGCGCGCGAGGTGCTGCGCACGGAGGCGATGCAGCCGCTGGGCCACTACGACGCGGTGCACTCCCACTACTGGCTCTCCGGCCAGGTCGGCGCCCTCGCCCGGGACCGCTGGAACGTCCCGCTCGTGCACTCGATGCACACCATGGCGAAGGTGAAGAACCAGGCGCTGGCCGAGGGCGACACCCCCGAGCCCGTGTCGCGCGTGATCGGCGAGGAGCAGGTGGTCGAGGCCGCCGACCTCCTCGTCGCCAACACCGACACCGAGGCCCGCCAGCTCATCGACCTCTACGACGCCAGTCCCGACGCGGTCGAGGTGATCCACCCCGGCGTCGACCTCTCGGTGTTCCGCCCCCGCGACCGGCGCGAGGCGCGACGCGAGCTCGACCTGCCCGAGGACGCCGTCGTGCTGCTCTTCGCCGGCCGCATCCAGCCGCTCAAGGCGCCCGACGTGCTGCTGCGTGCGGTGGAGGTGCTGCTCGGGGAGGACCCCTCGCTCCGCAGCCGCCTGGTCGTCCCCGTCGTGGGCGGACCGTCGGGCTCGGGGCTCGAGCACCCCACCTCGCTGGCCGACCTGGCCGCCGACCTCGACATCTCCGACGTCGTGCGCTTCGTGCCTCCGGTGACCCAGGCCGAGCTCGCCGTGTGGGCCGCGGCCGCCACCGCGGTCGCCGTGCCGTCCTACAACGAGTCGTTCGGCCTGGTCGCCGTGGAGGCGCAGGCCAGCGGCACGCCGGTGGTCGCCGCCGCCGTCGGGGGCCTGACCACCGTCGTGCGCGACGGCGTCAGCGGCTTGCTGGTGGACACCCACGAGCCCCGCGACTGGGCGGCCAGCCTGCGGCGCCTGGTCGACGACCCCCGGCTCGTCGAGCGGCTCGGTGCCGGCGCGGTCGCGCACGCCCGGGAGTTCTCGTGGGAACGGACCGCCGAGCGGACGCTGGAGGCCTACGCCCGGGCTGGTGGCCGGATGCGGTCCGAGCTTGCCTCATGATGGCCGCATGAGCGCGGTCGAGGTCCTGCGGACCTACCTGGTCGACAACGGCATCGAGCACGAGGAGATCGGCGCGACGTCGTTCTCGCTGACCCTCCCGGGGGAGAAGAAGCTCCAGACCCCGGTGCGCCTCGACGTCGGACCGCACGCGCTCGGCGTCCACGCTTTCGTGTGCCGCAACCCCGATGAGAACCACGCCCGGGTCCACCGCTGGCTGCTCGAGCGCAACCTGAAGATGTACGCCGTCTCCTTCGCGGTCGACCGCCTCGGCGACATCTACCTCGAGGCACGGCTGCCGTTGAGCGCCGTCGAGCCCGACGAGCTCGACCGCGTCCTGGGCTCCGTGCTCGCGAACGCCGACGAGTCTTTCAACGCCATCCTCGAGCTGGGCTTCGCGACCTCGATCCGCAAGGAGTGGGACTGGCGCATCTCCCGCGGTGAGTCGACGCGCAACCTCGAGGCCTTCCGCGGCTGGCTCGAGGCCTAGGCGCGGACGACCGGCCTGCGCCGGGTCATCAGCACGCCGACGATCGCGAGCGCCCCGCCGACGAAGGTCAGCGACGGCGGCACCTCGTCGATGAGCAGCCACGCGATGACGGTGGCGATGCCGGGCACCAGGAACGTGGTGAGCGACAGCTTGCCGGCGTCGGTGTGGGTCAGCGCGTAGGCCCAGGTGGTGAAGGCGACCGCGGTGGGCAGCACGCCGAGGTAGACGATCCACCACAGCTCCGCGCCGCCGTCGCCCACGATGCGCGGCAGGTCGGAGGCGAACGGCAGGCAGGTCGCGGCCCCCATGAGGAACGACACCAGCACGACCTGGACCGAGGGGATGCGGCGCAGCAGGACCTTCTGGGTCAGCACCCCGACGGCGTACATCGCGGCGGCGACCAGCACGAGCACGACGCCCACCAGGCTGGCGTCGGCGTCGGTCGTCGACCCGCGCGCGATCACCGCGACCCCCGCGAAGCCCACCAACATCCCGCCGAGGAGCCAGGCGTGCATCCGCTCCCCGAAGAGCGGCACCGCCAGCAGGGCCACGATCACCGGGCCGATCTGGATGATCATCGCGGCGGTGCCGGCGTCCACGTGCCGCTCGCCGGCGTTGAGCGTCAGGTTGTAGATGCCGAACCAGCCGATGCCGCCGACCGCCAGCAGCACCCACTCCCGCGGCGTCGGCCGCACCCACCCGCGACGCAGGACCAGCGGCAGCACGACCAGCGCGGCCACCAGCAGGCGACCGGCGCCGAGGGCGCCCGGGCTGATGTCCTCGGCCACGTGGCGGATCACCACGAACGCGGAGGCCCACATCACGAGCGTGACGCCGCAGGCCGCCAGGGGGAGCCAGGCGGCGGGTGTCGCAGTGGTGCCGGTGTCGCGGGTGTGGGTGGTCGTCGTCACGGGTCAAGGCTACGAACGGTCATGACGACCGGCCAGCGCTTTTCGGACGTCGTACGACGACATCCCGCCTCAGAGGTCCAACTTGTAGCCCAGGCCGCGGACGGTGACGAGGTACTTCGGCTCGCTGGGGTCCGGCTCGAGCTTGGCGCGCAGCCGCTTCACGTGGACGTCGAGGGTCTTGGTGTCGCCGACGTAGTCCGAGCCCCAGACGCGGTCGATGAGCTGGCCGCGGGTGAGCACCCGACCCGGGTTGCGCAGGAACATCTCGAGCAGCTCGAACTCCTTGAGCGGCAGCCGCTGCTC
>JAYSEC010000253.1:0-5108 GCA_041914085.1 Nocardioides sp.
TCGGTGATGGCCTTCCAGCCGTCCCAGTCCTCCTCGTCGAGCGGGTCCTCGATCGAGACGATCGGGTAGGAGGAGACGAGGTCGGCGTAGTAGTCGACCATCGCGCCCGTCTTGGTCTTCTTGCCCTCGAAGGTGTAGCTGCCCTTGTCGTGGAACTCGCTGGCCGCGACGTCCATCGCGAGCGCGATGTCCTTGCCGAGCTTGAACCCCGCTGCCTTGACGGCCTCGGCGATGAGGTCGAGCGCGGCCCGGTTGCTGTCGAGGTTGGGCGCGAAGCCGCCCTCGTCGCCGAGCCCGGTGGACAGGCCCTTCTTCTTCAGCACCGACTTGAGCGCGTGGTAGACCTCCGCGCCGTGCTGCAGCGCCTCGCGGAAGGTCGCCGCGCCGATCGGCGCGATCATGAACTCCTGGACGTCGACGTTCGAGTCGGCGTGGGCGCCACCGTTGAGGATGTTCATCATCGGCACCGGGAGCAGGTGCGCGTTGGGGCCGCCGACGTAGCGGAACAGCGGCAGGCCGGCGGACTCGGCGGCCGCCTTCGCGGTGGCGAGCGAGACGCCGAGGATCGCGTTCGCACCGAGCTTGGCCTTGTTGGGCGTGCCGTCGAGGTCGAGCATCACCTGGTCGATGAGGCGCTGGTCGTCGGCGTCGAGCCCGACGATCGCGCCCGAGATGGTGTCGACGACGCCGGTCACGGCGTTCTGGACGCCCTTGCCGAGGTAGCGCTTGCCGCCGTCGCGCAGCTCGACGGCCTCGAAGGCGCCGGTGGAGGCGCCGCTGGGCACGGCCGCCCGGCCGAACGCGCCGTCCTCGAGAAGTACCTCCACCTCGACGGTGGGGTTGCCGCGCGAATCGAGGATTTCGCGGGCGCCGACTGCAGCGATGATCGACATGGCAGAGCTCCTGAGGGGTACGTCGTGGGTCGGCGGCCAGCCTAGCCACGTCGGGTCCTGACGTCGCCCGGGTGTCCGCGGGCACCGGCCCGGGTGCGGCTAGCGTGGCCCTCGTGGCGTCACGCGAACCCGGTCCGGCGGAGCACCTCAGGGCCCTCGTGGATCGCGCGACGGCCAGTGCCGACGACCCGGCCGGCGACCCGGGCGCGGCGCGGCTGCGGCGTGCGATGGCGGGCGAGTCGGCGGCGAGGTTCCGCGACCGGCTCGTCCTCGAGCGTGCCGCGTGGCAGGCGCGCGAGACCGACCGCCGGCTCCAGGACATCGCGGCCGACTGCGGGTTCCGCGGCTACGACGTCTTCGTGCGCGCGTTCCGCCGCGAGCTCGGGGCGTCACCGTCGCAGTGGCGTGCCGACCCGACGAGCTGGGAGCTCGACGCCCCGGGAGAGGTGCACTTCCACCCGCCCGACGGGATCCGGCTGCCGGCGCGGGCCGCCGACGACGAGACCGACGCGCTCGGCGAGGCCTACGTCGACGCGTTCTCGCCCGACCCGACGGTCGTGCCCCTCGACCCGGCGACCCGTGCGACCGGGGGTCCGGCATGAGCCCGCCCGCGGCGCAGCCGGGCCTCGCACGCCGCCTCGGCACCGGCGACGCCGTCGTCGTGGGGCTCGGCGCGATGCTCGGCGCCGGCGTCTTCGTGGCCTTCGCCCCGGCCGCGGCGGCGGCCGGGAGCGGGCTGCTCGTCGGGCTGGGCATCGCCGCGGTGGTCGCCTTCTGCAACGCGGTCGCCTCGGCGCAGCTGGCGTCGTCGTACCCCTCCTCGGGCGGCACCTACCTCTTCGGCCGCGAGGTGCTCGGACCGTGGTGGGGGTTCCTCGCCGGCTGGGGGTTCGTGGTCGGCAAGACCGCCTCGTGCGCGGCGATGGCGATGACGTTCGCGGCGTATGCCGTCCCTGCCGGAGGCTGGTGGGCGCGCGGGCTGGCCGCGCTGGTCGTCGTCGCGTTCACGGTGCTCAACCTGCGCGGCATCACCCGCACCGCCACCGCGGCCAAGGTCCTGCTCGGCGCCACGCTCGTCGTGCTCGCGGGCTTCCTCGTGCTCGCCGCGACCGGGGACGCCGAGCCGGTCGCGCCGCTCGAGGCGTCCGGCGGCGTCTGGGGCGTGCTGCAGGCGGCGGGGCTGCTGTTCTTCGCGTTCGCCGGCTACGCGCGCATCGCCACCCTCGCCGAGGAGGTACGACGCCCCGCGCTGCTGGGCCGGGCCATCCTGGTCGCGCTGGGCACCGCCGTCGTGCTCTACCTCCTCGTCGGGCTCGCCCTCGTGCGCGTCCTGGGCGCCGACCTCCCGGGGTCGCCCACGCCGGTCGCCGCCGCCACCGCGGCGCTCGGCGCGGACTGGGCCGTCCCGGTCGTCCGGATCGGCGCCGCAGCCGCCGCCCTCGGCGCCCTGCTCGCGCTGCTCGCGGGCGTCGGTCGTACGACGCTCGCGATGGCGCGCGAGCGCGACCTGCCCGGACCGCTGGCGTCCGTGGAGCCCCGGCACCAGGTCCCCGACACGGCCCAGGTCGTCATCGGCGTCGCGGTCGTGGCGCTGGTGCTGGTCGCCGACCTGCGCGGCGCGATCGGCTTCTCGTCCTTCGGCGTGCTCGTCTACTACGCCGTCGCCAACCTCTCCGCGCTGCGGCAGCCCCCCGAGCAGCGGCGGTGGCCGCGGGGCCTGCAGGTGCTGGGGCTCGCGGGCTGCGTCGTGATGGCCGCCTCGCTGCCGCTCGGGTCGGTGCTCGCCGGGCTGGCCGTCCTCGCCGTGGGCCTGCTCGGGCGGCTGGTCGCGATCAGGCGCTGACCACGCCATGTAGCGGCGCGCGGGATCACCCCTGCTCGGCCCGCTCGGCCTTCTCGGCCGCCTTCGCCGCGTTCCAGAGCCGGAGCACGTCGGCCGCGTCGGTGGCCACCGCGTCGCCGAAGACGTGGGGGTTGCGCCGCTCCATCTTCGCGATCACGCCGCGCGCGACGTCGTCGAGCGTGAAGTCGCCCGCCTCCTCGGCGATGACCGCGTGGATCACCACCTGCAGGAGCAGGTCGCCCAGCTCGTCGCACAGCGCGGCCGGGTCGCCGGACTCGATCGCCTCGACGACCTCCTCGGCCTCCTCGCGGACGAACGGGACCAGCGAGGTGTGCGTCTGCTCGCGCTTCCACGCGCACTCACGGCGCAGCACCCGCATCTGCTCGGCGAACGCCTCCAGGGCCGAGCCCTCGGTCATCAGCCGCAGCGGTGGGTCATCGGCAGCGTCCTGGCGAACGCCGCGTCGGGCTCGGTCTTGAGCCCGTCCTTCGCGGTCTGGCCGACCGCGACCGAGGTGTTGGTGTCGACCGGCGTGAGCACGCCGTCGATGCTCTCGAGGCCGTAGCGGGGGTCGATCTCGATGCCGTTCGCGTCGGGCCACTGGTTGAACACGTCGACGCCCGCCTGGGTGACCTGCTCGGTGGTGGGGTCGGTGACGCCGCGCTCCTCGAGGACGATCGTGCCGACCTGGTCGACGATGTCGCTGGCGAGCGCGTTGGCCGAGGTGAGCTCGACGTAGGTCTCGCGGACGTCCTCCGGCATCGACGCGGCCGTACGACGACGCTGCGCCACGTCGTTGCGGTAGCTCGAGCCCGGCTCGATGCCGTACTCGTCGGCGACCTGCATGGCCTGCGCGCGCAGCGTCAGCAGCTGCACCGTGCCCTGGCGGATGAAGCTCATCGGCAGCACGGTGCTCTGCGCCTCGAACTGGTCGCCGAGCGCGGTGCACATCTCGCGCGCCGCCGTGTCGACGTCGCGGACCGAGAGCTGCTCGTCGCCGACCTTGACCGCCACGCCCGGCGAGGCGCTGCCACAACCGGTCAGCAGCAGGCCGGCGACGCCCAGCGTCGCGGCCGTCATCAGGCGGGTCTTGCTCACGGGCTACTCCTTGGTCGGTGCTGCGGGGGCCGCCGGCGCGGGCGGGTCGATCACCTCGTCGATCACGCCGCGCGCCCATTCAAGCAAAGCCACCCCGGCCACCGGCTGCACGGGGAAGCCGGCACTCTGCGGCCGCGGCACGAGGATGGTACTGACCGGTGCCTTGACGACGCTGCGCGGATGCAGCCGCTGGAGCCGTACGACGCGCGACTCGGGCAGGTCGACCGGCGCGAACCGGACGTACTTGCCGGCCACCGTCACCTCGCGCACCCCGGCCTGCCGGCAGCGCGCACGGAAGCGGGCGACGAACAGCAAAGACTCCACGACCTCCGGCGGCGGGCCGTAGCGGTCGACGAGCTCCTCGCGGACCTCGTCGACGTCGGCGTCGACGCGCACCTCGGCCAGGCGCTTGTAGATCTCCAGCCGCAGCCGCTCGCTCGGGATGTAGTCGTGGGGCAGGTGGGCGTCGACCGGGAGCTCGATGCGGACCTCCGCGAGCTCCTCCTCCGTGCCGCCCTTGAAGTCGGCCACCGCCTCGCCGACGAGCCGGACGTAGAGGTCGAAGCCGACGTCGGCGATGTGCCCGGACTGCTCGCCGCCGAGCAGGTTGCCCGCGCCGCGGATCTCGAGGTCCTTCATCGCGATGGCCATGCCGCCGCCGAGGTCGGAGTGCTGGGCCAGGGTCGCCAGGCGCTCGTGAGCGGTCTCGGTGAGCGGCTTCTCGGCGGGGTAGAGGAAGTAGGCGTAGGCGCGCTCGCGGGACCGGCCGACCCGGCCCCTCAGCTGGTGCAGCTGGGACAGGCCGAGGGTGTCGGAGCGCTCGATGATCATGGTGTTGGCGTTCGACACGTCGAGGCCGCTCTCCACCAGCGTCGTGCAGACCAGGACGTCGAAGCGCTTCTCCCAGAAGTCGAGCATGACCTGCTCGAGCTGGCGCTCGTTCATCTGGCCGTGCGCGGTCGCCACCCGCGCCTCGGGCACCAGCTCCCGGATCCGGGCCGCGGCCTTCTCGATCGACTGCACCCGGTTGTGGATGTAGAAGACCTGGCCCTCGCGCAGCAGCTCACGGCGCACCGCCGCGACCACCTGGCGGTCCTCGTAGGCGCCGACGTAGGTGAGCACCGGGTGCCGCTCCTCCGGCGGCGTGGTGATCGTGGACATCTCGCGGATGCCGGTGACCGCCATCTCGAGCGTGCGCGGGATCGGCGTCGCGCTCATCGACAGCACGTCGACCGACGTGCGCATCCGCTTCATCTGCTCCTTGTGCTCGACGC
>JAYSEC010000254.1:0-5077 GCA_041914085.1 Nocardioides sp.
CGAGCTCTTCATGGTCGTCGACGAGGAGCTCAAGATGATGTGCGACATCTGCCACGAGGGCGGTCAGGTGCTCGGCCCGTTCCTCAAGCCGATGACGCACCTGATCCACACCGAGTACCTCCTCGCCGGCCGCTCGGACCGCGACCACCGCGAGATCCTCCGCGACACGATGTTCGCCGCGACCGTGACCGGCGCGCCGGTCGAGAACGCCTGCCGGCTGATCGCCGACTACGAGCCGGAGGGCCGCGGCTACTACGGCGCCGCGCTCGCCCTCTTCGGTCGCGCCCCCGACGGCACGCCCACCATGGACAGCCCGATCCTGATCCGCACGGCCGACGTCTCGCCGTCCGGCGAGCTCAAGGTCACGGCCGGCGCCACCCTGGTCCGCGACTCCGACGCCGCCTACGAGGTCGCCGAGACCCGCGCCAAGGCCGGCGGCATCCTCAGCGCCTTCGGCCTCGCCCCCGCGGCGACCACCGACGGCGCCGACATCGCCGACCTCGCCCGCGACGAGGACGTCTTGCTCGCGCTGGGCAGCCGCAACCAGCGGCTCTCCCGCTTCTGGCTCACCGACCAGGCGGGTGAGCCCGCCGACCCCGGCCTCGCCGGGAGGAGCGTGGTGATCCTCCACGGCGAGGACGACTTCGTGAACATGCTCGTCCACGTGCTGGGCGTCTTCGGGATGACCGCACGCGTGGTCCGTCACGAGGACTACGCCACGGGGGCCTTCGACGGCGCCGACCTCGTCATCGTCGGTCCCGGCCCGGGCGACCCCCGCGAGGGCGACCACCCCAAGATCGCGTCGTTCCGGCGTGCCGTGGACGACCTGCTCGCGTCGGGCCAGCCGTTCCTCGCGGTCTGCCTCGGCCACCAGACCCTGTGCCAGCGGCTCGGCCTCGAGCTCGGCTACAAGGACGTCGTCTTCCAGGGCACCCAGTCCCCGGTCCGGCTCGAGGGCCGCACCGAGCGCGTCGGGTTCTACAACACGTTCGTCGGCCGCGTCCCGGCCGGCGGGGCCGCACCCGAGGGCGTCGTGGTCGAGGCCGACGAGGCCACCGGCGACATCCACGCGATCACCGGCCCGCACTTCCGCGGCATCCAGTTCCACGCCGAGTCGATCCTCACCGAGAACGGCTACGACCTGCTCCACCGCGCCGTGCGCGACCTCCTTGCCTGACCCTCCCCTTGGTGGTTTCGAGGCTCGCTCCGCTCGCACCTCAACCACCGGGAAGCGACGCTCGCACCTCGACCACCGGGAAGCGACGCTCGCACCTCAACCACCGGGAAGCGACGCTCGCACCTCAACCACCGGGAAGGGACGCTCGCACCTCAACCAGCAAGGGCTGGGGCTCGCTGCGCAACCGGCGGGCGTCGGCTAAAGTCGAGTTGAACAGTCGACATTGGTTCGGCGTGGCATGCAACCGATCGGGTGCCCACGACGTCATCCTCTGGAGGCCGGCTCGGGACTTGACGGGGGAGACGTGCGACATCTGAAGCGAGCGCTGGCAGGCGTGTGCCTGCTCGGGCTGGTGGCCTGCGGGGGCACCAGCCGTACGACGACGGGCGAGGACGTGCGCCCACCCCGGGAGACGGGCCAGGCCGCCCCCGTGGCGGACCTGCAGCCGGCTGCCAGCAGGGCCGCCCGGCCCAACATCGTGGTGGTGATGCTCGACGACTTCTCGATGGACCTCGTCCAGACGATGCGGTCGGTCCAGCGCATGCGCAAGACCGGCGCCAGCTACCCGCACTCGTTCGTCACCGACTCGCTGTGCTGCGTCTCGCGGTCGAGCTTCTTCACCGGCCAGTACCCGCACCAGACCGGCGTACGGACCAACACGTCCAACAACGGGACGTCGATGCTCGGCGGCTGGCCGGCCTACGACACGCACGGCAACCCGGAGCGGGCGTTCAACGTGCGCCTGCAGGAGGCCGGCTACACCACCGGCTTCGTCGGCAAGTTCCTCAACGAGTACGAGTGGGCGCCGGGTCGCGCACTCCCGCCCGTGGTGCCGGGCTGGTCCACCTTCAACACCGTCTTCGGGTCGGCCTACGACGGCTGGGACTTCGCCAGCACGTCGGTGGCGGACGGCCGGCTCCAGCTCCAGCAGCACCCGGCGCCGCCGGCGTCGGCGAGCAACGCCGAGAAGGACCGCGCCTACGCCGGCACCGTGATCGGCGACCTGGCGATGGACTTCCTGGCCAGGGGCGAGGCGGGCGACGCGCCGTACTTCCTCGAGGTCGCGGTGTACGCCCCGCACAACCGCACCAACCCGCAGGGGCACTACGCCGGTGACCCGCTGTTCCCGCCGATGTTCCGCGACCGCAGCGGCCCGCGCAGCTGCGGCCGGGTCGCCTGCGCCAAGCTCACCGTCGACGACCTGCCGGGCTACGGCGACGCCCGCGGCGACAACGTGCCGCGCTCCCGGAAGGGCGCGAAGCTGCGGGCGTGGAACACCACGGCCACGCTGCCCGCCGCGGTCGCGGTGCGCGACCTGCGTGACCGGGCGCGGATGGCCCGGTCGGCCGACCGGCTCGTGCAGCGGATCCTGCGCTCCGTGGGCCCCGACACCTACGTCGTGCTCACCTCCGACAACGGCTTCCACCTCGGCCAGAACGGGATGGGCCGCGGCAAGGGCACGCCGTACGACACCGACGTGCGGGTGCCGCTGCTCGTCACCGGCCCCGGCGTCGTGCCCGGGAAGCGTCGCGAGGTGACCAGCAACATCGACCTCGCGCCGACGTTCGAGGAGCTCGCCGGGCTCCCGCCGGCGCCCTTCCGCAGCGGCGCCTCGCTCGTGCCGACCTTCGCCCAGCCCCGGCTGGTGCGCCGGTCGTACGCCTTCCTCGAGCACACCCAGCAGACGCTGACCGGCGGCGACCCGGACGCCGCCTTCACCGGCTCGGAGCTCGACCGGATCCCGTCCTTCACCGCCGTGCGCAGCCGCACCGCGCTGCTGGCCCGCTTCGACCTGGACCCGCGGCCCGGCAGGAAGAAGTGGGGCTACGAGTTCTACAGCTATCGCACGAACCGGTTCGAGAGGCGCAACGAGGTCGCGAGCCCGAAGCGGCGCGAGGAGGTGGCGGCGCTGATGGCCCGGCTCGACGCGTTCGACGGGTGTCGCGAGAAGGGTGGCCAGCCGGTCTCGGAGGCCTGCCGGCTGCTGACCCAGTGAGGGGCGCGGTGAGTACCCTCGGCGCGTGACGCCGGACGTGATCGTGGTGGACCACCACGACTCCTACACCTGGAACCTGGTGCACCTCGTCGCCGCGGTCACCGGTGTCCTGCCGCGAGTCGTGCAGCACGACGAGGTCACGCCTGACGACGTCCTGCGCCACTCGCACGTGGTCCTCTCGCCCGGCCCGGGCCACCCCGCGTCGCCCGCCGACTTCTCGGTCGGCACCGCGGTGCTGCTCGACGGGTCCCGGCCGGTGCTCGGCGTGTGCCTCGGCATGCAGGGCCTGGTGACGGCGTACGGCGGCACGGTCGAGCGCGACGTGCCCGCCCACGGCGAGGTGGCGACGATCCGGCACGACGGGGCCGGCGTCTTCGCCGGGTTGGTGCAGGGGTTCGCAGCGGTGCGCTACCACTCGCTGGCCGCGACCGACCTGCCCGCCTCGCTGGTCGCGTCCGCGTGGAGCGACGACGGCGTGGTCATGGGTGTGCGCCACCGCGAGCTGCCGCTGGAGGGCGTGCAGTTCCACCCCGAGTCGATCCTCTCCGAGCACGGCGAGGCCATGGTCAGGAACTTCCTGCGATGACCGACCCGGCCTCGTACTTCGCCTCCGTCGCGGCGGAGCGTCGGCGCTGCTTCTGGCTCGACGGCGGCGGTGCCCGGGAGTGGTCGGGCCGGCGCTCGCTCATCGGCTGGCTCGACGACGACGACGTCTCCCTGACCTGGTCGGCCGCGCGGCGCGAGGTGCGCGCCCACTCCGGGGGCTCCTCAAGCGTGGTCGGGGACGACGTCTTCGCGGTCCTCGAGGAGTGGCTCCGGCCGGGGGAGCAGTGGTTCGGCTACCTCGGCTACGCCAGTCGCACCGACCTCCCCGCCGCCGCCGACCCCCTCCTCCCCGACGCGGTCTGGATGCGGCCGTCCTCGGTGCGGGTCTTCGAGCACAGTCCTCATCCGTCGGAGGTTTCGAGGCTCGTCGCTGGCGCTCCTCGCACCTCAACCACCGAGGGGTCGCCTCCTCGCACCTCAACCACCGAGGCCTTGCCGGTTGAGGTGCGAGCGCAGCGAGCCTCGAAACCGCGACCCGACGAGTACGACGTCGCCTTCGCGACCGTCCAGGAGCACCTCCACGCCGGCAACTCCTACGAGGTCAACCTCACCCACCGCCTGACCCGCGAGGCCGACCTCGACCCGGTGACGGCGTACCTCCGGCTGCGCGAGCTCAACCCCGCGCCGTACAGCGGCTTCCTCCAGCACGACGTCGACGACGCGCGGGCCTGGCTGCTGTCGAGCTCGCCGGAGAGGTACGCCCTCGTCACGCCCGACCGGCACCTGGAGACCAAGCCGATCAAGGGCACCACCCCGCGCGGGACGACGCCGGAGGAGGACGAGGCCCACCGCGTCCGCCTGGCCACCGATCCCAAGACCCGCGCGGAGAACCTGATGATCGTGGACCTGCTCCGCAACGACCTGTCGCTGGTGTGCGAGGTCGGGACGGTGGAGGTGCCGGCGCTGATGGAGGTCGAGTCCTACGAGTCCGTGCACCAGCTGGTGTCGACGGTCCGCGGGCGGCTGCGCGACGACGTCACGACGGTCGGCGCGCTGCGCGCTCTCTTCCCTGCGGGCTCGATGACCGGTGCGCCGAAGCTGCGCACCATGCAGGTGATCGAGGAGGTCGAGGCGACCCCGCGCGGGGTGTACGCCGGCGCGTTCGGCTGGATCAGCGGCGACGGGCCGGCGGACCTCGGCGTCGTCATCCGCTCGCTGACGACCGACGGCAGCGGGCGCTGGAGCCTCGGCACGGGAGGCGGCATCACGGTGAAGTCCGACCCGGCCGAGGAGTGGGCCGAGTCGGAGTGGAAGGCCGAGCGCCTGCTGCGCGTCTTCGACTCGCTGTAACGCCGGGT
>JAYSEC010000255.1:0-5069 GCA_041914085.1 Nocardioides sp.
GGTTGACCAGGGTCTGGAACTCGCCGAGCACCTCGCCGCCACGCACCTTCACGGCCCCGATCTCGGTGATCATCGAGCCGCCGGCGGCGGAGCCACCGGTCGTCTCGAGGTCGACAACGCAGAAGGTCAGGTCACGCAGCGGCCGCCCCAGCTCGTCGAAGGTGCGCTGCGCCTCCCACCGGGACGTCGCAGACCGCATGATGGTCGTGCCCATGGCTCGACCGTAGACACGACGTCCGACAATCCGGCGTGGGACGCGCCCGGTTGCTGGCACACTGAGCCCCGTTTGACTGGTGCATGACGGCATGCACGACGAAGGGTGGAGCCTGTGATCTCGGTCGTCATCCCCGCCTTGGACGAGGCGGAGAACCTGGCGGTGCTCATCCCACGGGTCATGAGCACGCTGGCCGACCTCGCCGGCGACTGGCGCGTGCTCGTCGTCGACGACGGGTCCACCGACGACACCGCGCAGGTCGTGGCGAAGCTGGGGGCCGAGGACGCGCGCGTCGCCCTGCTGCAGCACCGTCGCAACCTGGGCAAGGCCGCCGCGCTCGACCACGGCTTCACGCAGGTCCTCGAGGAGGGCGCCGACGTCGTGGTGATGATGGACGCCGACGGCCAGGACGACCCGGCCGAGCTGCCGCGGCTGATCGACGCCCTCGGCGAGGCCGACCTGGTCACGGGCGCCCGGCTCAAGCGCCAGGACCGCTTCGTCAAGCGCAACACCTCCAAGCTCTACAACTGGACGACGGGCCGGTTGTCCGGCGCCCCTGGCCGCGACTTCAACTCCGGCTACAAGGTGATGCGCGCCGACGTCGCGCGCGACGTCACCCCCATGCTCTACGGCGAGATGCACCGCTACCTCACGGTCATCGCCCACCAGGCCGGCTACCGGGTCGCCGAAGTGCCGGTGGAGCACCACGCGCGGATGAGCGGGAGCAGCAAGTACGGGCCGGCCCGGTTCTGGCGCGGCTTCTCCGACCTGCTGACCGTCCGCTTCCTCATGTCCTACGAGAACCGGCCCTCCCACCTCTTCGGCGGCATCGGTGCCGTCTGCTTCCTCCTCGGGATCGGGGTCCTGCTCTACCTCACCGGCGTGAAGCTGACCGGCGAGGCGATCGGGGGCCGCCCGCTCCTGCTGGCCGGCGTGCTGCTCACCGTCGTCGGGCTCCAGCTCACGCTGTTCGGGCTCCTCGCCGAGCTCGTCGTGCACGCCCGCAACAGGTCGAACCGGGCCGGCGCATGAGCCCTTGGGGCCAGCCGCCCCGGTGGTTCGTGTGGTCGTGCGCCGCCGCCGTCGTGGCCGCCACCGCCGTGACGCTGGCCGGCACGGTCCGCATCGGCGTCACCGTCGACGAGACGTTCCACGTCGTCCGGCTGCGCAACTACCTGGACCAGGGCTGGTACCTCCTCGACGACGACCTCGGCCCCACCGGACCGGGGACCTGGGTGAGCGACTCCTACGTCTACGCGCCCGTCGCGGCCCTCTTCCTCCACCTCCTCAACGTGGTCGTCGGCAACGAGGCGTGGTCCGAGGTCTCGGCGTCGGCCGACGCCTACGTCGTACGCCACCTCGGGGTCGCCTTCCTGGCGCTGTGCACCCTCGGCGCGACGGCCGTCATGACCCGGCTGGTCTCGGCGTCCTGGCGCTGGGCGGTCGTCGCGTGCGCGGTCCTGGCGGCGCTGCCGATGTGGAGCGGGCACGCGATGTTCAACGTGAAGGACGTCCCGGTCGCGGCCGGCTACACGTCCGTGACGCTCGCCTGCATGCTGCTCGCGACGGCGACCCGCCCGGCGAGACGCCGTCGTGCAGCGGCCGTCCTGCTGCTCACGTGCGGCGTGGTGCTGGCGGTCGGCACCCGTCCGGCGATCTGGCCCGGACTCGCCGCCGCGGTGGGTTTGCTGGGGCTGGTCACGCTGCTGCGTCGGGACCGCTCCGTGCACTGGTGGCGACTCACCGACGCCGCGCTCGGCACGATCGCCGGCCTGGTGCTCCTGATGGCCGTCTACCCGTCGGTCTTCCTGCACCCGCTGCGCTGGGCGCTCGGAGCCACCTCGGAGTCCGCGGGCTACCACGGTGCCCGCTTCTGGGGCTACATCCCGCTCTACATCATGTGCACCGTCCCGGTCGTGCTGCTCCTCTTCGGGCTGGTCGGCTGCTTCGTCCGGTTCCGAGGCCGGGTCGCGCGGCGGCGCGAGGGCTGGACCGCGCGCGACCTGTTGATGGGCCTGGTGCTCGCGCAGGCGCTGCTCCTGCCGGTGCTGCTGATGATCCGCGTGCCGTCCCTCAACGGCGGCCTGCGGCACCTGCTCTTCGCCGCGCCCGCCGTCGCCGTCCTGGTCGCCGCCGGGATCGCGCAGGTCCTCGGCGACGCACCGGGTCGCCGCGGCCGGGGGCTCGTGGCCGGCGTCGCGGCCGCCGGGCTCGCGGTCCCCGTCGCGGCCCAGGTCCAGCTGTTCCCGCTGGGGTACTCCTACGCCAACCCGCTCTCGGACGCCGCCGACCTCGGCCTCGCCGCGGACTTCTGGCAGGCCAGCTTCCGCGAGTACGCCGACGACGTCCCCAGCGGCGCGTTCGTGGTGTGCGGCGCGAAGCTCGACGAGGACGCCAGGCCGTGGCGGCAGATGCCCAACGGCGGCCAGTCCTGGCTCGACGTCGGCCGCGACTGCGGCACGTCCGGCGCCCTGAGCGTCCTCCAGCCCTTCCTCCCGGCGGACCGCGACCCCGCCGGGCCCGACGTCGCCGCCGAGTTCGTCGCCCTGGTCGTGTACGACGACCCGTCGCCCGAGGGCTGCGAGGAGATCGGACGGGTCACCCGTCTCCGGTTCGTGACCGAGGTGGTGGCCAGCCGCGCCCTGCTGTGCCCGCTCGTGGTGCCCGACTACGAGGGGCCGTTCTCCGTCGACGGCGAGGGGCACGGTGCGACGTACCTCCTCGGCGGGTGGAGCGGCGACGGCGGTGACCCGGACATCACGGTGCACGACCGCGCGAGCCTCGGCGTCCACCTCGACGAGCTGCCCGACCGCCTCGCGATCCGGCTCGAGGGCAGCGCCGACGGCGACGTCGACTTCCTCGTCAACAACGTGCCGGCTCCCGCCACCGCGTCCGGGGACGGCTGGCTGGTGCGCCCGCCCGCCGACCTGCCGGAGGTGGGGGAGCCGGGCAACGTGGTGCTGACCCTCGTCGCGAGCGGGGGCCCGGCGCGACTCACGCACGTCGAGGTGGAGGGTGTCGTCCCATGAGGAGTGCCTACGTCTCCGTGGTGCGTGCCGCGCGCAGCGTGCTCGCGGCGGGGGGCCTGCTACGGCTGCTCGACGCGTGGGCCCGGCGGTCCCGCGCCGGTCGCTGGGTGAGGTCGTTGCTCGCCATCTACGACGTGCGCGACCTGGTCGCCCTCGACACCCCGTGGTGGACGTTCGAGTCGGCGGACCTCGTGGCCGCCCACCTCGCCGAGCGCCCGGGGGCCCGGGTCTTCGAGTGGGGGTCGGGCGCCTCGACGGCGTGGCTCTCGCGCCGGGCGGGGGAGGTGGTGGCGGTCGAGCACGACGCCGAGTGGGCCGACCAGGTGCGGCCGCTCACCGGGCCCGGCGCGCGGGTCCTCACCGTCCCCCCGGCGCCCGCGTCGCCCGCCTCCACGGCACGATCGCGCAAGCCCGGCTTCGAGGACCTCGACTTCGGTGCCTACGTCGCGGCGGTCGACGACCAGGACGGTGTCTTCGACCTGGTGGTCATCGACGGACGGGCGCGGGAGGCGTGCCTGGCCCGTGCCGTCCGACACCTCGCCGAGGACGGCCTCATCGTGTTCGACAACGTCGACCGCCGGCGCTACCGCGACGCGATCGCGGCGCAGCCCGGCATCGAGGTCAGGTGGACCCGTGGGCTGACGCCCTCCCTGCCCTACCCGACGAGGACCGCGCTCATCCGCAGGTCGCGGGCGTGAGCTCCGCCGCCGGCGTCGCCGGGGGTGCGGCGTGACCGGCCCCGTCTGGAACCTGCTGCGCGGGGTCTTCCTCCTCGCCGTGGCCGTCGGGGCGTGGTGGTCGTGGCGTGACTCCGGTGACGAGCTGCGCCACGCGCTCGACCAGGTCGCTCCAGCGCAGGTCGCCCTCGCGGGCGCGCTCGTCCTGGTCGGGCTCGTCCTCACCGGTGCCGTGTGGAGGGTCGCCCTCGACGCCTTCGGCCTCGGCGGTCCCGTGCGCGAGGTCGTGCCCCCGTTCTTCGTCGCCCAGCTCGGCAAGTACATCCCCGGCTCCGTGTGGTCCTTCGCCGCCCAGGGCGCGCTGGGTGCGCGTCGCGGCCTGCCTCCGCGCGTCCCGGCGGCCGCAGCCGTGCTGTTCCTCGGCGCCCATGTGTCCAGCGGCCTCCTGCTCGCCGGGTTGTTCGGCTGGTGGACCGGGCTGCCCGCCTGGGTCGTGTCGGTGGCGCTCCTCGTCGGCGTGGTCGGCCTGGTCCCCGCCGTGCACCGCGCCGTGGGCCGCCGGGTCGCGGGAGCGGAGTGCGGCTGGACGCTGCACCACAGCCTGGTCGCCGCGGCGCTCATGGTCCCGGTGTGGGCGTGCTACGCCCTGGCGCTGGTCGCGCTGGCCCCCGACGTGGACGCCCGTACGGCGTTGACGCTCGGCTGCGCGTTCGCGGTGGCCCACGCGGCCGGCGTCGCCGTACCCGTCGCCCCCGCCGGCCTCGGCGCACGGGACGGGGTGCTGGTCGTGCTGCTCGCACCCGTGCTCGGCACCGGGCCCGCCGGCATGGTCGCCCTCGTCGCCCGGCTGCTGCACGCCGTGGCGGACTTCGTCGTCGCAGCGGCGGCGTGGCTGGTGGTGCGCGCGTCCGACGACCGGCGGCCGTCCGGTGGGCCGACCCCCGGCCACTAGGCTGGCGTCGCACCGCGAACCCCGTCCCACCCACCCCCCGTCCCACCCCCGCAGGAGTGAATCGTGACCGACCAGAACGCCGGCCCTCGTGTCCCCGCCGAGGGTGAGAGGTGGCGCTGCGCCGGGTGCGGCAACCTGACCCGGTTCGACGTGACCCGCACCCGTCGGACGACCGAGTACTGGCACTTCGACCTCGC
>JAYSEC010000256.1:0-5061 GCA_041914085.1 Nocardioides sp.
GCGTCACGGGCAGCCGCGACGTGGCACCCGGGACCACGTCGGGACCCCGGACGAGCAGCGGGACCTGCAGGGCCTCGTCGGTCAGCACGTCCTTGCCGACGAAGCGGTGCTCGCCCAAGGAGTAGCCGTTGTCGGAGGTGAACACGATGTAGGTGTCGTCGAGGACGCCCTCGTCGTCCAGCGTCTCCACCAGGGACCCGACCGCCCGGTCCACGGCCTGCAGCGACTGTAGGCGCGCGGTGTTCTCCGCGGCCACCGCCTCGCGGGACACGGGGGCGCCGCGCCGCAGGTAGACCGGCTGGTCGGACACGTCCTCCTCGTTGAAGGACGGGTCGTCGAAGGCGGACGGGCGCTCGTCGAGGAACAAGGTCTCGTCCTGCGGCTCCGCGGGTGGAAGACTGCGACCGCCCTCGGGGCTGATCCGGTAGTGCGGTGCGAGGTGCCACGAGTAGACGACGAACGGGTCGCCGCTGCGCGCGAAGTCGCGCACGGCCTCGTTGGTGTGGTCCTCGATGACCGATGTGACGTAGCTGTCGGTGTACCGGCGGGGATCGCCGTCCCCGGTCATCGAGAAGTCCACGTAGTCGTAGACGCCGCGGGTCAGGGCGTCCCACCGCGACCACCCGGCCGGACGCACGTCGCCGGGGTGGTAGCCGTTGAGGAACTTGCCCGCGAACGCCGTGCGGTAGCCACCGGCCCGGAACCAGACGCTGGCCTCCTGCGTCGGGTCGAGCGCCTGGAAGCCGCCGTGCACGCCGCGGTTGTGCTGGACGCCGTTGTTCTGGGCGTACTGGCCGGTGGCGAGCTGGGCGCGGGCCGGGCAGCAGAGCGGGTGCGGCGAGATCGCGTCGGTGAACTCCATCCCCTGGTCGGCCAGCAGGCGCCGGGTGATCGGCATGTGGTCGAGGTCGTCGTCGCGCATGTCATCGGTGAGGACGAACACCAGGTTCGGGCGGGTCACCTCGTCGGCGCCACCGCCGGGGGACTGGGTGCCCTGCACCATCCGCACCGCGGCCGCCTCGCGCGCCTGGCCCGTGTCGCTGGTCGCGGTGACCGTGGCCAGCGTCGCGACGAGGACGACCAGGAGGGCAGCCGAGACAGACTGTGCCCACGCTCGCATGCTGCCCCTCGCCGAGACCCTGAGGGTCCTTCTCGTCCGCCCGTGTGTCGGCGCAAGACTAGGGCGCCGGGACCTGCCTCCCCAAGGCGACACGACGACTGGGGGGACAATGGACCCGACCGCTACCCTGTGGGCTCGCCGCAGCCATGCACCTCGGCTGGGCGCACGCCCCGATCGCACGAGACGAAGGAACCCGCAGCAGCCGTCATGGACGAGAGTCAAAGTCCCCGCACGACCGCACTGACCACTGGGTGCGCGTCGTGACCCCCCTCCTGCTCCTGCTCGTCTCGCTGGCCCTGGTGGCCGCCTGCGGCCTCTTCGTGGCCGCGGAGTTCTCCTTCGTCACCGTCGACCGGCCCAGCGTCGAGCGCGCCGCAGCCGCCGGCGACGAGGGTGCCCGCGGCGTCCAGCTGGCGCTCCGCTCGCTGTCGACGCAGCTGTCCGGCGCCCAGGTCGGCATCACCGTGACGAACCTGGCCATCGGCTTCCTCGCCGAGCCCGCGATCTCCGACCTGATCGACGGTCCCCTGGCGTCAGCAGGGGTTCCCGAGAGCGTCGTGACCCCGCTCTCGCTCGCGCTCGGCCTCGCGATCGGCACGGTCGTCACCATGATCTTCGGGGAGATGGTGCCCAAGAACATCGCCATCGCCCGACCGCTCGAGACCGCCCGCAACACCCAGGGCTTCATGCGCGGCTTCACGGCACTGACCAGGGGGCCGATCCGAGCGCTCAACGGCTCCGCCAACATGATCGTGCGCCGCCTCGGCATCGAGCCGCAGGAAGAGCTGCGCTCCGCCCGCAGCTCGCAGGAGCTCGCCTCGCTCGTGCAGCGCTCGGCCGACCAGGGCACGCTCGACGCGGAGACGGCCGAGCTGGTCGAGCGCTCCGTGGAGTTCGGCACCCGCACCGCCGGCGAGATCATGACGCCTCGGGTGCGGACGACGACCGTCGAGGACGGCGACCGGGTGTCGTCGGTCATCGACCTCGCCCGCCAGACCGGCCACTCGCGCTTCCCGGTGCTCGACGCCGAGGACACCGTCGTCGGCACCGTGCACGTCAAGCACGCCGTCGCCGTGCCGGTGCACGAGCGCGCCACGACCCGCATCAAGCACATCATGGTCAAGCCGGTCGTCGTCCCCGACAGCCTCCGGCTCGACCCGCTGCTCGCGCTGCTGCGACAGGACGGCTTCCAGATGGCCATCGTCCTCGACGAGTACGGCGGACACGCCGGCATCGTGACGCTCGAGGACGTCGTCGAGGAGATCGTCGGCGACATCTCCGACGAGCACGACCGCCTCGGTTCGCGCATCCGGCAGCGGCGCGACGGCAGCTGGACCCTCTCGGGACTGCTGCGCCCCGACGAGGTGGAGGACGCGACCGAGATCGAGCTCCCCGACCACGAGGACTACGACACCGTGGCCGGGCTGGTCATGCGCGAGCTGGGCAAGATCCCCGCACCCGGCGACCGGATCGAGGTGCCGGTGCCCGACCGCACCGACCCGCACGAGCTGCGCGAGCGGCTCGTCACGCTGACCGTCGAGCGGATGGACGGGCTGCGCATCGACCGCCTCGACCTGCGCCTCGTCGCCGGCGAGGCCGACCGGACGGGGGAGGCCGGCCGTGAGCGGTGACCTCTTCGGCGTGCTGCTGGCCGTCGTCCTGCTGGTGCTCAACGCCTTCTTCGTCGGCGCCGAGTTCGCCCTGCTGTCCGCGCGCCGCAGCCAGATCGAGCCACGCGCCCAGGAGGGTTCCCGCGCCGCCCGCACGACGCTCCGGGCGATGGAGAACGTCTCCCTCGTCATGGCCGGCGCGCAGCTCGGCATCACCGTGTGCTCGCTCGGCCTGGGTGCGATCGGCGAGCCGGCGGTGGCCCACCTGCTCGAGCCGGCCTTCCACCAGCTGCACATCCCCGACGACCTGCTCCACCCCATCTCCTTCGTGGTCGCCATGTCGATCGTCGTCTACCTGCACGTCGTCCTCGGCGAGATGGTGCCGAAGAACATCGCGCTCGCCGGCCCCGACCGCGCGGCCCTGGTGCTCAGCCCGCCGATGATGGCCATCGTCACCGTGCTGCGCCCGGTGATCGCCGGGATGAACCTCGCCGCGAACGGGGTCCTGCGGCTGCTGCGCATCGAGCCCAAGGACGAGGTCAGCTCGAGCTTCACCCGCGAGGAGGTCGCCGCGCTGGTCGAGGAGTCGCGCGGCGAGGGCCTGATCGAGGCCGAGGAGTACGACCGGCTGGCCGGCGCGCTGGGCTTCACCGAGAAGTCGGTCGGCTCGATCCTGATGACGCCCGACACCCTGGCGACGGTGACCCCGGGCTCGACGGTCGCCGACGTGGAGGCCCTCTGCGCCTCCACCGGCTTCAGCCGGTTCCCAGTGGCGGCCCCGGACGGGTCGCTGCTGGGCTACCTCCACATCAAGGACGCCCTGGAGTCCGACGACGAGAAGCGCTCGCGCGTCATCGAGGACAAGTGGATCCGGCCCTTCGCCTCCGTCCACCCCGACGACCTGCTGCACGACGCCCTGGAGAGCCTGCAGGTCAAGGGCGCCCACATGGCGCGGGTCGTCGAGCGCGACGGCACGGTGATCGGGCTCGTCACCCTCGAGGACGTCCTGGAGGAGCTGGTGGGCGAGATCCGCGACGCCGCCCACCACGACGTGTCAGGCGCCGAGCTCGGTTGAGCGCTGGATAGGGTCAGGGCGTGTCCGAGGAAGCGACCCGCGTCTGGACCGTGCCGAACATCATCAGTCTGGTGCGGCTCGCCGGCGTACCCCTGTTCCTGTGGCTCGTCCTCGGGCCCGAGGAGGACGCCATCGCGCTCGCCGTCTTGATGGTCGCGGGCTTCACCGACTACCTCGACGGCTGGCTGGCGCGGCGCCTCGACCAGTACTCCAAGCTCGGCGAGATCCTCGACCCGGTCGCCGACCGGCTCTACATCCTGGCCGTCGTGGTCGGGCTGTTCCTCCGCGACATCATCCCGTGGTGGGTCGCGGTCGCCCTGCCGCTGCGCGACCTCTTCCTGTGGGGCCTCGTCCCGTTCCTGCGCACCCGCGGCTTCTCGGCGCTGCCGGTGCACTTCCTCGGCAAGGCCGCGACCTTCAACCTGCTCTACGCCTTCCCGCTGCTCCTGCTCGGCGAGGGCTCGGGCGTGGTGGCCACGCTGGCGCGCAACTTCGGTTGGGCGTTCGCCTGGTGGGGGATCGGGCTCTACTGGTGGGCGGGCGTGCTGTACGCCTGGCAGGTGCGCACGCTGCTGCGCGAGACCCCGCGCCGTACGTCGCCGGCGACCGACCATGGCTGAGACCCGCGAGGCTCCCGAGCGCCGGCTCCCCGAGCACGTCACCACCCCGCTGCTGACGCTCATCACGGCGCGGTCCATGGACGAGGACTACGCACACGTCGCCCAGCAGCGCGCGGCCGCGGGGGAGGAGCCCGTGCAGGGACGTCGTCCCCACTGGATCAGCCTCGTCGCCGTGGCGGCGCTCGGCATCATGGGGGCCGTGGTGGCCGCCCAGACCGATCGCGAGGCCGAGGTCAACGAGCTGAGCCGGGCCGCGCTGGTCGAGCAGATCGACTCCAAGCGCGACCAGGTGCGCGACCTGCAGGCCCGGGTCGCGGCGCTGACCCGGTCCAACCAGGCGGTGGCCAGCAGCAACACGCGCATCCAGGGCCAGCTCGACGACCTCGAGTCCCGCGTGCGACGCGCGGAGCTGAACACCGGTTTCGCGGCCGTGCACGGCCCGGGGGTCCGCATCACCGTCGACAACCGCCCCGGCGTCGACGTCGACAGCGAGATCCGCGACGAGGACCTCGCCTTCCTCGTCGACGGGCTGTGGGAGGCCGGCGCCGAGGCCATCGCCGTGAACGACCAGCGGCTCAACGCGCTGGGCGGCATCCGCAACACCAACCGCGCGATCCACGTCAACGGCCGCCCGGT
>JAYSEC010000257.1:0-2433 GCA_041914085.1 Nocardioides sp.
AACGACCTCGTGGTGCACCAGCAGGACATCCAGGCGGTGGCCAACGCGATGTGGAGCGCCGGTGCCGTCGCGGTCACCATCCAGGGCCAGCGGCTGATCTCGACGACGGGCATCAAGTGCGAGGGCAACCAGGTCACCCTGCACGGGATCCCCTACTCGCCGCCCTACGTCATCGTGGGCATCGGCGACCCGACCGCCCTCGCGACCGAGCTGACGATCGACCCCGTGCTGGCGACCTACCGCGACTACACCACGATCCCCGGCGGTGGGGTCTCGTGGGAGATGGCCGCGCTCGACTCCGCCACCGCGCCGGCGTACACCGGCCTGCTCGACCTCACCTACGCGACGCCGATGTCGGACGCCGGCTGACGGGTCGCGCTCAGCCCGTCGGCGGTGGCGTCGTCGGGCTCTCGGTCGGTGGCACCGGGGTCGTCGGCGTCTCCGTCGGGGTCGTCGGGGTCTCGGTCGGGGTCTCGGTCGGCGTCTCCGGCTCCTCGTAGGCGGAGACGAAGATCGTCACGGTGCTGTTCTGGTCGGCCGTGCCGCCCACCGGGATCTGGTCGACCACCGTGCCCTTGGGCTCGGTCGAGGTCGCGTCGACGCGGACGTCGGGGACGAACCCCGCCTCGCGGATCGTCCGCTCGGCCTCGCCCTGCTTCAGCCCGCGCACGTCGGGCACCTTCTCCGGCCCGTCGGAGTAGAAGACCGTCACCGTCGTGCCCTCGGCCACGGAGGTGCCCGCGGCGGGCTCGGTGCGCAGCACCTGGAACCGGTCCTCGTCGGAGTCCTCCTCGGTGAACCTCACCTTCAGCCCTGCCGCGACGAGCGTCTGCCGCGCCTCCTTGCGCAGGTTGCCCACGACGTAGGGCACCTCCACCTCGGGCTTGCCGGTGGAGAGGACGAAGCTGATCGAGTCGCCCGGGTCCTTGAAGGTGTCGCGCGCCGGGTCCTGGCTGATCACCAGGTCGGCGGCCACCGTGTCGGACGGCTCCCGGCCGACCCGGCCCACGGAGAAGCCGGCGTCGACGATCGCGAGCCGCGCCTCGTCCTCGGTCAAGCCGACGAGGTTCGGCACGGGGTTGCGCTCGGGGGCGTCGTCGAAGAGGACGTTGTTGAGCGCGTAGGCACCGAGGGCGAGGAGCCCGACCACCAGCAGCCCGGCGAGGAACCACCAGCCGGCCCGGCCCCGCGACGGCTCGTCGCGCCGCGGCGGGGGCGAGCCGGCCGCGAGGGTCGCCGTGGACTCGCCCGGCGGCACCGGCGGGACGTACTGGGTCTCGGCCGGCGGCGGCAGCACCGCGGGCGCCTGGATCGGGTGGCCAGCGAGGTAGCGCTCGATGTCGGCCCTCATCGCGGCAGCGCTCTGGTAGCGGTCCTCGACGCGCTTGGCGAGCGACTTCATCACGATCGCGTCGATCTCCGGGTCGAGCTGGTCGTCGAGGTCGGACGGCGGCGAGGCCGGCTCGCGGACGTGCTGGTAGGCGACCGCCACCGGGCTGTCGCCGATGAAGGGGGGGCGACCGGTGAGGAGCTCGTAGAGCAGGCAGCCGGTGGAGTAGACGTCCGAGCGGGAGTCCACGGTCTCGCCCCGCGCCTGCTCGGGGGAGAGGTACTGGGCGGTGCCCACGACGGCTGCGGTCTGGGTCATCGTCGACGACGCGTCGGAGATCGCGCGGGCGATGCCGAAGTCCATCACCTTCACGTCGCCGGACGGCGTGAGCATCACGTTGCCGGGCTTGATGTCGCGGTGGATGATCCCGGCGCGGTGGCTGTAGTCGAGCGCCGACAGCACGCCGGCGGTGATCTCCAGCGCGCGCTCGGGAAGGATCTTGCGGCCCTCGCGCAGGATGTCGCGCAGCGTGCGTCCCTCGACGCACTCCATGACGATGTAGGGCTGGGCGACGCCCGAGCCGTCGGTGGCCATCTCCTCGCCGGTGTCGTAGGTCGACACGATCGCCGGGTGGTTGAGCGAGGCCGACGACTGCGCCTCGCGCCGGAAGCGGGCCTGGAACGTCGCGTCGCTGGCGAGGTCGGTGCGCAGTCGCTTGACCGCGACGGTGCGGCCCAGCCGGAGGTCCCGACCCTTGCGGACCTCGGCCATGCCGCCTCGCCCCAGGAGCTCACCGAGCTCGTAGCGGCCGCCGATCAGTGTCGGCTCGGGCTGGCTCATCGGTCCTCGTCCTTCCGGTCGGGGGCGCTGGTGGGTGGGGCGGCGGCGGGCGATGCGCTGGGCGACGCGCTGGCGCCCGGGCTGGTCGTCTCGGTCGGCGTCTGCGCCGGACTCTCCGTGGGCGTCTGGGTGGGAGTCTCCGTCGGCGTCTGGGTGGGCGTCTCGGTCGGGGTCTGGGTGGGAGTCTCCGACGGCGTCTCGGTCGGGGTCTCCGTGGGGGTCTCCGACGGCGTCTCGCTGGGGGTCTCGCTGGGGGTCTCGCT
>JAYSEC010000257.1:2533-5058 GCA_041914085.1 Nocardioides sp.
TCTCCGTGGGGGTCTCCGACGGCGTCTCGCTGGGGGTCTCGCTGGGGGTCTCGCTCGGCGTCTCCGTGGGGGTCTGCGTGGGCGTCCGGGTCGGGGACCGCGTCGGGCTCGGCGTCCGGGTGGTCTCGCTCTGCTCCGGGGTGGTCGGCGTCTCGTCGACCGGCTCGTCGTCACCGCGGGAGCCGAGCCAGATCGCGAAGACCACCGCGGCGGCGACCGCGAGGAGGCCGATGATCGTCGGCCACGGGGCACGACGACGTGGTGCGGGGTCGACCGGCACGGGCGGCGCGGCCGGCTGCACGGGCGCCGGGGAGACCGGTGCGGACGCGGGAGACGCGGCCATCACCTGGGTGTGCGCCTCGTCGGCGACCGCCGGCACGACGGTCGTCGCCGCGGCGACCCCGCCTGCGGCTGCGGCGGCCGCACCACCGGCGGACGCCGGGTCGCGCAGCGCGCGCGCGAACGTCGTACCGTCGGCGAAGCGGTCCTCGGGCGCCTTGGCCAGCGCGCGCTGCACGACCTGGGCGAGATCGGCGGGGACCGACGCCGGAAGGTCGGGCACCGGGTTGCGGAGGTGCGCGATCGCGGTGGCGACCGGGGTGTCGGCGAGGAACGGCTTGCTGCCGGCGAGGCACTCGAACGCCACCACGCCCAGCGAGTAGACGTCGGAGGCAGCCGTGGCGGCCTTGCCCTCGGCCTGCTCGGGCGAGATGTAGGCCGGGGTGCCGAGCACCGTGCCGGTCTCGGTGAGCGCCATCCCGTCGGCGGCGCGCGCGATGCCGAAGTCGGTGACCTTCACCTGCCGGTCGGGGGTGACGATGAGGTTGGCCGGCTTGACGTCGCGGTGCACGATGCCGGCCTCGTGGGCCGCGCCGAGGGCGTCGGCGGCCTGCGCGAGGAGGTCCTGGGCGACCGCGGGGTCCATCGGGGCGCTCGGGCGCAGCAGCGCGGACAGGGGCTGGCCCTCGACGAGCTCCATGACGAGGTAGGGGCGTGGCGTGTCGGAGCCGTCGTCGGAGCTGCTCTCGCCGAAGTCGAAGACCGCGGCGACGCCGGGGTGGTGGAGCGCGGCGGAATGGCGGGCCTCGGTCTCGAAGCGCGCGCGGAACAGGGCGTCGTCGGCGTACTCCGGCTTGAGCACCTTGACCGCGACCGACCGGTCGAGGACGGTGTCGCGGGCCGCCCACACCTCGCCCATGCCGCCGGTCGCGATGCGGGACTCGAGGACGTAGCGCCCGGCGGCGTCGACGGGCCCTCCCGGCCGGAGCGCGGTCACGGGTTGATCACCGCCTCCATGATCGCCTTGGCGATCGGTCCGCCCAGGAGGCCGCCGGCGATCTCCTCGCGCGCGGTGTCGCTGGACTGCACCATCACCGCGACGGCGACCTGGGGGTCGTCGGCCGGGGCGAAGGAGACGAACCAGGCGTACGGCGGCCGGTCGGCGGTCGACTGGGCGGTGCCGGTCTTGCCGGCGACCTCGACGCCCGGGATCTGGGCGGGCGTGGCGGTGCCGGAGTCGACGGTCGCGACGAGCATCTTGGTGAGCTCCTCGGCCGTGGTGCTGGAGACCGCCTTGCTGATGCTCTGCGGGTCGGTGCGGTCGAGCACGGAGAGGTTGGGGGCGCGCACCTCGTCGACGACGTAGGGGCGCATCACGTCGCCGTCGTTGGCGATCGCCGCCGCGACCATCGCCATCTGGAGCGGCGTCGCGGTGACGCTCGACTGGCCGATGCCCGACATCGCGGTCTGCGGGGCGTCCATGTCGCGCGGGTAGAGCGACTTCGCCTGGCCGCCGAGGTCCTCCAGCGAGGTGGAGTTGAAGCCGAACTTCTCCGCCTGGTCGGCCATCGCGTCGTTGCCGAGCTCGTTGGCCAGGCTGAGGAAGGTGACGTTGCAGGACACCTGCATCGCCTGGGTCATGGTGATCCGGCGCCCGCCGCAGTTGCCGCCGTCCTGGTTGCGGATCGTGGTCGAGGACTGCGGCAGCTTGAAGCCGAAGCCGCCGGGGACCATCGAGTCGGCGTCGTAGTTGCCGGACTCGATGGCGGCGGCGGCGGTCACCAGCTTGAAGGTCGAGCCGGGCGGCAGCGTCGTGCCGATGGCCCGGTTGATCAACGGCTGGCGCTCGTCGGCGTTGAGCTGCTTGCTGAGCTCGGCGACCTCCTTGAAGTCGTGCGAGGCGAGCTTGTTGGGGTCGAACGTGGGAGTGGAGGCCATCGCCAGCACCCGGCCCGTCGACGGCTCGAGCGCGACGACGGCGCCCTGGGCGTCGCCGGGGAGGTTCTCCAAGCCCTCCCAGGCGGCGTCCTGCGCGGCGGCGTCCACGGTGAGCTGGACGTTGCCGCCCTTGGGGTCGGTGTTGCTCAGCATGTCGACCAGCCGGGTGACGAACAGGCGCGAGTCGTCGCCGGAGAGGACGCTGTTCTGCGAGCGCTCGACACCGGTCTGGCTGAAGAAGGCGAAGTAGCCCGTGATCGGGGCGTACTTGAAGGGCTGGGAGTAGGTGCGCTGGAACTTGTACTTGT
>JAYSEC010000258.1:0-5027 GCA_041914085.1 Nocardioides sp.
AGCCCTTCATCAAGCAGCTGTGCGAGGCGCAGTCGCAGCTCGCCGCCGAGGCCGCGAAGCCGGTCCAGGACTTCCCCGTCTTCCTCGACTACGAGGACGACGTGTACGCCGCCGTCGAGGAGGCCGTGAAGGCCGACCTGACCGCCGCGATGCAGATCGGCGACAAGCAGGAGCGCGAGGCCCGCACCGACGAGCTCAAGTCCTCCCTGCTCGAGAAGCTCGCCGGCCAGTTCGAGGGCCGCGAGAAGGAGATCGGCGCGGCCTTCCGCTCCGTGAACAAGAACGTCGTGCGTGAGCGGGTGCTCCGCGACAAGGTCCGCATCGACGGTCGCGGGCTCGCCGACATCCGCCCGCTGCACGCCGAGGTCAACGTGATCCCGCGCGTCCACGGCTCCGCGCTGTTCGAGCGTGGCGAGACCCAGATCCTGGGCGTCACCACCCTCGACATGCTCAAGATGGAGCAGCAGCTCGACACGCTCTCCCCGGAGAAGTCGCGCCGCTACATGCACAAGTACGTCTTCCCGCCGTTCTCCACCGGTGAGACCGGTCGCGTGGGCTCGCCCAAGCGTCGCGAGGTCGGCCACGGCGCCCTGGCGCGCCGCGCGCTCCTGCCGGTGCTGCCCTCGCGCGAGGAGTTCCCCTACGCGATCCGCCAGCTCTCCGAGGCCATGGGCTCCAACGGCTCCACCTCGATGGGCTCGGTCTGCGCCTCGACCCTGTCGCTGCTGCAGGCCGGCGTGCCGCTCAAGGCACCCGTCGCCGGCATCGCGATGGGCCTCATCTCCGGCGAGATCGACGGCGAGACCCAGTACGTCGCGCTCACCGACATCCTCGGTGCCGAGGACGCCTTCGGCGACATGGACTTCAAGGTCGCCGGCACCCGCGAGTTCGTCACCGCGCTGCAGCTCGACACCAAGCTCGACGGCATCCCCGCCGAGGTGCTGGCCGCCGCGCTGACCCAGGCCCGCGACGCGCGCCTGGCGATCCTCGACGTGATGGGCGAGGCCATCGACGCGCCGGAGGAGATGTCGGTGCACGCGCCGCGCATCATCACCGTCCGCGTGCCCGTCGACAAGATCGGCGAGGTCATCGGCCCCAAGGGCAAGGTGATCAACCAGATCCAGGACGACACGGGCGCGACGCTGTCCATCGAGGACGACGGCACGGTCTACATCGGTGCGACCAACGGCGAGGCGGCCGAGGCCGCCAAGGCCGCGGTCAACGCGATCGCCAACCCGACGATGCCGGAGGTCGGCGAGCGCTACCTCGGCACCGTCGTGAAGACGACCAACTTCGGTGCGTTCGTCTCGCTCATGCCCGGCAAGGACGGCCTGCTGCACATCAGCAAGCTGCGCGCCCTCGCCGGCGGCAAGCGCGTCGAGGCCGTCGAGGACGTCCTGGCCGTGGGCCAGAAGGTCCAGGTCCAGATCGCCGAGATCGACGACCGCGGCAAGCTCTCGCTGGTCCCCGTCGTCGAGGAGACCGAGGGAGGCTCCGAGGAGACGACCGAGGCCGCCCCCGAGGCAGTCGACGCCGAGTGACCTGCTCCGCGTGATCATCACCTGATGCTCCACCCGCGACCGGTCGGCCGTCTGGCCGACCGGTCGCGGTGCTTCACCCCCCCAGCAGAAGAAGGACCCCTTGCAGAAGAACGGCACCACCCGCACCCTCCAGACCGTCAAGGACGCCGACGGGGCCGTGACCTCGCGCGTGCGTCGTACGGTCCTCCCGAGCGGCCTGCGGATCGTCACCGAGCAGATGGCCGGCTCCCGCTCGGCCAGCATCGGCGTGTGGGTCGACGTCGGCTCGCGCGACGAGACGCCCGCGCTCCACGGTTGCTCCCACTTCCTCGAGCACCTGCTCTTCAAGGGCACCGCCGAGCGCTCCGCGATGGAGATCTCGGTGGCCCTCGACGCGGTCGGCGGCGAGTTCAACGCCTTCACCACCAAGGAGTACACGGTCTTCCACGCCCGCGTCCTCGACGAGGACCTCGGCACGGCGGTCGACGTCCTCGGCGACATGGTCACCGCCTCGACCATCACCGAGGTCGACGTCGAGGCCGAGCGCGACGTGATCCTCGACGAGATCGCCATGCACGACGACGACCCGGACGACGTGGTGCACAACCTCTTCGCCCACCAGGCCTGGGGAGACAGCCCGCTCGGGCGCCCGATCGCCGGCACCGAGGCGTCGATCACCGCGATGACGCGCGAGCAGATCCACCGCTTCTACCGCCGCCACTACCGCCCCGAGAACATGGTCGTCTCGGTCGCCGGCAACGTGGACCACACGGCCGTCGTGCGTCAGGTCCGCAAGGCCTTCGGTCGCAGCGGCTTCCTCGACGGCGAGGCCACCCCGGCCTCGCCGCAGCAGACCGACAAGGCGCGGCGGGTCCAGCCCGGCGAGGCGCGCACGGTCCGTCCGCAGGAGCAGGTCAACCTCGTGCTCGGCGTGAAGGGCCTCACCCGCACCGACCCGCGGCGCTACGCCCTCGGTGTGCTCAACACCGCCCTCGGCGGCGGCACGTCCTCGCGGCTGTTCCAGGAGGTCCGCGAGGTGCGCGGGCTGGCCTACTCCGTCTACTCCTTCGCCACCCACCACGCCGACGCCGGCGTTGTCGGCGTCTCGGTCGGCTGCCTGCCCGGCAAGTACGACGCCGTGCTGGAGACCGTGCGGGGCGAGCTGGCGAAGGTGGCCGAGGGCGGCATCACCCCCGAGGAGCTCGAGCGCGGCAAGGGCCAGCTCAAGGGCGGGCTGGTGCTGGGCCTCGAGGACTCCGGCTCCCGGATGTCGCGCATCGGCAAGGCCGAGCTGGTCTACGACGAGCTGCTCACCATCGACGAGGTGGTCAGCCGCATCGAGGAGGTCACCCTGGAGGACGTCGCGCTGCTGGCGAAGGAGCTGTTCAGCCAGCCCGAGCTGCTTGCGGTCGTGGGTCCGGCGCACTGACCGCTGCCGGCGCGCGTCGCGGCGGCCGCGTCGCGACGAGCACCCCGGTGACCACGAGGGCGGCTCCGGCCGCCTCGCCGCGGCTGACGGTCTCGCCGAGCGCGACCCAGGCCGCGCTCATCCCCACCACCGGCACCAGCATCGAGAACGGCGCCACGACCCCCGCGGGGTGCCGGGCCATCAGCCACGTCCAGATCCCCGATCCCAGCACGGTCCCGACGAGGATCGTGTAGGCCAGGCCGAGGACCGCCGGCACCGTGTCGGGGGAGTCCCACGTGGTCAGCGAGTCCGCGATGCGGCCGGGCCCCTCGACGACGAGCGAGAGCGTGAGCATCGGCAGGGGCGGCACCACCGACATCCAGAGGGTGAGGTGCAGCGGCTCGGGTGCGCGTGCCTGCGCGGTGCACAGGTTGCCGACCGCCCACGAGAGGGCGCCGGCCAGCACGAGGACGAACGGCCAGAACGCCGCCGGCCCCTCGAGGCGCTGCCAGCCGACGACCGCGAGGCCCGCGACGGCGACCAGCACACCGACCCCTGCGCGCGGGGTCAGCCGGTGGCCGAGCAGGACGCCCGCGAGGAGCACGGTGAACGGGGCGGAGGCCTGCAGCACGAGGGACGACAGCCCCGCCGGCATGCCGGCCGCCATGCCCCAGTAGAGGAACAGGAACTGGAAAGTGCCGAAGCCCAGCCCGTAGCCGACCAGCCAGCGCACGGGCACGCGCGGGAACGGCACCAGCAGCACCGTCGGCAGCGCGATCAGCGCGAAGCGCAGCGCGACGAGGAAGAACGGCGGGAAGTGCTGCAGCGAGGCGTCGATCGCCAGGAAGTTCAGGCCCCAGCACGCGGCGACCAGCGCGGCGAGGAGGCGGTGGCGGGTCGGCATACCTACCAGCCTGTCGGCATCATCGTTGAAGGACAAGTGAAACATCCGCACACCGATGTGTAGGCTGGCTACATGGACGTCCGGCACCTCGAGCTGCTGCGCGAGCTGGCCGACCGCGGGAGCGTCACGGCGGTCGCCGCGGCCACCCATCGCACGCCGTCGGCGGTGTCGCAGCAGCTGCGGAGCGCCGAACGCGCCTTCGGCGTGCCCCTCGTCGAGGCCCGGGGGCGCGGGGTGCGGCTCACCGACGCGGGCCGGGTGCTCGCCGCGTCGGGACGCGACGTCGCCCTCGCGCTCGCCGAGGCCGAGGCGCGCTGGCAGGACTTCCGCGGCACGGTGGCCGGGACGGTGAGCATCGCGGCCCTCCCGAGCGCGGCGACCTTCCTGCTGCCGGGCGTCCTCCGCGAGCTCGCCGACGAGCCGGTCGAGGTGGTCTGCACCGACATCGACATCGCCGAGGCGGCGTACGCCGGGCAGGTCGTCGACCACGACATCGTGATCGCGCACTCGGCGCTGCGCAGCCCGACGCACGCCGACGACCTCGTGGTGCGACGGCTCGCCCGTGAGCCGCTCGACATCGCCATGGCGGCCGGGCACCCGCTCGCCGCGCGCGAGGCGGTGACCCCCGACGACCTGGTCGCGTGGCCGTGGATCGGCGTGCCGCTGGGCTACCCGTTCGACAGCATCCGGCTCGCCGTCGAGGAGGCCACGGGCCACCCCGTCGACGTACGCCAACGGGTGCGGGACAACCGGCTGGTCGAGGCCCTCGTGGGGGCGGGGGAGTGCCTCGCGGTGCTCCCGCGGTTCACCGCCCCCGCCGGCGACGAGGTGGTGCTGCGCCCGATCGCCGGCATCGCGTCGGGCCGCCACGTCCTCGCGATCCTGCGCCCCGACCGGGCGCAGCGCCGCGTGGTGCGCCGGGTGCTGGAGGCGCTGGCGACCGTGGGCGCGCGCTTCTCGGGGAGCGGTGGCTGAGCCGGACTCAGCGCTTGGCGATGAGCCCGATGACCGGGGGAGCCTTCTGCTCCACCACGCTGACCCGGAAGCCGCCGCGCTGGAGGTTCTCGGAGGCGAGCTTGACGATGTTGGGCACCAGCTCGGGCCGGCTGGCCTCGTAGAAGAGGTAGACGGCGCCGCCGGGCACGACCCGCTCGTGGAGCAGCGCGACCTCGTCGTCGCAGGCGCGCACCCAGAA
>JAYSEC010000259.1:0-1850 GCA_041914085.1 Nocardioides sp.
ACCGACGTCGACTACCAGCTCGGCGGCCCGGCCTACGTGCCCGACAACGTCGGCATCGTGGTGCGGGACCGCACGGAGACGCCGGCCCCGGGGGCCTACAACATCTGCTACGTCAACGGGTTCCAGACCCAGCCGGGCGAGCGCGGCTTCTGGCGCCGGCACCGCGACCTGGTCCTCACCGACGGCGGCCGGCCGGTGGTCGACGAGGCGTGGGGCGAGCGGCTGCTCGACATCCGGACCCCGGCCAAGCGCCAGCGGTTGGCGCGGATCGTCGGCCGGTGGACCGCCGGCTGCGCCCGCGACGGCTTCGACGCCGTGGAGTACGACAACCTCGACTCCTTCACCCGCAGCCGCGGGCTCCTCCGGGCTCGCCACGCGACGGCGTACGCCCGGCTGCTCACCGCGGCGGCCCACGAGCACGACCTCGCCGCCGGACAGAAGAACCGCGCGGGCTGGGACGGCACCCGCGCCGGCTTCGACTTCGCGGTGGCCGAGGAGTGCGGGCGCTACGACGAGTGCGACGCCTACACCGACGTCTACGACGACCAGGTGGTCGCCATCGAGTACCGCAGGCAGGACTTCGAGAAGACCTGCACCGGGTACGGCGACCGCCTGGCCGTCGTGCTCCGCGACCGCGACCTCACCCCGGGTGGGCCGCGCCGCTTCTGCTGAGGATCAGCCCGCCACGGACTCCGGCTCGCGCTGCTGCTGGCGCCTGCTCGCCACGAGGCTGGTCGTCACCGTCACGCCGAGAATGCCGACGATCACGAAGAGCGACATGAGCGTCGGCACGTCGGGCACCGACGGCCAGACCAGGTGGGCCCAGTGGAGCACCAGCTTCACCCCGATGAAGCCGAGGATCGCGGCGAGGCCGTAGCTGAGGTGCACCAGCGCGCTGAGCGCGCCCTCGAGCACGAAGTAGAGCGCCCGCAGGCCGAGCAGGGCGAAGGCGTTGGTCACGAACACCAGGTAGGGGTCGCCGGTGATGCCGTAGACGGCCGGCACCGAGTCGACGGCGAAGACGACGTCGGTGGCGAGCACCGCGACCGTCACCAGCGCGAAGGGGGTCAGCATCCGCACCCCCTGCCTGACCACGGTCATGCGCGGGCCGTCGTACTCGTCGCTGACGGGCATCACGCGCCGCATCAGCCGGACCACGCGCATCTCGGCGATGTCGACCTCGTGCTCCTGGCCGCGGACCGCGTCGCGCAGCAGCTTCACGCCGGTGACGAGCAGGATCGCGCCGAAGACCAGGAACACCCAGTCGAAGCGGGACAGCGCGGCGGCGCCGAGGGCGATGAAGATGCCGCGCAGCACGAGCGCGCCGACGATGCCGTAGAGCAGCACCCGCTGCTTGAGCGCCTCGGGCACCGCGAAGGCCGCCAGCAGCAGCATGAAGACGAACAGGTTGTCGACGCTCAACGTCTTCTCGACGAGGTAGCCGGTGTAGTACTCCAGCCCGCGGTCGCCGCCGTGGGCGTTCCAGACGTAGAGGCCGAAGGTGAGGGGCAGGGCGACGTAGAACGCCGACCAGGCCAGGGCCTCCTTCATCGAGACCTCGTGCGGGCGGCGGGTGGCGATGAAGTCGACGACGAGCAGGGCGAGCACCACTCCGATGGTCAGGAACCAGAGGGTGGGGGACGCGATGGACGACATGGGTCTCCTCAGGAATGAGTCCTGAGGTCTCCCCCGCCGGCTCGTGCTGTGCGGAGCCGGTCCCCGCCGAGGCGCCTGTCGAGGCGCCGTAGTGACCGGCGGAGGTTGGTGGGGTACTCCCCTCGCGCTGAAGTGTAGAAGACCACGCAACCTTCTCGCGAAGCCGCGGAGGGGACGTAGTGTCGCGGGCATGG
>JAYSEC010000259.1:1950-5016 GCA_041914085.1 Nocardioides sp.
TGGAGACACGCGAGTACGACGTCGTGGTCATCGGCGGCGGGCCGGTCGGTGAGAACGCGGCGCAGTACGCCGTCGAGGGCACCGGCATGACCGCGGCCATCGTCGAGCGCGAGCTGCTCGGCGGCGAGTGCAGCTACTGGGCGTGCATGCCCAGCAAGGCGCTCCTGCGGCCGATCACGGTGGCGGACACCACCGCCGACCTCCCCGGGGTCTCGACCGCGCACGTGGCGCACAAGGCGCTGCTCGAGCGGCGCGACCACTGGGTCTCCCACTACGACGACTCCGGGCAGGTCTCGTGGGCCGAGGGCGCCGGGCTCGCCGTGGTCCGCGGCCACGGCCGGCTCACCGGCGACCGCACCGTGCGCGTCACCTCGTCCGAGGGCGCGGACGTGCTGGTCCGGGCGCGGCAGGCCGTCGTGATCGCCACGGGCAGCGAGCCGCACGTCCCCGAGGAGTACGCCGACGCCCTCCCGTGGGGGTCGCGCGACGCCACCGGCGTGGTCGAGGTCCCGGACCGGCTGGTCATCGTGGGCGGCGGCGTGGTGGCCTGCGAGGCCGCGGTCTGGATGTCGGCGCTCGGGTCGTCGGTCACCGTCCTGGCGCGCAGCCGCCTCCTCGGCCGGTCCGAGCCCTTCGCCGGCGAGGCCGTGCTGGAGGGCCTGCGCGAGCGCGGCGTGACGGTGCACGTGGGCTGCGACGTGACCGGCGTCCGTCGCGACGCACCCGCCGCGACGGGCGTCGGGCGCATCCACGGCGGCACGGTCACCGTGTCGACCACCCGCGGAGAGATCGAGGCCGACGAGCTGCTCCTCGCCATCGGTCGCTCGCCGCGCCTCGACGACCTCGGTCTCGACTCCGTCGGCCTCGAGCCGTCCGACGTCACCGACGGGCGCCTGCCGGAGTGGCTGCACGTGGTCGGCGACGCCAGCGGCGGACCGCCGCTCACGCACTGGGGCAAGCACCAGGCCCGGCTCGTCGGCGCGCGCATCGCGGCCGCCGTGGCCGGCGAGGCGGCCTACGAGCCCGACCGGGCCGCTCCGGTGCCGCAGGTCGTCTTCACCGACCCGGAGGTGGCGAGCGTCGGGATGACGGAGGCCGAGGCCCGCGACGCCGGCCACGACGTGGTCGTCACGCGGGTGCCGACCTCCGCGGCGTCCGGGTCGGCGCTGCTGCGCGACCACGTCGCCGGGCACTGCCAGCTGGTCGTCGACGCACAGAGCCGCCTCCTGCTCGGCGCCACCTTCGTCGGCCCCGAGGTCGCCGAGCTCGTCCACGCCGCCACGGTCGCGATCGTCGGCGACGTCCCGGTCCACGTGCTGCGCCACGCGGTGGCGTCGTACCCGACCGCCAGCGAGCTCTGGCTCAGGCTGCTGGAGGAGCTGCCGCGGGAGTTCAGGACCCCGCCCACCGCTGGTTGAGTCGCGCAGCGGCCGTCACGTGATGGGGGCGGGGTCCCCCACCGGTGATGGTTCACCACGGTATGTCGCCGGATGGGCACTTCCCACGGTCAGTTGATCGTGGGGAGTGCCCGTTCGCCTGCATACCTTGGTGAACCAGCAGCGAAGACAGCTAGCCCCGCTCGCGGAGGTAGCGGCCGAAGTGGGGGACGGTGAAGGCGATGCGGCCGCGCTCGCCGGAGTAGACGAGGCCCTTCTTGAGCAATGAGTCGCGGGCGGGTGAGAGAGACTGCGGCTTCTTGCCCAGGGCGGCGGCGACGTCGGCGCTGAGGACCGCGTCGGCGTCCGGGTCGCCGGACTCGCCGCCGGCGGCGGCCACGTCGGCCATCGCCATCAGGTAGTCGCGCTCGCCGGGGGTGGCGCGCTCGTAGCGGGAGCCGAAGAAGCCGACGGCGAGCTCGGACTCCGCCTCCGGGGCGGCGACGGCGACGTCGGCCGCGGTGATCGGCGAGCGTGGTGCCAGGTCCCACACGGCCTTGCCGTAGGCCTGGATGAAGTACGGGTAGCCGCCCGTGGCGTCGTACATCGCCGCCAGCGCGTCGGGCTCGAAGGCGGCGTCCTCGTCGGCGGCCGGGGCCTCCAGCGCGCGGTCGGCGGCGTCGCGGGTGAGCCGGTCGATGCGCTGGTAGCTGAAGAGCCGCTCGCTGTAGGACTTGCTCGCGCTGAGCACGGCGGGCAGGTGCGGCAGCCCGGCGCCGACCACGATCACCGGGAGCCCGGACTGGCTGAGCTCGTGGCAGGCTGCGCACAGCGCCGACACGTCGTCCGGGCCGAGGTCCTGCATCTCGTCGATGAAGACGCCGACGCCCTTTCCGACGTCGGCCGCCAGCCCGCCGAGGTCGGTGAACAGCTCGACGAGGTCGATCTCGACGTCGCCGGAGTCGGCCCGTCCACGCACGGCGGGTACGTCGATGCCGGGACTCCACTGGTCCTTGAGCCGGGCGTTGGCACCGGCGTCGCGCTGGGCGAAGGACTTCACGACCCCGAGCACGTGGTCGACGGAGTCCTCGTCGCGGTGGCCGAGCTCGCGCACCGCCTGGTGCAGCGCGCTGCTGAGCGGGCGTCGCAGCCCCTGGCCCGGGCGCGCCTCGAGCTTGCCGGTCCCCCATCCCTTGCGCACGGCCGCGCTGCGCAGCGCGTTGAGGAGCACGGTCTTGCCGACGCCGCGGAGTCCGGTGAGCACCAGGCTGCGCTCGGGACGGCCCTTGGCCACCCGCTCGAGGACGACGTCGAACGCGGCGAGCTGCTCGTCGCGACCGGCGAGCTCGGGCGGGCGCTGGCCCGCGCCGGGGGCGTACGGGTTCCGGATGGGGTCCACGATCGGACGCTATCGGTGGATCTAGCCTGCGTCCTAGATTGCCGGATAGTCCGCGAGTCGCGCGCGGTCAGCCGGCCTGGTCGGCGCGGGTCACCCGCGCCCGCGCGGCGTCGTAGGACTCGTCGAGCCCCTTGCGGAGCAGCGCGATCAGGTCGGGCACCTCGTCGGCGGCGAGCCGGAAGGTGCCGGCGCACACGTTGTCGCGCCACAGCGAGAGCACGACCAGGAGCGACTCCTGGTGCCAGGTGACGCGCAGCGAGCGGTCCTCACCGCGGGGGTCGAGGAAGACCG
>JAYSEC010000260.1:0-4986 GCA_041914085.1 Nocardioides sp.
GTCAGCGCGTTGCAGCGCGAGGAATCGCCCGGTCGGCGGGGTGCAGCGCGAGGAAGTGCCCGGTCAGCCGGCCTGCCGGCCCAGCTCGCGCTCGAGCTCGGCGGCGATCCCGGCCGCGGACTCCTGTCGCAGCCGCCATGCCAGCCACCCCAGGCACAGGGCGTAGCCGGCGAACAGCGCGACCCCGTGGGTGGCGACTCCCGAGACGACGGCCTGGAAGACGCTGTCGCGCGGGTCGGCGACCACGTCGCGCGCGACGAGGGCGATGAAGGTGAAGACCAGCGTCATCAGGGCCGGCGGCAGCAGCGCGACGACGTAGAAGTCCCGGCGGCGCACGAGCGCGGCCAGGCCCAGGCACAGGGCGACGAAGCACAGGTCGAAGAAGAGCGTCAGCCTGCCGGAGAGCAGCATGTCGACGCTGACCGCGGTCAGCGTGAGGGCAACCCCGAGGGACACCACCTGGCGGCTGGGCTCGTGCCCGGCCTGCCAGGGTGTCCGCCCGAACGTGTCGGCCTGCGTCACGACGCTCAACCTAGGCCCGCGGTCAGGCACCCTCGGCGCGGCGCGCCGGAGCCGGGTCGGGCGGCTGGAGCGCGGTCGCGTCGGGCTGGTCGTCGGTGAGGAGGTCGTCGATCAGGGCGAGCTCGGGCGCGGCGGCCGTGCGCGGGCGGCTCTCCACCTGGCGCGGCTCGTCGAGGGGCTCGGAGGTCACGCCGAGGTCGGCGAAGCGTCGCGCGGACACCAGGACGCGCCCTTCCAGCGACCCCATCGCCTGGTTGTAGGCCACCACGCTCGCGTTGAGGGAGCGACCCACCCGGTCGAGGTGGCCGGCCATCGAGCCGAGCCGCGCGTGCAGCTCCTGGCCGAGCCGCTGCACCTGCTGGGCCTGCTCGTTGAGCACCTCGTGCTGCCACCCCTGCGCCACCGTGCGCAGGAGCGCGATCAGGGTCGACGGGGTGGCGAGCACGACGTTCTTCGCGGTGGCCTGCTCGATCAGGTCGGGGACGGCCTGCAGCGCCGCCTGCAGGATCGACTCGCCGGGCAGGAACAGCACCACGAACTCGGGGGTGCGGGCCTGCGCCTCCCAGTAGCGCCGGGAGCCGAGGTCGGCGACGTGCTTGCGCACGTGCTCGCCGAGCCGGGCGAGGGCACGGTCGTGCTCCTCCGGGTCGTCGCTGCCCGTGAGGTCGAGGAACGCCGCCAGCGGAGCCTTGGCGTCGACCGCGATCGTCCGGCCCCCGGCCAGCGAGACGACCAGGTCGGGACGCAGCCGGCCGTCGTCGTAGGTCACCTGCTCGGCGAAGTCGCAGTGGTCGACCAGCCCGGCCAGCTCGACGGTGCGACGCAGGTGCAGCTCGCCCCACTGCCCGCGCACCTGCGGCTTGCGCAGCGCCGAGGCCAGCGTCGTGGTCTCCCGCCGCAGCGTGTCGGTCGAGTGGCGCATCTCGGCGACCTGCTGGTTGAGCTGGGCCTGCCAGGCGACGCGGTCGTGGGCGAGGTCGCTGAGCTGGTCCTGCAGGCGGTCGAGGCCGTCCTGCACCACGGCGTGGTCGGCGATGCGCTGCTCGAGCGCGGCCAGGGCGGCGTCGTCGGCAGGGCGGCTGCGCGACCACAGCACGCCGATGACCGTGCCCAGCGCGAGGCCGACGGCGAGGACCAGCGCCAGGGTGACGAGCAGGGGGAAGGTGTCCATGGCCCCAGCATGGGGCCGACCACCGACAGTCGGTCGGAGCCGGGCGCGGCGGGTGTCGGGCGGGTGGGTGCCGGCGTGGCGGCGGCAGCGAGAGCTCGCTGGACCACCCCGCGGGTCAGGCGCCCCGGAAGGTGCGCCGGTACGCCGACGGGGAGACCCCGACGCTGGCGCGGAGGTGCTGGCGGAGCGAGGCGGCGGTGCCCATCCCCGCGCGGGCGGCGACCTGGTCGACGGGGAGGTCGGTCGCCTCGAGGAGGTGCTGCGCGTGCCGGATCCGCTGCTGGGTCACCCACGCCCCGGGCGACTGGCCGGTCTCCTCGCGGAAGCGCCGGGTGAAGGTCCGCACGCTCATCGACGCCTGCCGGGCCAGGGTCGCCACGTCGAGCGGGTGGTGCAGGTGGGCCTGCGCCCAGGCGCGTACGTCGCTGGTCGTCTCGTCGCTGCTGCGCGGGACGTGCCGCTCGATGAACTGCGCCTGGCCGCCGTCGCGCCACGGCGGCACCACCATGTGGCGCGCCACGGCGTTGGCGACCGCCGTGCCGTGGTCGGTCCGCACGAGGTGCAGGCAGAGGTCGATGCCCGCGCTCAGCCCGGCGGAGGTCAGCACCTGGCCGTCGTCGGTGAAGAGCACGTCCTCGTCGAGCGCGACGGAGGGGTGCAGGCCGCGGAGGTCGTCGGCGTACTTCCAGTGCGTGGTCGCGCGGTGCCCGTCGAGGATCCCGGCCGCGGCGAGCACGAAGGCGCCGGTGCAGATCGACACCCAGCGGGCGTCGGCGGGCACGGTGGCGAGCGCGGCGCGCAGGTCGTCGGGCAGCGAGCCGTCGCGGCGCGGGCCGGCGACCTGGGTGCCGGGCACGATCACGGTCTGCGCCGTGGCGAGCGCCTCGATGCCCGCGGAGGGCGCTATGGCGTACCCCTTGGTCGTGGCGACGGGGGCGTCGTCGACGCTCACGACCTGCACGTCGTAGAGCGGGTCGCCGTCGGCGTCGACCGCCTCGCCGAGGACCTGCGGCGGGATGGTGAGGTCGTAGCCGATGACCGGCGGGATCGCGAGCACCACGACGCGGTGCGGTGACGTCATGGCCGGATTCTTGCACATGTTGGCATTCGGGCCACTCGTGTGCGTCGTACGACGTCCGCGACGCTGGACCCGTGACGATGACGACTCCGCCCCGTGAGCCTGCCCTCGACCGCCCCCAGCGCCTGCACTGGGCGTGGGTCGTCGCGGCGGTCACCTTCGTGACGCTCGTCGGCGCCGCGGCCTTCCGGTCGGTGCCGGGCGTCCTGATCGAGCCGCTCCACGACGAGTTCGGCTGGTCGCACGGCCTGATCGGCTCGGCCGTCTCGCTCAACCTCATGCTCTTCGGGCTGATCTCGCCGTTCGCCGCCGCGCTGATGGACCGCTTCGGCGTCCGCCCGGTGGTGACCTTCGCGCTCGTCATGGTCGCCGTCGGCAGCGGGCTCACCGTCTTCATGACCCAGCCGTGGCAGCTGGTGCTCTGCTGGGGGCTGCTGGTCGGGATCGGCACCGGCTCGATGTCGATGGCCTTCGTCGCCACGATCACCAGCCGCTGGTTCGTCGCCCGCCGCGGCCTGGTCAGCGGCATCCTCACCGCCGGCAACGCCACCGGGCAGCTGGTCTTCCTGCCCGTGGTGGCGTGGTTCGCGACCCACCACGGATGGCGTACGGCGGCGGTGCTGGCGTCGGTGGCCGCGCTGGCCGTCGTGCCGCTCGTCCTGCTCCTCCTCCGCAACCACCCGGCCGACCTCGGGCTGCGCGCGTTCGGGGCCACCGACGCCGACCCCGGCCCGCCGCCGCACCAGCACGTCGGCTCGAGCGCCGGCCGGGCCGTCTCGGTGCTGGTCGACGCCGCGCGCAGCCGGACGTTCTGGCTGCTGGCGGGCGGCTTCGCGATCTGCGGGATGACCACCAACGGCCTCATCGCCACCCACTTCGTCCCCGCCGCCCACGACCACGGCATGCCCGCGACCACCGCGGCCTCGTTGCTCGCCGTGGTCGGCATCTTCGACGTCGTCGGCACCATCGCCTCGGGCTGGCTCACCGACCGCTGGGACCCGCGCTACCTCCTGGTGGGCTACTACGCGCTGCGCGGCGTCGGCCTGATGACCCTGCCGGCGCTGCTGTCGCCGCACGTCGCGCCCAGCATGTGGGTCTTCATCATCGTCTACGGCCTGGACTGGGTCGCGACGGTGCCGCCGACGGTCGCACTGTGCCGCGACCGGTTCGGCGACGCCACCGGGCCGATCGTGTTCGGGTGGGTGTTCGCCAGCCACCAGGTCGGCGCAGCGGTCGCCGCGACCGGCGCGGGGGTCGTGCGCGACCTGACCGGCGGCTACGACCCGGCCTTCTACGCCGCCGCCGGGCTGTGCGCGGTCGCCGCCCTGATGTCGTACGCCATCCGCAGCACGCGGGCGCCGGTGCCGGTCAGCTGAGGTCGACGACGACCGGCGCGTGGTCGGACGGCGAGCCGGTGCCCTGGGCGGGGTCGCGCTCGTCGCGGTCGATGAAGGCCCCGGTGACCCGCGACGCGAGCGTGGGAGAGGCGAGCACGAAGTCGATCTTGAGCCCGCGGTCGCGCTCGAAGCGCTGGCGGTAGTAGTCCCAGTAGGTGTAGCCGGGGGCGTGCGCGCGGGTGACCTCGGCGTACCCGTCGTCGAGGAACGCCTGGAAGGCGGCGCGCTCGGGCGGCGTCACGTGGGTGGACTTCGCGAACTGCTTCACGTCGAAGACGTCGTCGTCGGTGGGGCAGATGTTCCAGTCGCCGACCAGGGCGGTCTCGCCGTCGAGCCACCCGCTCGCGGTGGAGCGGAGGCGGGCGAGCCAGTCGAGCTTGTAGACGTAGTGGGGGTCGTCGGGCTTGCGGCCGTTGGGGACGTAGAGCGACCAGATCCGCACGCCGTCGCAGGTGGCGCCGATGGCGCGCGACTCGGCCGCGACCGGGTCACCCCAGCCCGGCATGTCGGCGAAGCCGACCTCGACGTCCTCGAGACCGACGCGGGACAGCAGCGCCACGCCGTTCCACTGGTTGAGGCCCGCGACGGCGATGTCGTAGCCCAGCGCCTGGAGGCCCATCAGGGGCAGCTGGTCCTCGCGCGCCTTGGTCTCCTGGAGGGCCAGCACGTCGATGTCGTGGCGCTGCACGAACGCCTCGACACGGTCGATGCGGGAGCGGAGGGAGTTGACGTTCCAGGTGGCGATGCGCACCCGCACACCCTAGGAGGCCGTCGCGCAACCCCCGAAAGGAGCCTTGCCAGGCGCAGGCGGCCGGGAG
>JAYSEC010000261.1:0-4980 GCA_041914085.1 Nocardioides sp.
CGCCCTCGGCCGGTGGATCGACCTGCACAAGCAGGTGCGCCCGCTCATCGCCACCGGGACGCTGGTGCACCCCGACCACGCCGACCCGGCCGTCATGGTCACCGGCATCGTCGCCGCCGACCGCTCGGAGGCGTGGTACGTCGTCGCGACGGTCGCCTCGCCCGCCACCCAGCACCCGGCCGCCCTGCGGCTGACCGGGCTCGACCCCGACCGGACCTACCGCATCGCCGACGTGACGGCCACGGCCGACCAGCACGGCGCCGACCTCACGACGTGGTGGGCGGCGGCGGGCGAGCACGCGCTCCCCGGCCGGGTCCTCGCCACCGCGGGGGTGTCGCTGCCGGTGATGGCGCCGGAGACCGCGCGGGTGCTCCGGCTCACGGCCGGAACATGATCTTCCCGGTCCGGCCCGGCGTCTGCGAGGCCGCGACCGCCTCGGCGGGCTGGTCGAGGCCGAAGATCCCACCCGAGGTGAGCGGCAGGCTGCCGTCGAGCACCAGCCCGATCAGCTCGCCGAACATGCGGGCGCGGTCCTCCGCCGACGTCGTGCGGCTGACCTTGGCGCCCCAGAAGCCCTTGACGGTGAGCTGCTTGAAGATCACCGGCCCGCTGCTGATCACCAGCGGCTGGTTGCTGGCCGCACCGAAGGTGACGAGCAGGCCGTCCTCCCCGAGGAGCTCGGCGAGGCCGTTGGCGACGTCGCCGCCGACCGAGTCGACCGCCGCACGGGCCCCGGCGTCCCCCACGAGGGCGCGCGCCTGGGCGACCCAGTCCTCGGACTCGGTGGCGATGGCGTGGTCGATCCCGAGCTCGGCGAGCTCCGCGACGGCCGCCTCGCGGCGTACGAGGTTGACGACGTTGATGCCGCGCGAGCGCGCCAGGACCGCCACGATCTTGCCGACCGCACCGTTGGCCGCGGTCTGCACGATCCAGTCGCCGGCGCCGACCTCGAGGAACTCCACGAGGCTGATCGCGCTGAACGGCATCGAGATGAGCTGGGCGGCCGCCTCGTCGGTCATCTCGTCCGGGACCGGGACGAGGGCCCCGGCGGGGGCGACGAAGTGCTCCGCCCACGTGCCCGGAGACCCGGCGACCGCGACCCGGCGGCCGACGAGGGCCTGGTCGGCTCCCTCGCCGACGGCCTCGACGACGCCCACGGCCTCGGTGCCGCCGACCGCCGGGAGCGCCGGCCGCACGCCGTAGTTGCCGGCGACGGTGACGAGGTCGTGGTTGTGGATCGGCGACAGCAGCGTGCGCACCAGAACCTGGCCGGGACCCGGCGCCGGCGTCTCGACCTCCCGCTCGGTGAGGACCTCCTCAGGTGCTCCGAAGGTGTCGTGTCCGACGCTGCGCATGGTGTCTCCTGCCGTGGGTGGTGTGGGGGGTGTCATTCGTACGACGTGCGGCGCCGGCCGCTCGTCACCCGGGCTGCGACGGCGCCACCGATCGCGCCGAACAGGTGACCCTGCCACGAGACGCCCGGCTGGCCGGGGAGCACCCCGAGCAGGGCGCCGCTGTAGAGGAGGAACACCACGACGCCGATGAGGATCTCGGCCCGGCGGCCGGTGAGGAAGCCGCGGACGACCAGGAAGACGATCCAGCCGAACACCAGCACCGAGGCGCCCGCGTGGGTGGTCTGGGCACCGGCGAACAGCCAGACGCCCAGCCCGCCGACGAGCCAGATGATCGCCGTGGCCAGCAGGCCGCGGGCGAGGCCGGTGACCAGCGCCAGGAAGCCCAGGACGGCCACCGGGACGGTGTTGCTGACCAGGTGGTCGAAGCCGAAGTGCAGCACCGGCGCCACGAGCACGCCGACCAGTCCCTCCTCGCTGCGGGGCTGGACGCCGTACGCGTCGAGGGGGTGGCCGGTCGCGGCGTCGACGATCTCCAGCACCCAGAGCAGCGCGACGAACGCGCCGGTCACCAGCGCGGCGTCGCGCCAGGTGTCGGTGCTCCGGGCCGGGACGGTCGTGCGGGCCATGCCCCCATGGTGACAGCGGGGGTGTAGCCGGCAGCCGCCCGGCGCCGCGGTCAGGCCGTCGGGCGGACCGCCTCCACGGGCACGGGGTCGACGAGGCGCAGCCCGCCGTCGTCCGCCTCGGCGGAGAGGAGCAAGCCGTGCCGGACCGCCCAGAGGACGGCCTGGGAGCGCGACGTGACACCGATCTTGGAGTAGGCGCTGCGGATGTAGGACTTGACCGAGTTGATGCTCAGCAGGGTCTCGTCGACGATGTCCTGGTTCGAGCGGCCGGCGGCGATGAAGGCGAGCACCTCGGTCTCGCGCTGCGTCAGGGGCCAGCGCTCCTCGCCCGGCTTCTGCGCGACCTTGCGGCCGGTCCAGGCGTCGATGACCACGCGTCCGTCGGCGATCTGCAGCAGGTCGCGCACCATCCGGTGGGCGGGCAGCCACTTGCTGACGAAGCCGGCTGCGCCGCGCGACATCGCCGTGGAGACCGCGCCGGGCGAGCAGTCCCAGCTGTAGGCGACCATCCGGCCGGGCACGCGGAGCGGCTGCCCGGGTGCGCGATGGGGCGCGGCCGGCTCGAAGAGGGTGAGGTCGCACGGCGGCGACGGCTGGTCGGCGCGCAGGCCGACGAGGGTGACGGCGGCGGAGTGAGGGGCGAGCATGCTCCGCAGGCCGTGGAGGACCAGCTCGCTCTCCTCCCTGACGCCCACGAGGAGGGCCCGGGTCGGGAGGACGGTGGGGGGAGGTCGGTGCATGGCCCCCGGTACCCCGTCAGGGGTGGGGCATGCGCGTCGTGCCCGGAACCGCTACAGGCTGGGCAGCGCGAGCAGCACGAGGGCCGCCTGCACGTCGGCGATGCCGGCCTGGCTGGCGCAGGAGTGGAGCACCGATCGTGCGGTCTCGATGTCGAGTCCCTGCCGGGCGGCGAGCAGCCCCACCGCGACCTCGACCGTACGACGCTCCTTCAGCCGCTGCGGCGCCTCCTCCGCACGCCTGCGCGACTCGAAGGCGAGGTCGGCGTTGGTGACCGCGCCGTCGCGCCAGGCACCCAGCGAGCGCGAGAGGTCCTCGAGCCGGTCGTCGAAGGCGTGCGGGGTGGACGCGTAGAGGTCGATGCCGAGCACCACGCGGTCGCGGTGCACCACGGGGAGCGAGACGGTGCTGGCGATCCCGGCGGCGGCCTGCTGGCGCGCGAGCGCGGCCCAGCCCTCCTCGTCGAGGGCGTGCCAGCCCGTGGCAGGCGGCGCCGCGGCGCTCGACGGCGCCGACGCGTCGTCCCCGGTCGGCCCCTTCCTGACGAACGTGAAGGTCAGGTCCTCCTCGAGCAGCGTGACGCTCATCGCCACGCACTCGGGGACGGTCCTGACGGCCCAGCTCTCGATCACGCTGAGCTGGTCCTCGAGGTCGTCGCCCGCCGGCGTGAGGTACTCGTCGAGCGCCTCGCGGCTCTGCGGCAACAGCTCCATCCGGATCTCACCCCCGAAAGCTCGGTCACGGCCCACCGTCGATGCTGGCGGGTACGACGCGGCGCTGCCACACCCGCCCGGGCGAATCAGGCGTCGCGGAGCGTCTCGGCCAGGTCGTGCGGGGTCTCGAACACCATCACGGCGCCGGCCTCGCGCAGGTCGCGCTCGGGGATGCCCCCGGTGAGCACCGCGATGCAGGGCACGCGGGCGGCCGTGGCAGCCTCGACGTCCCACACGGTGTCCCCGACGACGACCGCCTTGCCCGCCTCGACCTCCTCCAGCGCCACCTCGATCAGGTCGGGGTGCGGCTTGGTCCGCGACGCGTCGTCGCCGCTGACGGTGGCGGTGAGCATGCCGGCGGCGCCCTCGACCAGGTCGAGGAAGCGGTCGGTGATCTCCTGCTCGGACGAGGACGCGAGCACCACCCGGACCCCACGGTCGCGCAGGAGCTGGATCAGCTCGCTCGCCCCGTCGGTCGCCGACACGAGGCCGGCCCGCTCGGTGAGGTGGACCTGGTGGCGGCGGCGTACCTCGTCCCCGACGTTGCGCTCGACGGCCTCGCCCGCCACGCGCTCGACCAGCTGGTCGCCGCCCATGCCGATGAGCCGGTGGATGCGGTGCGAGGCGATGTCGAGCCCGACGTCGCGGAAGGCCTCGCGCCACGCGAGGACGTGGACGTAGTTGGAGTCCACGAGCGTGCCGTCGAGGTCGACGACGACCGTGTCGATTCCGGAGAGCACTTCTGTCACGGGGCCGATGCTGCCCCGCGTGTGGCGGTCCTGCTTCACCCCGGAGGACGGACTTGGTGCACGTCGAGCCGCAGCAGCCGGCTGGCGAGGTCGACGCACGGACCGAGGGCGACGATGACCGCGAGCGTGCCGACGCCGACGGTCGCCCCGAGCAGCCAGCCGACCAGGGCGCCGCCACCCTGGACGGCGCTGTAGCTCCACCGGAACGGCAGCGGCGGGTCGTACGCCAGCGCTGCGGCCTCGGCGGGACCGGCGCCGGTGTGGCTGCCGAGGTAGGTGGCGATGCCGACGGCGAGCACCGGGAAGGCGAGCACCAGCAGCGCGATGCGGGCGGGCCAGCCGTCGGGGACGTCCCAGGCGCCGAGGAGGACGTCGACGGTGAGGCCGACCAGCACGACCTGCACGACGGTGCCGATGCCCGGGAACACGCGGCGCACCGCGGCCAGCACCAGGAAGGCGATGCTGACCAGCGTGTTGGCGAGCAGGAAGCTCATCCCCGAGGCCAGCGCGATGCCGTTGACCAGGGTCGAGTAGCCGTCGGAGCCGAGGTCGGCGGTCAGCAGCATCGCCACGCCGACCCCCAGCACCACGCACCCGCCGACGAGCTGGACGAGCTGACGCGGCGAGGGCACGGCGCAAGGATGTCAGTAGTGCGCGGTCATCACGTGCTTGATGCGGGTGTAGTCGTCGAAGCCGTAGCCGGAGAGGTCCTTGCCGTAGCCGGACGCCCCGAAGCCGCCGTGGGGCATCTCGGAGACGAACGGGATGTGGGTGTTGACCCACACGCACCCGAAGTCGA
>JAYSEC010000262.1:0-4977 GCA_041914085.1 Nocardioides sp.
CCGATCTCGGCGCCGGGGGCGTTGGTGCGCTTGTGCCGCCACCACTCGTAGGCGATCGGGATGACCGAGAAGGCCAGGATGACGATGATGAGCTTGTCGATGCTCTCGCCGAGGTGGGGGAACGCGTCACCGAGGAAGAAGCCGAGCAGGCAGATCGACACGACCCACAGCACGGCGCCGACGAGGCTCCACAGGAAGAAGCGGTGGCGGTCCATCCGGGTGACGCCGGCGACCACGGTGATGTAGGTCCGCACGAAGGGCACGAAGCGGCCGATCACCAGGGCCTTGTTGCCGTGCTTGTCGAAGAAGGCCGTGGTCTGGTCGAAGTACTTGCGCTTGATGATCCGCCCGTCGCGCTCGTAGAGCGGTGGGCCGATGCGCCGGCCGACCTCGTAGCCGACGACGTTGCCGAAGAACGCCGCGCCGGTGAGCGCCGCGACCGCGATCAGCAGCTCCACGAGCGGCGGGCCCGGGAACAGGTCGAGCTGCCCCGTGGCGATGAACAGGCCGAGCGCGAAGAGCAGCGTGTCGCCCGGCAGGATCGGGAAGAACAGCCCGCACTCGATGAAGACGATCGCCAGGCTGATCCAGAACAGCTCCGCGCCGAAGCGGTCGAGGAGCCAGTTCGGGTCCATCCAGTCGATCCCCAGCAGGAGCGGTGTCACGAGCCCGGCCGGGTCGAGGAGTGCGGTCACGCGCGCCACCCTAACCAGCGCTCCCTAGCATGCAGGCATGCAGGAGCAGGATCCCCGCGACGGCGAGCGGGCGCCGTACGACCCGATGCCGCACGGTCCGCCGGAGGTGGGCGTGGGCCCCTGGGAGGGGGAGTGGCCCGCCGGCGACCACTGGGACCCGGACCTGCTCCGCGACGGCGATCGCCGCAACGTCGTCGACCGCTACCGCTACTGGAGCCTCGAGGCGATCGTCGCCGACCTCGACACCCGACGGCACGGCTTCCACGTCGCCATCGAGAACTGGCAGCACGACTTCAACATCGGCACCATCGTGCGGACGGCCAACGCGTTCCTCGCGGCCGAGGTGCACATCGTCGGCAACCGCCGCTGGAACCGTCGCGGGGCGATGGTCACCGACCGCTACCAGCACGTGCGCCACCACCCCGACGCGGCGGCGCTGGCGACGTACCTCCACTCCCTCGACGAGCCGGTCCGGCTGCTCGGCATCGACAACCTTCCGGGCTCGCTGCACCTCGAGACCATGGAGCTGCCCGAGCGGGTGTGCTTCCTGTTCGGGCAGGAGGGGCCCGGCCTCTCGGCGGGTGCCCGCGAGGTGTGCGACGGCACCTTCTCGATCGCCCAGTTCGGCTCGACGCGCTCGATCAACGCGAGCGCGGCGGCGGCCATCGCGATGCACAGCTGGGTGCGGACGTACGCCGACGTCGGCGCCGAGGACGTCTGGCGGGGCTAGCTGCTCGCCTACTTCTGCGTCTGCGTGTAGCAGACCAGCGCGCGGTCGCCGACCTTCCAGTCCACCTTCGACGGCCAGCTGAAGCGATAGGTCCGCGACGTCGTCGCGCTGCGGCAGCGCTCGGTGCCGATGCGCTTCCAGGCCTTCTCCGTGGGGTACCTCTTGGCCTTGATCTTGATCGCGGCGGTGGCGCGGTAGGTGTGCTTCGCGGAGCAGGTGGTCACGAGGAAGTCGCGGCCGGTCAGGCAGCGGGCGACCGACGACTCGTAGGGATACGTGCCGATGTGCAGCTTGTCCGGGAGCGGCACGAGCTCCCTGCCGCCGAGGAGGACCACGTCGCAGCGCAGCCAGCGGGCGCCGGCGGCCTGCTGCTCCGGGGTCGGGATGAACCAGCCGATGGCGTACGCCGTCAGGTGCATCCCGAGCTTGCTGGCGCCGAGCGCCTGCCGCTTCCCGCCGTTGCAGGTGGCGAGGGCCAGCTCGGTGAAGTCCGGGCTGTCGTAGGCCATGCCGTCGGGCAGCACGGCCACGGCGGTGACCTCGGCCGTGTGGGTGCCCGCACAGTCGACGGCCGGCTCGGTGTACGTCGGGAGGTCGAGCTCGGCACGGCTCATGTCGGAGCACTGGCCCATGACCGGGGCCTGGTAGGCCGGGTCGGCGGCGGCGCCGGCGATCGGGGCGGTGGTGGTGAGGGCCGCGGCGAGCAGGCCCACGATGGTGGCACTCGTCCCGAGTCGTCGTGTCATGGCCGTCAACCTAGGTGGTGGCGAGCAGGCGCGCCATCCACCTCAGGTGCGGCACGCGCGGCCGTCGGCCGGGTCGGGCCGCTCACCGGTGAGGTGCCAGCACCACCTCGAGGGCGGCGAGCCCGCGGCTGCTGTGGCTCTTGACCGTGCCCTCGCTGATCCGCAGCTCGGCCGCCGTCTCTCGCACCGAGAGCCCGAGCCAGTGGCGCAGCACGACCACCTTGCGCTGCTGCTCGGGCAGGTCCTGGAGCGCGTCGAAGAGCGCGGAGCGCTCCTCCACCTGCGTGCCGTCCTCGACCGGGACGTCCGGCAGCACGTCGCTCGGGCGCTCGCGCCGCCACGGCCGGCGCGACTCGTCGATGTTGGCCCGCACCATGATCTGGCGGACGTAGGCCTCCTCGCTGCCGTCGTGCCGGATCCGGGGCCAGGCGACGTACAGCTTGGTGAGCGCGGTCTGGAGGAGGTCCTCCGCGCGGTGCCAGTCGCCGCACAGGGCGTACGCGATGCGCCGCAGGTGGCCCTGCCGCGCGGCGACGAACTCCGAGAACGCTGCGTCGTGCCTCATCGCAGCCCGCCTTCGTCGGCCTGGTCGGCCACGAACGCGACGAACTCGTCGAGCGTCTCGGCGCCGCCGGTCTTCGACGCCGCGAAGGTCGTCACCGCGACCTCGCGGGGGAGCTGCACCGCCAGGACGAACCAGCGCTCGCCCTGCCAGTCCAGGAGCGCCACGGCCGACGCGCTCGCCGTGTCGGTGCCGTAGGCGGGGAGGTCAGGGTCGGCCTGCTGCTCCAGCACCTCGACACTCGGTGCCACGCCACTGACGGTGCCGTCGGCCGCGAGCCGCACCAGGCGCATGCCCGGGCTGCCGGTCTGCACCGCCACCTGGTCGGCCAGCCACTGGTCGAAGGTGAGCCACCCGGAGTCGGTCTCGAGCTCCCACGTCGACGCGTTGCCGCCCTGGGTGAACAGCGCCCACGTCGTGCGCCCCTCGGACCGGAGCACCAGCCCGAGCGAGTCGTCCCCGGGGACGGGGTCCTCAGCCCGCCGGACCACCGTGACCCCGGGAGCCGGCTCGAGCTCGCCGCCGTGCCAGGTGGCGAGTCCACCGGCCATGCCGGGGACGTCGTCGGCGGGCACGGAGGTCATCCCGCCGGTGGCCACCTCGGCGCGGACGAAGGCGTCGAAGGACTCGGCGAAGCCGTCCTCGGGACGCGAGGACGACATGCTGCTCCCGCCCTTCTTCCACTCCAGCACCAGCCACCAGCGCTCGCCCCGGAAGGAGATGTCGAGGGCTGCCGACTCGGTGTCCTTGCCCGGGTACAGGTCGTCGCGCCGCTCGTGGACGACGGCGCCCGGCCGGATCTCCAGGCGCCCGGGAAGGGCGCGCGCCGGCGGCTCCCCCTTGCGCCACGGGAAGGAGGACGCCGGCTCGGGGGCGGCGGCCGGCGAGGACGGGCTCGCCGTCGCCGACGCCGACGCCGATGCCGACGCCGTCGGCTCGGTGGCCACGGGCGCTCGGTCGCTGCGCGGTGCGTCCCCCGGTGCCAGCACCCACGAGGTGCCCACCACGATGAAGGCGGCCACCCCGGCCGCGACGACCGCGGCACGACGACGGCGTACGGCGGTGTGCCCGGCAGCGACGTAGTGCCCGACAGGCAGGTCGTCACCGCTGCCGAACGACGCGTCGAGCTCGCGCCGCCAGTCGATCTGCGTGGCCATGTCGTGGTCCTTCCCCCCGCGGTGAGCCTTGCACCCGGTGACACGGAGCCGGACGCCGGTCGGTTGTCACGGGGTGAGACGCCGCCTCGCAGGAACCCGGACCGGCCGGTAGCCACTAGGGTTGTCAGCGCCTGCCTGACCGCTTCAGAGGAGATTCCCGATGCCCATCGCCACCCCCGAGGTCTACGCGCAGATGCTGGACGCCGCGAAGTCGAAGTCCTTCGCCTACCCGGCCATCAACGTGTCGTCCTCCCAGACCCTCAACGCCGCGCTGAAGGGCTTCGCCGACGCCGGCTCCGACGGCATCATCCAGGTCTCGACCGGTGGCGCGGAGTACCTCTCGGGCCCGTCCGTCAAGGACATGGTGACCGGCTCGGTCGCCTTCGCGGCGTACGCCGCCGAGGTCGCGAAGAACTACCCGGTCAACATCGCGCTGCACACCGACCACTGCCCCAAGGACAAGCTCGACGGGTTCGTCCGTCCGCTGCTCGACATCTCCGCCGAGCGGGTCGCGCGCGGCGAGGCGCCCCTGTTCCAGTCGCACATGTGGGACGGCTCGGCCGTGCCGCTGGAGGAGAACCTCCAGATCGCCGAGGAGCTGCTCGCGAAGTGCGCCGCGGCCAACATCATCCTCGAGATCGAGGTCGGCGTCGTCGGCGGCGAGGAGGACGGCGTCGCCAACGAGATCAACGACCAGCTCTACACCACCCCCGAGGACGCCATCGCCACGATCAAGGCGCTGGGTGCCGGCGACCGCGGCCGCTACATGACCGCGCTGACCTTCGGCAACGTGCACGGCGTCTACAAGCCCGGCAACGTCAAGCTCCGCCCCGAGATCCTGAAGTCCGCGCAGGAGGCCGCCGCCTCCGAGCTCGGCCTCGGCGCCGACGCCCGCCCGTTCGACCTCGTGTTCCACGGGGGCTCGGGCTCGACCGCGCAGGAGATCAGCGACGCCGTCGACTTCGGCGTGGTGAAGATGAACGTCGACACCGACACCCAGTACGCCTTCACCCGCCCGGTCGCGGCGCACATGTTCGCCAACTACGACGGCGTGCTGAAGGTCGACGGCGAGGTCGGCAACAAGAAG
>JAYSEC010000263.1:0-4956 GCA_041914085.1 Nocardioides sp.
CCGACGAGGTTGCCGATGATGTTCTTCTCGGCCGAGATCAGGTCGATCGTCGGCACGACGACGTCCTCGCCGTAGCCCACGACGTGGTAGTCGCCGGCCTGCCGGGTCATCGCCAGGCCCTGGGCGGTCGAGCCGCCCTCGCCGACGAAGTCGATGACCACCTCGGCACCCAGGCCACGCGTGATCTCGAGGACCTCCTCGACCTGCCTGCCCTCGGCCACCACACCGTGGTCGGCGCCGATGGAGAGCGCCAGCTTGAGGGCCTCGGGGTTGCGGTCGACGACGACCAGCTGGGCCGGTGAGAGGGCCTTCATCACCTGGATGCCGATGTGGCCGAGGCCGCCGGCGCCGATCACCACGCAGGTGTCGCGGGGCGTCAGCCGGCGGGCCGCCTTGGCCGCGGCGTGGTACGCCGTCAGCCCGGCGTCGGCGAGCGCCGCGACGTCGGCCGGCTCGAGGGAGTCGTCGATCGGTACGACGCTGCGCGCCGAGGTCTTCAGGTACTCGGCGTACCCGCCGTCGGCGTTGATGCCGGGGAACTGGTTGTTCTCGCAGTGCACGTCGTCGCCGGTGCGGCAGGCACGGCACAGGCCGCAGGTGATGAGCGGGTGGACGATGACCTTGTCGCCCTCGCGCACGTTGGTCACCGCCGACCCCACGGCGTGCACCCAGCCGGCGTTCTCGTGGCCGATCGTGTAGGGGAGGGTGACGCCGCTCTTCTCCTCCCACTGCCCCTCCAGGATGTGCAGGTCGGTGCGGCACACGCCGGCGCCCCCGATCCGCACGACGACGTCGAAGGGCCCGGTGGCCTCGGGGACGTCGACCTCGGTCATCTCCAGGTCGCGGTGGTAGCCGACGACCTGCACGGCACGCATCTTGCTCATCAGGGGGTCTCCTCGGTCGGTGGGGCCAGCAGGGTGGTGAGGGGGACGAAGGTCGGGTCGTAGGACGCGTCGGCCGGCTCGGCGCCGTCGGCGCGGTGCACCTGCGCGTCCTCCGAGCCCGGGTAGCGGGTGCGCAGCAGACCACGGCAGAAGTGGGCGTTGCCGTCGATCGAGATCCGGGTCGAGCGCGCCCGCCGCAGCGCCATGGGCACGTCGTCGGGCCGGGTGCCGGCGTGGTCGACGAGCACCGGGGCGGTGCCCTCCAGCGGCAGCCCGACGGCGGCCCGGCGCCGCAGCAGGGCGTCGGTGTGGGGTCCCCGGGGCAGGTCGTGGAGGACGACCTGCCCCAGGGAGTCGAGGGGCCGGTCCGGCTCGGCGCGCAGCAGCGCGGTCAGGCAGCGCTCCATCGCGGCCGTGTGCGCCTTGCGCCGGAAGGTCTCCCGCAGCTCCTCGAGGTCCCGCTCGGCCTCGTGGCCGAAGGTCCCCCGGTAGCCGGCGTCGGCGGCGAGCCCGGCGTTGATCTTGTCGGAGTCGTGGTGGTCGTCGAGCTGCACCACGACGCGCCGGGTCCACGACAGCGCGGTGAGCACGTCCTTGCTGTCCGAGGCCATGAGGTAGGCGAAGCTGGGCGAGCAGAACGAGGTCGGCAGGCGCAGGTGCACCTCCACTCCCCCGGCCTCGTCGACGGCGACCGACCGGACGAACCCGAGGTCGGTGATCGGCTCGTCGAGCTCCGGGTCGAGGACCTGGCCGAGCGCGTCGCGGACGTCGTCGGCGTACTGGTCGCGGGTCGGTGTGCGGGCGGCGGTGAGCGTCACGGTCACACCGCCGCGAGGTCGGCGGCGTCGGGCTGGCGCGGACCGGTCTCGGTCTCGTCGGCCTCCGGCAGCTGCAGCTCGGCGGGCACCTCGATGTCGTACATCCGCGCGGCGTTGAGGCCGAGGATCTTCTTCTTCTGCGCGGTGGTGATCGGGGCGTACTCGGTCATGTCGGCGGGGATCTGGAAGTCGACGAACGACTCGACCAGCCAGCGCGGCGTCCACAGGGCGTAGTCGGAGGAGAACTGGATGCGGTCCTCGCCGATCCAGTAGAGGAGCTCACCGATGATCTGCGCGAAGTAGCGGGGGCGGGTGTGCATGAACGGGATCGCGACCGCGAGGCCACCGTGCACGTTGGGCTCCTGGGTGGCGATCCAGCAGAAGTCCTCGAGCCGGGGCAGCCCGACGTGCTCGACCACGAAGTTGAGGTCGGTGAAGTCGGTGGCCACGTGGTCGACGTCGGCGACGTCGAAGGCGTCGCGGTCCAGCGGCCGGATGGTCGGGCCCTTGTGGATGTGGATGTTGGTGATCCCGAGCTCGCGGCACAGCTCGAAGTAGCGGTAGGCCATCGGGTCGTCGAGGCGCCAGCCCCGGGAGTCCCCGTGCCACTCTGCGGTGTAGAGCTTCACGCCCTTCAGCCCGAACCGCTCGGCGTCGGCGCGCAGCTGGTCGAGGCCGGCCTCGCCGTTGCGGGGGTCGAAGTTGTGGTTGTAGGTGAGCTTGTCGGGGTGCTGCGCGGCCAGCGCCGACGCCTCCTCGGTCTGCCCGAAGCCGCGGTGGTAGAACTCGCCGAGGTGGGCCGGCTGGAAGATCGCGTGGTCGACGTAGCCGTCCTCGAACAGGTCCTTCATCAGCCGCTCCCCGCCCTGGTAGAGGTACTCCTCCTTGGGCCAGACCTCCGAGTCGGGCGAGAGGTTGCGGTGGTAGTCGTAGAAGCAGTCGATGAACTGCTGGCCCTGGACGTTCCTGATGTTCTCGGGCCTGGCGTCCCACAGCGCGACGTGGGCGTCGACGATGAAGTAGCTCTCGCCGTCCTTGGTGTACATGGGGCCTCCGGTGAGGTGATGGTCGGGGCTCGGGTGACGGACGTCACCACCAGCGGTGCCTCCGGACGCTAGGTCGGCTCGCCGGCCCGGGCACCCGCCCCGTCGTCTCAATCTGAGATCCCACGGCGTCTCAATTTGAGACGGCCCGCCACGTGGTCCGCACGGATGCCGATGTAACGTCGATCACACCCAGTGGAGGGGGTGGAACATGCCCGACGGAGGCCTTCCCGACCGCGCCGTGCGGCACCGCGAGGTCCAGCGCTCGCTCCCCGGCGCCGTCGTCGACGCCGAGCCCGCGCACCTGTCCGAGCGGCTCGTCGCGTCGTGGCAGCGCAGCGAGGACTACGGCGTCCCCCTGGAGGAGATCGAGCCCAGCTTCACCGGCACGGTCAACGAGGAGTCGCTCTTCTTCGAGTGCGGTCGCGAGGTGCTGGCCGACCTGCACGCCACGCTGGCCAACGAGCCGGTGTCGCTGATGCTGACCGACGCCGACGGCCTGGTGCTCAACCGGATGAGCGGGGACCACGCCCTGCTGCGGGCGCTCGACAAGGTGCACCTGGCACCCGGCTTCGCCTATGCCGAGCGCACCGTCGGCACCAACGGTCTCGGCCTGGCGATCGCGGACCGTGCGCCGACCGTCGTGCGCGCGGACGAGCACTATGCGATCAGCCTCTGCGGCTACACCTGCGCGGCGGTGCCGGTGCTCGACCCGCTGAGCGGGCGGCTGGAGGGCTGCGTCAACCTGACGACCTGGTCGACGCAGTCGAGCGAGCTGCTGCTGGCGCTCGCCCAGTCGGCAGCCAGCACCACCTCCGCGCTGATGCTGGCCCGCTCGCGCGGGCAACGACCACGTCCGGCGCAGCGGGGCGAGGTCTTCCGGGTGGAGACACCGCGGCCCGAGCCCGGCAGCGGGGCGCTCGCGGCCCTGGGCGCGCAGTGGACCGATGCGGTCGCGCACGCCGCGGCGGCCATGCGCGACGGCCGCATCGTGGCCGCCGTCGGTGAGGACGGCGTCGGTCGGTCCACCCTCCTCGCGCAGGCGATGCGGCAGGCCTTCCCGCGCGAGCGGATCCTGGCCGCCTCTCCCCCGGCACCCCAGGACAGCGAGGCGTGGATCGGGCTCTGGACCCCCGAGCTGGGCAAGCCCGACACCGGCATCCTGGTCCGCGACGTCGACCTCCTCCCGGCCTGGGTGGCCGAGCACGTCCGCGACCTCGTGCTCCAGGCCCGGGTCCGGGCCGCGGAGGGCCAGCGGGTCCCCTTCTGCCTCACCGCCGGCGGACTCGACACCGTCCCTCCGGCGCTCGCCCCCCTCGTGGAGACCGTCGTGGCCGTGCCGCCGCTGCGCGAGCGGGTCGGCGACGTCGTGCCGCTGGCGCACCACGTCGCGCACCGGGTCCGCGGCCGCGGTGTGACCATCACGCCGGCGGCCGAGACCGCGCTGCGGGGCTGCGGCTGGCCGGGCAACGTGCGCCAGCTGGCGCAGGAGGTGACCCATGCGGCCCGGCTCACCGACGCCATCGACGTACGCCACCTCTCCGCCGACGTGCTGTCCGGGTCGTCACGGCGGCTCACCCGGATCGAGACCTTCGAGCGGGACGAGATCGTGCGGGTGCTCACCCGGTCCGGCATCTCGATGCAGGAGGCCGCCGCCGAGCTCGGGATGAGTCGCGCCACGGTCTACCGCAAGCTCGCGCAGTACGACATCCACGTGCCGCGCGCGGGCGGCTGACCGGCTCCGCCCCGCCGACCGGCGTCGTGCGAGAGTGTGCGCGTGGATCGACCGCGCAAGCTGCTGCTGGTCGTGGACGCGCCCTCGCTGCTGCACCGCAACCACCACGCCCGGGCCCACACCGGCCTCCGCGACCGGTCGGGGCGGCCAATCTGGGCGCTGCACGGGATGCTGCGCCAGATCCTCGAGTCGATCGACTCCTTCGCGCCCGACGCCGTCCTCTTCGGGCTCGACGACCGCACCGGGTCGGTGCGCCGAGACGCCTACCCCGACTACAAGGCCGGGCGGGCCGAGAAGGACGCCGAGCTCGTCGACCAGCTCGACCGGGCCGGCCCCCTCCTCGACGCCCTCGGCCTGGCCACCCTGACACCCCCGGGGCTGGAGGCCGACGACGTCAACGCCTCCGGCGCCGCCTGGGCCGCGGCCAACGGCTGGGACTGCGTCATCATCACCTCCGACCGTGACGCCTTCGCCCA